>JADHVR010000090.1 GCA_016783885.1 Bacteroidales bacterium
TTCCCTTAAGTCTTTCGTTCAGGGCCGGCCAGACAGTTCGCTCGTCCTCCGCACTCAAGAATCGTTTCATTAAGGTCTTCCATCATTTGTACAGCACCCTTTGCTATTTGTTCGTTAGCTAAGGTTCAAGGCACACACGGTTTGCAAATATGGCACGTGGCCGTTCGCTACTCAAATTTATGTTGATTACTTGTATGTTTAATTTACAATTAATTTTTCTTGATGACCCAAATGCGGCCATGTGCTATTAGGTGCTGTTGCCAGTAGTGTTTTTTCAGTATTCAAAATTCCACTTTCAAGTTATTCAGAAAATTAAGTCAGTTTTAGTTTTGTTAGTTTTGATTTAGTTTCTTTTTCAAAATTCAATTCAGGAAGGGAGAGGTGATAAAATTACAAAATTTCCAGGTCATAATAATTCAGTTTATAAATTAATAATTTCTGGATTTATAAATTCACTCAAATTTTCTTTTCAATTAATGTTAAGTCAAAACTGCTTTTTCCTGAATCTTTTAATTCTCAAGCAAAGTCAATTTAAAGTAAAAATATTCGGTCAATGAAAATTACTTTTTTCAAGTATGGTTTAATTCCCGAACGAATTTCAAAGTCCAGTCAAATTAATTCAAAGTGCATAATTGTCAATGAACAAAACTTCTTAATTTTTCAACTTCAATTAAATTCTTTTCAATTCAGTTTTAATTCCAATTTCAAAATTCAATTCTTTTAATTCCACTAATGGTTTTTTCTTTTGGAACATTACTGGCAACGGTTAGTATAAGAATAGTAGCCGACTGCATGGTACTTTCCTGTCAAGTTACACAAAAGTTGTTGCAAGCTATAACCCTTGAATTTATTGCTATTTCGGCTATTATTTTTATACATTGTTACCAACCGTATTTTTATTGATGATAGTTGAGTTATTTCTTAATTCTCTAAATAATCAACGGCAAACTGAAGCCAATCTTCAACAGATTTATCCAAATAAATATCGGGTTGAACTCCAATATTGTCGATAGGATAATCAGGAAGTCTTCTGGCTCTCCATGTTGGCAATAATAGTTGATAATTTGCACAACCAAATTCAAAATAGCGTTGCGAAGCGTAATCCAATGCACCGTATGATGGTGTTCCCAATATTTTCACTTTTTTACTTTGCTTCATACGAAAAAGGAAGGCCTCTCCTGAACTGGCAGTATTCTTATTCGCCAAGATTATTACTTGCTCCGGACTATGAACTGCAATTTCTACCTCGGTTATATAAACATCCGTCGAATCAGGATCCACAAATTCGCCCATATGATTCTTAAAGAGCTTAATCCATCCACGAACCATTTTTTTATCTTTCAAGTACTTTTCTTCATCTGGTGTTTGATCAAGCCAATTTTGTAATCCATCAATTAATGTTGGTGTAACCAAATACTCAGTCCCCAATGATCTTATCGAATTTGTGCAGATATATGGCAGAAGTTTTTCGTAAGCATTGTCCGTTCCTCCATTATTATCTCTTACATCAATGATTAAGTTTTCGCAATTTTCAATAAGATTAATATTAGCATCGATTAATTTTTCGATACGTTCAACATAGAAGTAATCAAAAGCGGAAAGGCGAAGTAAAACCGTTTTGTCTGTTAGTTTTTTAAAATAGAAACCTTCAATTTCATTCAATTTCATTTGAATTTCATTTTCTGTCAATGTGGGTTTCGGTAGTTCTTTTAAAAAAGCAGATTTGGTATTTTTAAAGGACAAAATGGCTCCATCAAACAACTCATAGTTGTCTTCTCTTAATGAATGGTCTCCCATAAAATAATTAGCCTTACCATCGTTCATTAAGCTAAACTTAACCTCATTGGCTTTCCAGAATTTGTTATCGGTTTCAATAATAAATGCCTGATATTCGTTGTCTTTCTTAATAATACCGACTTTATAAGAACCCGATTTCCAAACTCCTTCCAGTTCGTCGGTAGAACTTGAAATGTACTTATAAAAGTCCTTCGTACTAATTTTTATTTTTGAATAAGATTTACTATCCTTTTCTTCGGGTTGGGCAACTTCTTTATCACCAGTTTTCGATAGCCCAATATGACCATCCTTAAAATAACCTAAATAGGTTTTTAATAAATCAAAGCAATCCTGTTCTTGAATGTTTTTTGATTGACTTTTTAATCCTTCCTTGAAATTGCTGTAAATTAGCTCGTAAGTTGTTTTTTCCTTAAATCCGGGATAATCACTTTCCACCTTTTCTATTAATTGATTTAATGCTTGTTCGCAATTACAGTCATCCTGCGAAAAGGAAGATAAGGATATGACTAAAATTAGAATTGTAATAATACATTTTTTCATGATGGTAATTTTAATTTTAAAATTAAGTTATCATGAGAATGACGGTTAAACTAGAATATTTGTTACAAAACGATCATTTAAAATAGACAATTTATTAGGTTTAGTAGATTGAAACTTTGCATATTTTCAGACACTATTATATCACGTTGTTGGGTCGTTAATATGGTTGGTAACTTCTTATATGTTCACATTTTGTGTACATATCCAACAGTATTCTGCTGATATATACACCTTTTGTTGTTTATATTTTAAATTCATCTAATGGGTTCTTTACGTTTTTTAGGTTTTTTATACTTACAGTGTAAAATTATGATTTCTTGTTATTCTAACAAGATATTTTTTAAAAATATTACCGAGGCTTGTTGCCGAATAAGGGGATATAAATTACAAATGATAATTTGTTGAATTGTTGAATCTTCGACAAGGCAGGTTATGCTCTCGCACAGGCTGTCTTTCAACCTGCCATGTCAATTCAGAACTCATAATCTATTCATATTAAACCCTCAATTCTCTCAGATACAACTGAATTGTATTTTCCAAACCCAAATACAATGCATCCGAAATAAGTGCATGACCGATGGAAACCTCGAGCAAACCGGGGATGTTTTGAGCAAAGTATTTCAAATTATTCAAATCCAGGTCGTGTCCGGCATTTATACCCAGTCCTACCTCGCTTACTACCTTTGCTGCTTCAATAAAGGGCTGAATAGCTTTTTCCTTATCAACAGGATAATTTTTCGCATAGCTTTCGGTATATAGTTCAACCCTGTCGGTTCCGGTTTTTGATGCATTTCTGATCATTTCATCATCCGTTTCAATAAAGATCGATGTCCTGATTCCATTGTTTCTAAATTCGGAAACAACCTCTTTCAGGAAAGGCTTATTGGTTATTGTATCCCAGCCGGCATTTGATGTCAAAACACCCGGAGGGTCAGGAACTAAGGTTACCTGGTTTGGTTTTACATCCAAAACCAGGTCAATGAAATCTTTTGACGGATAACCTTCAATATTGAATTCTGTTGTTATTACCGGACGAATATCTCGTACATCCCGGTACCTGATATGCCTCTCATCAGGGCGTGGATGGACAGTGATACCCTGGGCGCCGAATCTTTCGCAATCAATAGCTGTTTTCAGCACATCAGGAATATTTCCACCCCTTGCGTTTCGCAATGTCGCTATTTTATTGATATTTACACTTAACTTTGTCATTTTTATCGGGTTTTATAAAGACAAAAATAGCAATTTAATATTATAAAAGGTTTATATAAAAGGTTCTAATGTAACAAAATTTGCAAGTTAGAAGTTTAATATGAAGTATATGAAATCAAATAATAGAAAAATATTCTTATCAATTCTGATTTTTGCAATTGGTATTGTATATACAAATACGCTTTTAAGCCAATCTTCTATTGATTATCACTGGTATTTTAATGCCAACGCAGGACTATCACAGGTATTTTGTGATATACAGGAAAAGAATAATCACATCAGTAAATTAAAAAGCGAAACCGATTTAGGCTATGGTGTCAGGTTGGGAAGATACATCAGCCCGGTGTTTACAGCTCATTTGCAGTTCCTCAGGGCAAGCTTCAAAGGACAGAAAGAAAGCCATGATTTAAAGTTTAAATCCGATTTGATGGAATACCAGTTAGGCACTACGGTTAACTTCAGCAACCTGTTTTTTGGAAAAAATTCTGACAGATGGTTTTCTATTTACGGAACAACCGGTTTTGGAATGATCTTTTTCAGAAGTGAAGCCGAGAGTATTTCGACCGGCAACTTGTTTGATGACTTTGGTTATACAAAAGATGCAGAAAGAAAAAAAGATAACAGAGAATCTGCTTTTGTTTTTCCGCTGGGCTTAGGACTTGATTTTAAACTTGCTGACAAGTGGTATATTAACCTGGAATCTGTTTTGCGATTTTCCGGTACTGATAAGCTGGATGCAGTAGAAAGCGGTTCGCGCAATGATGCATATTATTATACGTCTCTCGGTCTTTCTTATAATTTCGGTAAAAAGAAACAAAAAGAAATCATTGTAACTCCCCCTGAAATTGTTGAAGTAGCGGAAGAATCCTTTGCTGACGAATATGTAAACCTGATTTATGAAATCCCACGTGAACTCAGGACTTATGATAAATTTGAAATGAAATGTGAAATTCATAAAGGGAGAATTGATGGGAAGGGAGAATTAACACAAGTCTTACCGATTGGTTTCAATATTTTGGATACCGTTATTGGTAATGCCAGAATGGATTTTAAAAATTATACTCTTAACCTGTATTGGGACGAATTACCCGGGGATTCTGTTTTTGAAATCGCCTATACTGTTCAGTTAAACAGGGTTTTTGGCAATTTACCTCTAACCAGCATTTTATACTTAAATAAAACCGGTAAAGATTATAAGTTTAAAACAACTGTTTTTATCGATAGAAAGCCGCCTGAGGATGAATTGGTAGTAAAGGATACAGATACCCAACACAGTGAAGCGGTATCCGCGGCAAAGAATATTGAATTCAGGATACAGGTAAGAGCCAAATACCAGGCAGGTATTCCGTTACAGAAACTTGCTAACAGGTATCATCTGAGAGAAGAAATCAAAGAAGACTACAATGGCACCTGGTACAGGTACTCAATCGGCTCGTTCGCTTCTTATGATGAAGCCAAAGATTACAGGATTAATATCATTGGGGAACATGGTGTCAGAGATGCCTTTATCGTTGCATTTATGAATGGCAGTCGTTTGGATTCATTAAGTGAATTAAAGGAAATTGCACCTGAATTTTATCCGCAAAAAACCAGATATAAAGAAACAGGAACTATATACCGTGTACAGATACTGGCTTTATTGAAAAATAGCATTATGCCTGAAATACTTAAAGAAATTTATAACATTGAGGAGGCAGTCAACGAAGAAGTTTATAACAACTGGCGCAAGTACACAATCGGTAAGTTTACATCAAAGAAAGATGCAAAAAAAATACAGGAAGAAATGATTGATAAAGGTATCATCGATGCATTTATAGTAGTTTATAAAAAAGGTGAAAGAGTTATTTATAACGGTCAATAGTCTTCAGTCTTCCCCCGATACCGATAGTTATCGGTATTCGGGGTCAGTCTTCAGTCTTCGGTCGCCAACCGACTATTGCCAACTGCCGACTGTGGACCGTGGACTGCCGACCTCAAATGATTTATATCTATTTATAAAATGTCACAAACTTGTCCGTATGGATTTATCCCGTTTTTAGTATAATTTGCATTAAAGCAACTCCAACCTGATTGAATCTAATTTAATAAAAATAAACAACAGGATTGTAAACCCCCAAAGAGATGAACCTCCATAAGAAATAAAAGGAAGAGGGATACCAATAACGGGAAATAATCCGATAGTCATACCTATGTTTACGGCAAAATGGAAAAATAATATTGAAGCAACACAATACCCATAAATTCTGCTGAATTTCGATCGTTGTCGTTCTGCAAGAAAAATCAGTCTTATAAGTAATCCTACAAATAATATAATCAATATAAAACTTCCGATATAGCCCCATTCTTCCCCAACAGTGCAAAAAATAAAATCAGTACTTTGTTCCGGTACAAAATCGAACTTGGTTTGTGTTCCCTTTAAAAATCCTTTACCTGTAAACCCGCCTGAGCCAATTGCAATTTTTGACTGATGAATATTATACCCCGCTCCCCTGATATCCTTTTCTTTTCCGATTAAAACATTAATACGTTTTTTTTGGTGCGGCTCAAGAACATTCTCGAAAGCATAGTTAACGCTGTAAATATAAGCCGAAGCCATTATAAAAGCTCCGATTATCCAGATAAGCTTTTTACGAACATCCCTGTTAAGTAAATAAACCATAACAGCAATAATTGCCAGAACTCCAATCAGGATAAATTTATTAATGAGCAATGCCAGGATAAATAATATGGCTATAACTACACCTATCATCAGAAGACTTCCCGACAGACCTTCCCTGAATAAGACAAGGATCAAAGAAAAAAATACCAGTGCAGAGCCTGTGTCGTGCTGTAATAAGATCAATAAAGCAGGAAAAATGATGATAAATGTCGAAACAAATTTTGTTTTAAATTTGCTCATATCCACGTTAATAGTACTTAGATACTTAGCCAGGGCTAAGCATGTTGCGAATTTTGCAAATTCAGAAGGCTGCAACGAAAAACTCCCTGCTTGAAACCACGATCTTGAACCGGCAATTTCTTTCCCCACTAATAAAACGGCAACAAGCATCAGAATTACCAAAAAGTATATAATGTAGGAAAATGTTGAGAAGAATTTTGCATCAACCATCATAATTATCAATATAAGAATTACAGATGTACTTATCCAGATAAGCTGTTTGCCATAATTTTGGGTCATGTCAAGAATGCTTCTGTGCTCTTCATTATAAACAGCAGCATAGATGTTGATCCATCCGATTAACACCAACAAAAAATAAAACAGGATTGTTATCCAGTCGATATTCTGATATATATTTGCCCGTATTCTCAATTTCTTGAAATTAAATTACCTTCTAAAATCCGCTTTTCGATATATGGACGAGAAATAGTATCATTCAGATATTTCTCTACTAATAATGAAGCAATAGGCGCTGCCCACGTAGAACCATAACCCGAATTCTCTACGATAACCGATAAAGCGATTTCCGGATCGTCTTTCGGTGCAAAAGCAATAAACATTGAATGGTCTTTTCCATGCGGATTCTGAACCGTTCCCGTTTTGCCGCAAATATGCATCCCTTCCAATCTTGCCCAGCGAGCTGTTCCGTGCTCACCTTCAAATACATTCAGCATGGCTTCCTGTATTATAATAAAATGTTTCAGGTCAATCGTAGTTTCTGTTTTTTCATTAAATTCTTTTATCCTGTTGTCTTTTGTGCCAATAGCAGTAACCAAATGCGGAGGATAATAAAATCCTTTGTTAGCAATAACTGCCACTAAATTTGCTAATTGTAATGGAGTAATAAGAATTTCACCCTGTCCGATAGCCAGTGAACGTATGGTAAGTGCATTCCAATGCCCTTCGCTGTATATCTTGTCATAATACTCTGATGTTGGAATATTTCCATTCAATTCAAACGGTATATCGGTGTTGAATTTACTTCCGAATCCTAGACTTGTTACATGCTTTCGCCAGCTATTGAATGATTCCCTAATTGAATTATATTTCGGATTATTAATGATAGATTTGAAAACATTCCAAAAATAAGGATTACATGATTGTTCAATACCCTCTTTTAATGCCAGGGGAGAAACATGATCATGGGTGCATCTTATCGGAGTGGTAGCAGGTCCATAGCAGGAATATAAAGTTCCTTCACGCAGCACTCCCTCCTGCAAACCTACCATAGCGTTCACTATTTTAAAGGTTGAGCCGGGCGGATAAGTTCCCATAATAGCCCTGTTCATTAAAGGTTTCAGGCTGTCATTCATTAAGTTATTAAAATTTTTTCCACGAACCCTGCCAACTAATAAATTCGGATCGTAAACAGGACTTGTAATAAAAGCAATAATTCCCCCCGTTTTCGGATCGATAGCTACAATACTGCCAATTTTATTTTGCATTAATTTCTCACCGTAAGCCTGCAGATCGGCATCGAGTGATAAATAAAGGTTCTGTCCGGGTTCTGATAAAGTGTCGTACCTGCCATTCCTGTAACTGCCCTGCTCACGGTTATGTACGTCCACCATAACGATCTCTGTCCCCTTTTTCCCTCTCAGCTCTTTTTCATAAAATTTTTCAATCCCGCTTTTTCCTATATAATCGCCCTGCCTGTAATAATGACTTTTCTCAATTTCTTTTTTATTAACCTCACCGATATATCCGAGTGTATGCGCCGCTATTGGCACAGGATATTTTCTTAATGATCTTAATTGAACATAAAACCCCGGAAATTTATAAAGTTTCTCTTCAATATATCCGTATTCTTCTTTTGATATCTGTGCCTGGAAAACAGTAGGTTTATACATTGAGTATTTTTTGGCTTTGTGTATTTTAGCTTTAAAAGCAGAATCAGTAATATCTAATAACATACAAAATTCAACAGTATCTATTTGTTTAACTTGCCTCGGAATAACCATCAGGTCGTAAGCAGCTTCGTCGTAAACAAGTAATTCTCCGTTGCGGTCGTATATTAATCCGCGGTTCGGATAAATGGTGTTCTGCCTGAGAACATTACTTTCGGCAGACAGAATATAGCTCTCATCCAGCACTTGTATAAATAAAAGCCTGATAAGAAAGATCACTCCAACAATAATAAATATTGCATTGATCACATATTTTCGATCCGACAGATTCCTTTTCATCTATGCTATATCCTTTACAAAGATAAGATTTGAAAAATACAAAGTTAGAAAAAAAGGAAAGATGGAATATTGAGAAATGAGGAATAAGGTATAAGGGATATAGTGGTATAAGGAAATAGAGGGGAAATAGTGGTTAATGGGTGATAATCCTTTTGAAACCGAAGTTAACGCTTATGCAATAGCTATCGGGATTGCATACCTGTTTAGATTCAGTATATATAAATTTAATATTAGTGGCTGTTTAAATGTTGTTAATAAAAAATTTTACATAAAATTAAAATTTTATTATATTTGTTGCTTTTATATATACATAACAATAATACCAGTTCTAATAAAAAAATTCATTAATAAAAAACGGAGTAAAAATGAAAAAATTAAATTGGATTAGTTGGCTTTGTATTATAATTGCCGGAATAATGATGTTATTCGGCGCAATTGATTTCCTTTTTTATGGTGTCACGGGTGGTTTTCTTGGCGTAAAACATACTACTACTTTTTTCCAGGTAGCGAATACTTTTCTTTTGGCAACTATTTGCTTTATATTATTTAGCAATCGTTCAGAGAAAAATAATAAGTAAAATTATCTCAATCAATAAATTTTTTCTTTTATAAAGGTAATTTTTTAAAAGCAGCGGGTGGACTTTAACCACCTCCCTTTTTTATTGGGGGAACTACCTGTCGCTGCTTTGTGATTTTTTCCGATAAAGCAAGTAATATTAAAAATGCCTGTTTTTGACACAAAGCTGTGCCATATTTTATTATGACCCAAAAATATTACGGAATAACTATGCTTTTACAATAATGAATGGAAATTTTTCAACAGGGCATTGTGAATTATCGAAGGTTGAATTAATAATCAAATACTGAACAATTAAATTATTTATCTTTGATAACAAAACGGAACATTCATAGGTTTCTGTCGTAAAAATTAAGAGATTGTTTGAATTGTTATTAATGATATAGAAATTTGCAGAAATAAAAAACTAACTTAAAATAATCCTTGAAATATGAAGATTTACAATTTATTTTATATTTTCTCTCTGTCACTTGTCTTTGCACTTTTGTTCGGATGCGGCCCCAAGTCAATTACTACCGACGATCAATATCTGAAAGAAACATCCAAAGAATGGATTCCTTTTGCGGGAAATGAAACGGTTATTTTTAATTACGATACAAGCAAAATGGTTTTTACCGGACAAGGACTCAACTCATATTTTGAAAATGTTTTGTATATGACTGACCAGAGTGGTTTTTTTGTAGTGGAGAAAGATTATTCTGCTAATCTTGAACGCGAGTTGCTCATTTTTGAATCTCCTTCTACATCATACGTTATTAAATATTACCTCGAAACATGTAAAGGCGATGTTGGGGAATGGGATATATTTAAAGTGATAATGGCTGATGGTGATTTCTATAAAAACGAAATTAAAATAGTTGTTTATCAAACCGATAGTTACAATAAAGGAGAAAATTACAAATATAAAAATAAAATAACCCTGAATAGTATTCAGTTCGACAGTGTTTATTACTGGAAACAGGAAAACCGTCCCTTCGAAATTTATTATACAAAAAAACAAGGTATAGTTGCATTCAAATTATCCTCACAAGAAATCTGGACGCTATCACAGGATACGCTTCAGTAACACTATCATTTCAAATAAAAACTAAAATATTATTAAATTTGGCAGCTTGAAACTAATCAGTGTGTTAACAGGTATCGTTATGGCATGTTATAAGTTAAATGTTATATGTTAATAGGTATTAGTTTAATGTCAGGCATTATTGATATTAATAAGATATTGTATTTTGCAGTCTATAACAAATAACCTATAACAAATAACATTAAACATCCGATTATGAATAAATTATATCCTTTAAAATTCAAACCGATATTCAAAGATAAAATCTGGGGTGGCAAAAAAATTAAAACTGTTTTAAAAAAAGATTTTTCACCGCTGCCAAATTGTGGTGAAGTTTGGGTATTATCCGGCGTTGAAGGAAATCAAACCTTAATTGAAAATGGATTTTTAGCAGGAAACGAGTTGAATGAAATTGTTGAGGTGTTTATGGGAGACCTTGTTGGAGAGAATATATATCAAAAATTCGGTGCAGAGTTCCCAATACTTATTAAATTCATTGACGCAAACGATTGGCTTTCCATCCAGGTTCATCCTGATGATGAACTCGCAGAGAAAAGGCATAACAGTCTGGGCAAAACAGAGATGTGGTATATACTCGATGCGGAAGAAGGGGCTGAGTTGATAAGTGGCTTTAGTAAAAAAGTGGATAAGGAGGGTTATCAAAAGCATCTTGAAAACAAAACCCTGAAAAGTATTTTGAATTTCGAAAAAGTGAAGAAAGGGGACGTTTTTTATATGCCTTCCGGAAGAGTTCACGCACTCGGACCGGGAATACTGCTCGCTGAAATCCAGCAAACTTCTGATGTAACTTACCGGATTTATGACTGGGACAGAATTGATGAGGCGGGAATGACGCGGGAAATACATACTGAACCGGCGCTTGATGCAATAGATTTTAAAGTATATGATAATTATAAAACCGATTATAAACCAAAGACCAACAAAACCGTAAAATTGATTGAAAGTCCATATTTTAATACAAACCTAATTCACCTGACAAAACCTTTGAAAAAAGATTATTCCGAGTTGGATTCTTTTGTTATTTATATTTGTGCCGAAGGTAAATATGAACTCAGGTATGAAGAAGGAACCGTTGATATTGAAAAAGGGGAGGCATTATTACTGCCTGCAATATTTGAACAGGTTGAAATCTATCCAAAAGCGGAAGCAAAGATTTTAGAAGTATATATGATTAGTACAAAATAAAAATAATATAGAATATTGCTTTGAGGTTTGATAAGTTATTATAATTTTGGCTTATATTTTAGTATCTATATTTATTAATATTTAATAAAATCATGATGAAAAAGTTAACGTTAATCTTACTTGCAGTTTTGTTTGTTACAGGTGCCTATGCACAGGATAAGAAAAAATCTTACGGAAAGATACCTTCGGTTGATGTGAAAACACCGGGCGGTGAAACATTTAACACAGCTAATATTTCAAACGACGGAAATCCTATAATACTTAGTTTTTGGGCAACATGGTGCAAGCCGTGTATTAAAGAAATGACATCAATTGCCGATGTGTATGATGATTGGGTAGATGAAACAGGTGTTAAACTCATAGCTGTATCTATTGATGACGCACGTGCAACGGCAAAGGTAATGCCACTGGTAAACGGTAAAGGCTGGGATTACGAAGTCCTTTTAGATGCGAACGGCGATTTTAAAAGAGCAATGAATGTTAATCTGATTCCACATACTTTCGTTGTCGATGGTGACGGGGAGATAGTTTGGCAGCATACATCTTTTTCTGAAGGAGCTGAAATGGAACTTATAGAAGTTGTTAAAAAAGTAAAAGCAGGAGAAGATATTTCAGAACAGGAATAATTATCAAAAGTAAAAATGCAAACTAAAAAATCAATAATCTTGAAGAAAATTACTGTTATCCGGTTTTTATACCTGTTTGTTTTTATTGCTATTCTGCCTGTTTTAACCCAGGCACAGGATATTCTTGGCGGTCAGGTAAGGGGTAATTTCCAGGTTGATGTTCAAACTTATGAGCCTAATTCGCAGATTGGCATTACAAAGGAAGATATTAACGGGGAAAAGGTAGGTATGAACGGTTTTGGGAATTTTATTTATACCAATAAAAATTTTACGGCAGGTCTTCGTTTTGAATCCTATCTTAAACCCCTTGTTGGATTTGACCCGGCTTATGAAGGCACAGGAATTCCTTATTGGTTTGCTTCCTATAAAAAAGATAAATTTGAAATAACCGTTGGCAACTTTTATGATCAGTTTGGAAACGGTTTAATATTCAGGGCTTACGAAGAATGGACATTGGGTTATGATAATTCGGTAAATGGAATAAGGGTGAAGTTTAATCCTTTTAAAGGTGTTGCATTAAAAGGTATTTATGGTGTGCAACGGTATTATTGGGTAAAATATAAAGATAGCGACAGGGGGATTGTAAAAGGAGCAGATGCGGAATTTTTCCTGAACGACATATTCAAAGCATGGAAAAATAATAAAACCAAAATTATACTTGGTGGCGGCTTTATGAGTAAATATCAAAAAGATGATCCTTTCTTCAAATACAAATTACCCGAAAACGTTACTGCTTTTTCAGGCAGGTTCAATATTTCGAGAGGGCGAGTAAATTTTTTGGGTGAATATGCATACAAGATCAACGATCCATCAGCTATTAACAATATAATTTACAAAGAAGGGCAAGCATTATTTATTTCGGGGTCATATTCTAAAAAAGGGTTGGGGATAACTCTCGGAGCCAAGTGGATCGATAATATGAGCTTTAAATCCGACAGGTTTGAAACAGGAAATGCCCTGGATTTAAGCTTTCTTCCGCCTCTGACAAAAACGCATTCTTACAGTCTTGAAGCTATGTATCCGTATGGCACTCAACCCAATGGAGAAATGGCTGTAAATGCACAGGTTGTTTATACGATTCCGAAAAAATCGAAGATTGGAGGGCGTTATGGAACTACACTTGAATTTAATTTTACAAGGGTTAATGCTATTGATAAAAAAGCATTGAATGATACAACTCCGATTGGCGCTGAAGGAACAAAAGGTTATACTTCTGCTTTTTTAAAATTCGGGGATTTGAAATATTTCGAAGATTGGAACATTGAGATAACTAAAAAGATAAGTAAGAAATGGAAAATGATTCTTGCTTACACATACCTGAATTATAACTTTGATGTAATTGAAGAAGAAATTGAGAGCGACCATAACATTTATAAAGTGCATGTGGGAGTTGCTGATGTAACTTATAAGTTTGACAGTAAAAATGCTTTGAGGTTAGAACTGCAATATATGGAAACACGACAAGATTCGGGTAATTGGGCTGCCGCTTTGATTGAATATACAATAGCTCCAAAATGGTTCTTCTCGGTAAGGGACGAATTTAATTTCAACAATCCGCAAAGTAATAATACGTATCATTATTATTCGGCGGCTTTCGGATACACTTCCGGGCCTAATCGTATTCAATTGTCTTACGGCTTGCAGCGTGAAGGTATTTTATGTGTGGGCGGTATTTGCCGGAAGGTGCCTGCAGCAAGCGGTTTAACATTAACAATTTTTAGCAGTTTTTAAAATAATTTTCTATGAACAAGATTATTAAGATATTACTTTTTTTTGCATTAATTATCGTACTGTTACAAGCCTGCGACAAAATTGAGGAACCTTATGAAAGAGAAATAAACGGTGGGGGAGGAAACAGGAAAGTATTACTTGAAGATTATACCGGTCATACCTGTGTAAACTGCCCCGGAGCAGCCGGGACTGCACATGAATTAAAAGATGAATATAAGGATCAGCTTGTAATTATTGCTGTGCATGCCGGTTATTTTGCTCAACCGACCAATGAGCCTTATACGGCAGATTTCAGAACAGAGGTTGGAGAAGAGTTAAATGATTTTTTTGGCATTGTCTCTAATCCTGCCGGGATGATAAACAGGATAGGTGAAGGTCAGGAAAGGATACTCGTTGAAACAGAATGGCAGTCTGCCGTTGGACAGGAAGTTGCCAGACCGGCTGATGCAGGTATTACTATCAGCAATACTTATAATGAACAAACAAGAGTATTAAATACTTCGCTTGATATTAAATTCATCAATGCTTTGCCGGGAACATACAGGGCTTGCGCTTATATAATTGAAGACAGCATTGTTGCACCTCAAAAAAATAATGATCCGGCACTTGGCCCTTCACCCGACTGGCTTGATTTTGTCCATGATAATATGCTCAGAGGATCGCTTAATGACACCTGGGGCGACCTTGTTACGGATGAAGATATTACAGCCGGTTCTGTTTACACTGTACAATGTGATGGTTTTACTTTAAATGCCGAATGGAAAGACCGGCATTGTGCTATTGTTGCTTTTGTTTATAATGAAGATACTTTTGAAATAATCCAGGCGGAGGAGGAAAAAGTGAAGTAAAATCCTAAAATTAATAAAACATCACCCTGTTATCAATAATATCCGCTTTTTCTTCTAAAGCCTGAAGGAAAGAATTATTATTGACTTTTGCCCTGAAATTCATCAGCATCTGTCTTTCATACATTTTCCT
>JADHVR010000005.1 GCA_016783885.1 Bacteroidales bacterium
TGATGTTATTCCCGAACACCCTGACCTCACTGATAAAACTGGCAGATGTTCATTATATATGCAATTAGTTATAAACCAATAAAATTTTAAATCATGAAAACTTCAAGACAATTAAAAATTACCGCAATTCTCCTGGTACATACTCTGATACTTGCCTTTTTTAGAGTAGGATTTGCGCAGGAGACAGAAATTAAAATTGATGCTGATGAGCAAGAACTTGTCATTGACAGCATCGCTAAATTTATGAAAGACAAATATGTTTTTCCGGATGTCGGAGAACAAATGGGCGATCTGGTAACGAAAAACCTGAAGGATGGTGTTTATAAGGACATTAATAATCCACAGGAATTTGCCGTAAAAGTTACTGAAGATTTGAGGTCGGTAAGTAATGATAAGCATATTGGATTAAGGTACGCACCCGAAATGATAGCTATGATAAAGAAAATGGAGGAGGACGAGAACAATAAAGAGTACGAAGAATATGAAAAAAAGGTGAGAGAATCTAATAATTTTGCGTTTAAGGAAATAAAAATTCTTCCCGGAAATGTTGGTTATCTTAAATTTAATGCATTCTACGATGCCTCTGTTGCTGGTCCGACAGCCATCGCCGCTTTAAATTTTCTTGCTTATACAAATGCGCTTATCATCGACCTTACAGATAATGGTGGTGGAAGTCCATCATTGATCCAACTTATGACAAGCTACTTTTTCGAAGATACAGAGCATTTAAATTCATTCTATATCAGGGAAGGGGATAAAACGCAACAATTTTGGACTTTGCCTTACGTTCCCGGTAAAAAAATGACGGAAACCGACCTCTATGTTCTTACAAGCACAAGGACATTCTCCGGCGCAGAGGAATTTACTTACAACTTGAAAAATATGGAAAGAGCAACTATTATTGGAGAAACAACAGGAGGAGGCGCACATCCCGTTGACAGGCATATAATTAACGACAACTTTGGGATTACAATACCGTTTGGAAGAGCGGTCAATCCTATCACAAATACCAACTGGGAAGGCACAGGTATTGAACCGAATATAGAAACAACTAAAAGTGAAGCTAAAGAAACTGCTTATTTAATGGCTCTTGAAAAGCTTTCGGAAAAGGAACAGGATGAAAAAATTAAATATGGTATTGACTGGGCAATTGTCAGGCTAAAAGCTAAACTTGAACCGAAAACACTTGATGAAAAAAACATGAAAAAATATGTGGGAGTATATGGTCCCAGAAAAATTACTTTTGAAAACGGCGCTTTATATTACCAGCGTGAAGACCGCACGAAAATGAAAATGATCCCGATCGATGAAGATACATTTATGTTTGAGGAAATCGATTATTTCCATCTGCAAATCATAACAGAGGATGGTAAAGCTGTTGGAGTTAAAGGTTTGTATGACAGTGGCAGGTCTGACGAAAATAAGAAGTCTTGAGGAATGCTCACGGATTAATGGTATTATAAAAAAAATTAGTGATAAAAAATATATTAGTAAATTTACACACAGGAAAGACAATATTAAATGGTCTGAATTGAACAAAAAGAGAGTTGACAGATTTTTTAATAATAATAAAATAACAGAAATTGTATTAAAGTGAATCAAATGAAAAAGCAAAGAATTTTATTTTTAAGTTTAATAATTACAATTTTTATGTTTTTGGCATGTTCCAAAGATGAAGTAGTTAATGACATAACAAGTACAAATAATGTAAGCATTGGTCATATAGATGACACTCTGGGAATATCTATCGTTGCTGTAAATGCAACTGCTTCAGACCAAAATACAAATGTTAACTTTACAAAAGACACTATTGATGTTAGTCTCTCGGTTACCGGCTATAGCAATGGTGAAGCAACTATCACATTTAGTAATGAAGCAATGGATAGCAAAATCTTTTTTCTCAATAGTAATCAATCGGTTGGTCAGGAGCCGCTTTTATTTACTCCGACACTTGTAAATGTTAACGTAGGAACCGGCTATACTGGTACGGTTGCACTTGCCGCAATTGCAAGATAGATATCAATGTTTACACTTCTTTCAGCTTCCATTTTCCTTTCATAAAAAGATACGCAGCCGAAATCGTCATCATAGTCTCGGCAACCACAATTGCATAATAAACGCCCGTTTCTCCTATCCCCGCTGTTATTGCAAACAAATAAGCCAAAGGTATTTCGAGCAGCCAGAAACAGAAAAGGTTAATTTTGGTTGGAGTAACAGTATCCCCGGCTCCGTTAAATGCCTGAACCATCACCATTCCCAACCCATAAGCAACAAAACCATAACTGATGATCCTTAAGCTTAATGCACCGCTTTTAATAACGAGAATATCATTTATAAAAAATTGAATAAACATTGACGGAAATAAAATAAAAATCAGGCTAACTGCTCCCATAAAGATCATATTGACTTTACCGGTTGCCCAAACAGATTTTTCAGCTCTTGCCGGATTTTTTGCTCCAAGGTTTTGACCAACAAGTGTTGCCGAAGCATTGCTGATACCCCACGAAGGTAATAATGAAAAAATGATGATTCTCAAAGCAATTGTGTAACCGGCTAAAACTTCGCTTCCGAATTCAGAAATAATCCTCACCAAACCAATCCAGCTTGAAGTTGCAATGATGTTCTGTCCTATCCCGCCCAATGAAAGTTTAACAAGCTGTTTTATAGTTTTAAAATGTATTGAAATATCCTTGACTGATAGTTTCACTCTTCCTTTCCCTGAGAACAACAGGTAGAACTGATAAACAACAGCTAAACCCCTTCCAATATTTGTGGCTATGGCAGCACCCATAACACCTAATTCGGGGAATGGCCCAATTCCAAAGATCAACATAGGATCGAGGAAAAGATTAATAATATTCGCCATCCATAAAACTCTCATAGAAATTGCAGCATCACCGGCACTTCTGAATACTGCGTTGATTATAAAAAGCAACATGATAACAACATTTCCACCTAACATTACAGCCGTATATCCCCACATTGAAGAATACATTTCTTCTGTAGCCCCCATAACCTGAAGAAGCTCAGATGCATATATTATACCCGGTATAGCTATTACAAGTGAAACTAAAAGTCCGGTTAATATTGACTGAAATGCTACTTTAGCAGCTTCTTCAGGTTTTTTCTCCCCTATTCTTCTTGAGACCAATGCAGTAGTCGCCATACTTAAACCAACACCTATTGCATAAACTATTGTAACTATTGATTCGGTAATACCGACTGTTGCAACAGCATCAGCCCCTAACCTCGAAACAAAGTATATGTCAACAACAGCGAATACTGATTCCATTACCATTTCGAGAACCATCGGTACCGAAAGCAGGAAAATTGCTCTGCGCAAGCTTCCGGATGTAAAATCCTGTTCAGTACCTGTGATAGCTTCCTTTATATCTGTTAAAAAATTATTCATAATTTTTCTTCCTAAATATTAATAAATAAAATAATTAATTGAATTGAAAGCGTGAAATCCGCATAGAAATTTTAACCAGGATGCCTGTTTTCCGGAAGCCAGAAATAAACAGGCAATTAGAGACACACGGTAATGACGAAAATTTTCATCAGTCTAATAATTAAATGAGTGTTGCGAAAGTAAACTAAATATTTATTAAACCAACGAAGAATGTTTAAAAAAATTCAATGCCGGCGGGAGATTTAACAATGGAAGAAGTAAATGCCGTAATACGAAACGTAACTGAAACAATGTCAGTTGAGGTTGCCTTAATGTTAGTGTTTGATATAAAGATGAATTTGATAAGGAAATTAAAGATTACGAGGATATTATAATCAAGCCAAAAGTATAAAATATTTCCGTGTTAATAAACGGGTATTTCCGGTTATACTCGGTTATTAACACGGCTATACGGTTATACCGGTTTATATTTGCAAAACATCATAAAAGAAAAAGATTTTATCCAACGGGGTGAACACTGAACATATCGCAGATTACTTCACCGGGTGATTTGATAAATTTTTAATAAATTGTTTTGCATCATTAAAAAATATGTACTTTTACAATCGTATAAACACCATTAACAAGATGACAAGAGGAAACCAAAACTTATATCTCTTTATTTTTCAAACACTTAATTTAGCAGGCAACTAAGCCCAAAGTAGAAATAAGAGCCAGTGAGTGGTGGTTATCCAGTAGTTGTAGCACATAATAAATAAACAAAAACAATATGAAAAAAGTAATTGTACCAATTTTGACTGGACTAATTTTAGGAGCCATAGGATTTTTTATTGGACAAAACATCGGGTATGAAAATGGAAAACAAATGACTGAAACATTACAGCAATTCAGAACGGTAGATGAAATTAAAGCCGAATTAAAGCAAAAAGAAAAAGAAAGAATTTCATCTTACCTAGATAGTAAAGCGGGAATACAGAATGTTGATGAAGGGGGACTTTGGAAAACTAAATATGTCCAATATTTTAGTGGATCTTTAACAAACTCAGCAGTTCTATCTACAGCAAAAGATGTAAAAATAAACGTTGATTTTTATTCAAAAACTGGTTCGAAAATTGGGAATCAGGAAATTACGATATTTGAATTTGTTAGACCTGGGAAAACAATAAATTTTAAAGAAAAAATTAATATCCCAGACAAGGTTGAAGACTTTAAATTTCAGATAATTGAAGTTAAAGCTGAATAAAATTACGTGCTACAACACAGGCTCATAAGCAATACTGGCAGCAGTGGAATTAATTAAAAACAAAAACATAAGGTTAAGCTACGAAAAGAGTACTTTTAAATCCAGTACTGCTCATAGCCATAAACGTTATGGGCAAGTTTAAGAAACAACACAACGAAATACGCGAACAAGAGAACCACCGATTTTTGATACATCTTGATAGTCATTACCGACTGACGAGAGACAAAAATAATACGTGGAGACCAGAACCCACTCAAAAAAACGGGGCGGTGCTGAAAAGCCATACGAGTAGGGATATTAAATTTTAATTAAAATGAAAAAGAAAAATTTATTTATTGTACCATTAATAATTGTTCTTATAACATTTATTAGTTGTCAAAAAGAACCAGATGCTAGTTTTACAGCGAGTAAAACAAGTGTTGTAACTGGTGAAGTAATAACATTTACTAACACTTCAAAAGATGGAAATGATTATGAATGGAATTTTGGTGATGGTGTAACTTCAGTACTTGCAAATCCAACTTATTTTTATGAAAATGCTGGAACATATAATGTTGAAATGACAGCATATTCAAAGAATGGCAAGAAATCTGACAATGCAACAGCTTCCATTACTGTAACCAAAGCGAATGAGATAAGGTATGATGGTAATAAATACCCTTTAACAAAAGGATATTTAGAAAATTATGGAGATTGGGATGGTTCTGAAGTTTATTATAATTTCGATGTAACTTTAGTTGATGATGGAATTACCATTACACAAGATGATGCAATGGGGACGGGTAATTTGATTTATCTTGAATTATGGTCATCGTCATCTACTGGTTTAGTTCCTGGTACTTACACATTTGCTGACAATTATGCTGCACAAACATTTTCATGGGGGGAAACTGGTTTTAACTACAATATTGCTACAGATATCGGAACATTATATGAATGTACAGGAGGTACAGTTACTATTTCGCAAAGCGGAACGGATTATATTTTTGATGTTATATTAACATTAGCAACTGGTAAAACAGTTAATGCATATTATAAGGGTTCTTTAATTTATTATGACCAAACAAGCAAAAAATCAAGTAAAAAGGTTATGAGAAAATGAAAACCAGTCCATATCAGTTGGTGTTTGATATAGACCATAATTTATCGTAAAATAAACTCTCATGTGAATAAACCGGAGTAAATCGTATAAACTAATTTTTTTTTATATTCTACTAAACTATTACATTTGGAGTCGGGAAAAAAAAGTAACATAACACCAGCGATACGCAATACAAAGCTGCGCAAGCTCCACATTGTACTGCGAATAGCAAAACGTTACCTGCAACCCAACAAAGACGACACCTGCTTGAATAAACGATAACCGAAATGATAATTGACTTTAAAGAAATACCACAAGCCAACAAAGGAGGTGGAGAACAAGACCGCTTTGAGCAATTTACTTGCGACTTTTTGGAGACAATTGGGTTCAAAATAATAAGACGACCAGACAGAGGACCTGATGGAAAGAAGGACTTAATTGTGAGCGACCAAAGAACGGGTGTTGGCGGTGTGATAACAATCCAATGGTTAGTTAGTTGTAAGCATTACGCACATACAGGCATTGCTGTTAAAGACACAGACGAGGAAGACATTGTTGATAGAATTGCAAAACATAAGTGTCAAGGTTTTCTTGGCTTCTATTCTACTTTACCAGCTTCATCATTATCAGACAAACTTAATGCGTTACAGGATAAAATAGAATATTCTACTTACGACTCTACGAGAATTGAAAAAGAACTTCTAGGAAGCAATCAAAGAGACAGATTGCTTGCAAGTTATTTTCCGTTATCTCACGATAAGTATCGTCAACGCAAATTGCAAGACGACCGTTTTGATGACAAAAACGCCAAGCAAACTTCAATTCAGTTAACAGAAGAAGATGTTTTGCGGATTACGAAAACAGCAATCATTCTTTTAGAAATTGAGAAAATAAAAGAAGAATATTATAACAGCGAGTGGGATGAAAGAGAAAATCCACTTAACAAACTTTACCGCTTTGTTGACTACTCTAATGAAAAAATTGCGAATGTGATTTTTCAATTTTTAGATTCCGTTGCAGGACAAACAAGAGCTCAAATGCCTTCAGACATTGCTTGTTCACTTCACTCATTAATTTTAACATTCTTTCCTTCATCATACGACACAGAAAGAGCCGAACGAATTGAAAATGGTAAGCAGTGTGTTTATATTGGCTTCAGTTTGGTTTACGATGCTTTTATCCACTTGAACAATTTTAGAATTGCAGAATACGGACTTTCAATCTTGAAATTTATTTACCGAGAAGGAAAACGAAATGGAATGTCTGAATTAGTAGAAGTCGTGTTAAACAAATATAAGGAACTTGAACAGACACTTGAAAGACCTGAACGAAACGACTTAGAAAATGCAAAAAAGATGGTGCAGATTTTCAAAGATGATTTAGAAACTTGGGACTTAGCATTTCCTATTTTACCAGACCATTTGTACAAACTCACACAGAAAGACGATAAAAAAATAAAAAATGCAGCAGGTAACAATATATAAAAATAATAGCCGGTTCAGTAGTAAATTTAAGGGTTGTAGCCCGCTTCAACTTTCTTGTAACTTGACAGGAATGAAGCCCGCAATCGGCTACTATTCTTATACTCACCGTTAATACATGTAGAATTAATAAAATGAAGTTTATTTCAAATCAGAAAAAAATAAGGATTTTCTTCATACGAATCTACTAAACAATTTATTTTGATTGTACTCATTTATACCTTTTAATTTCACCGGATTTCAGTTTTTTCATATATGAAATCAAATCCCGTTTTACTTCAGGAGCAAGGATTAATAAACCGAGGATATTGGGGAAAGCCATTGAGAGGATCATCATATCGGAAAAAGCAATTACAGAACCGAGGTTAGATGCAGAACCAATTATGATAAACACCAGGAATATGGAAAAATAGATATACTTAGCAACGTTCCTGTTGCGAAATAGTTTTTGAGATAAGTCTCCAAAAAGATAATCAAACCCTTTAAGCCCGTAATACGACCATGAAATCATAGATGAGAAAGCAAAAAGGAAAATTGCGAAGACAAGTAAATAAGGAAACCATGAAAACACACTGGAAAAAGCCTTTGAAGTAAGCTGGGCGCCTTCAAGTCCTAAAGGATTCTCATACGTTCCTGTAAAGATCAACACTAATGCAGTCATAGTACATATAACTACAGTATCGATAAACGGCCCTAACATAGCCACAAATCCTTCTTTAACCGGAGTGTCGGTTTTTACTGCCGAGTGTGCAATAGCAGCCGAACCCACACCTGCTTCGTTTGAGAATGCGGCACGCTGAAATCCGACGATAAGTACGCCAATAAATCCACCTTTTAAAGCATCGGTAGCAAATGCACTATCAAATATCAATTTTAAGGCTTCGCCTGTACGATCTATATTCATAACAATAATAATAAGCGCCACAGTTACATACATAATAGCCATGAAAGGAACAATTTTATCTGTAACCCTGGCAATACTTTTGATACCTCCTATAATGACTATCCCGACGAGAATGGCAAGGATTATCCCAAACCATGCACCGTAATTTTCAATTTCAGGGACAACATAAGTCAGTTGCGAAAAAGCCTGGTTTGCCTGGAACATGTTTCCGCCGCCAAAAGAACCACCCATTATGAGGATGGCAAAGATAAATGCTAATACAACTCCAAGCCATTTCAATCCTTTCTTTTGTAATCCGTCACGCAGATAATACATAGGTCCTCCTGACACAACTCCGTTTTTATCAATTTTTCTGTATTTAACCCCAAGCGTACATTCGGTAAATTTGGACGACATACCAAATATTCCCGCAATGATCATCCAAAAAGTAGCACCAGGTCCACCTATTGAGATGGCGATTGCAACACCTGCAATATTTCCAAGCCCAACCGTTGCAGAAAGGGCTGTTGTTAATGCCTGGAAATGCGTAACTTCTCCTTTGTGCTTTGGATCATCATAAATGCCGCGTATCAGATTAACAGCATGTTTAAAGCCACGGATATTTATAAACCTCATTATAATGGTAAAGGCCACAGCACCGAAGATCAACCATATTACAATGAAAGGAACAGGTGATTCCCTGTTGTTACCGTCATCTCCTAAAACCGGTTCGCCCCATTTGTCATAAACTAAAGGATCATGTATTCCAACAGCTTCAAACGGATCCCAGAATAAAAATGTTCCCAAAACATCTACTATAGGACTGAAAGCATTATCTATACGCTGGCTTAAAGTAAGATCATCAGTAACATTTTGTTCTTCATAAAACGTTTCTCCGTTTGAAACTTTAAGTGTATCTTGAAAATTATTGTTATTTGAGTAAATATTTATAGAAAATAACGATAAGATAAAAATTAATAAAAAAGGTAAGTTTTTGACCATTACGAAAAGATTAAATTGTAATACTTATTTCAAACAAACATTAAAATAAAAATTGGCTGCTAATATACAAAAGTTATTATCGGAGGTAAAAAATATTAATATTTTTGCAAAATGTGAAAGAGACTAAAAATTGATTAATAATGAAAAAAAAATACATTTTATCATTTTTACTGCTTACTAATGTTTTCATTTCGCCATTATTTTGTCAGTACAATGGAGACACCCTTATTGTAGCTTACAAAGCAGAAATAGAGAAACACAGAAAAGGAAAGAATATCAAATTTATGTATTCCGATTCATCGCCTTTAACACCGGAACAAAAGAAACAGTTCAAAGGGCTTAATTACTTTCCCGTTAATTATAAGTACAAGATTGAAGCTAAACTAATTAAATATCCTGAACAGGAAACTATAATTATGAAAACCTTAACCGACAGGACGCCGGAATATATCAGATACGGTGAAGTTCTTTTTACAATCGATACTTTTCATCTTAAATTATCGGTTTTTCAAAATAAGAAGCTGCTCGATCTTAATAAAAATGAAAATCATTTATTCGTTCCTTTCAAAGATGATACTTCAAACGAAGAATCTTACGGAGGAGGAAGATACATTGATTGTGAAATACCTGAAGGAAACACACTAATGCTTGATTTTAACAAAGCATATAATCCTTACTGCGCTTATAATCATAAATACTCCTGCGTGGTACCACCCGACGAAAATTTATTACCATTAAAAATTACCGCTGGGGAAAAGAAGTTTGAAGATTGAATTTATTAGTTTCGGGTTTCAGGTTTCAGATTTTAGGCTTGCCACGTGAAATGCGGCGAAGGAGCATGTTTCATCGTAGTTTAAAGTTCAATAAAGAGCCTACTCCAAAAAGTCGCTTTATAGCCACTGCCCCGAAAGCTTTCGGGGTTAAAACACAAAATCCCACGAAAGTTTATTGGTTGGCATTCATTATTTTGTGATATTTTGTGCTTTTGTGTTTTCGTGGCATTTTTTAATTTCTTACTTTTCGGAGTGGACTCAATGATCAATAGTCAATAATCAAGGGCTTTACATTTTCTAAAGAACCATCTATTTCTGCAGGTTCAAGTTCAAGTATATGTGTAATTAAGGGATAGATATCAACATTCTCAAATGAAGGCGAAACATAATTTTCTTTAAAAGCCGGTCCATAGGCATAAAAAATAGTATGCATGTCTTTATTGTTATTATCGAATCCATGTGTGCCATTTCCTACCTGTCTCTCATTATTAAGCACAACGCTCCAACTGCTGTCGGCTACAACTACAATGTCTAGTGTTCTCGGATTGGTTCCGTAATGAAATTTTTCAGGCACTTCGCCGGATTTCCATGTGGTAATGTGAGGTACTTTTTTCAGAGTGAGATAAATGCTATCAATATATCCTTCATTAGCCCTAATTACAAAATTCGGATTATAACCCTGAATAATATCAACCCAGTCCATATTCAGGTTTTCTTCAATAACGACCTTTCTTTCATTTGATATATTACCCATTCCATGGTCTGATGTTATAATAACATTTACCTCGTTAGCATAAGGAATATCTTGTAACTTTTCAATAAACACACCCACAAGTGAATCAAGATAAATAATGACTGAATCCATTTCTTTGCTGTCGGGTCCGTATATGTGCCCTGATTTATCAGGTTCGTGCATATACCAAAGGATTAGATGCGGACGGATATTTTCAGGAAGTTGCAACCACGCAATAACAGAATCTATTCGCTGTTCGAACGGGAAATCGTGGTCATATTTTTTCCAGTATGTCGGATGTATCTCCTGAACATCAGCCTCAGAACCAACCCAGAAGTAAGAAGCAGATGTTATGCCTTGTTTTTCAGCCGTTACCCATATAGGTTCGCCACCATAAAATTTACCGTCTTCAACCGCTTCACGGTCCATCACCGAATAATATCTGTTCAGCTCCGGATCATAAAAAGAATTCAGAACAATACCATGATTATCGGGATATAATCCGGTTGCCATGCTGTAGTGATTTGGAAAAGTTTTAGTAGGAAATGAAGCTTTTAACGATTCGGCTTTAACTCCCATTTTTGCAATTTTATCCAAATTAGGCGTGGGAACCTTGTCAGCATAATCCCACCGGAAGCCGTCCAAAGAGAGCATCACAACATATTGATCATTTTCCTTTTCACTTCGCTTACAATATGATAGTAATACGATTGCTATTATAAAATAAAGTAATCTTTTCATAATGTTTTATTTTTAATTATTTCAAGCGCTGATTTAATTTTTTCTTTCATTGACAAATTTCCATCTATCCAATTTATTTTATGTCCTTCTTTTTCCATTTTCCTGAACCATGTCATTTGCCGCTTGGCAAACTGATTAATGGCTGTGTTCAATAATCTGAACATTTCCCGGTAGGAAATTTCGCCTGTTACATATTGTGTCAGGTATTTATATTCCAACCCGTAAAACTTTAGTTGTTCCGGTTTCAAACCTCTATCTAATAAATTTTTCACTTCGTCCACCATTCCTTCATTAAGTCGTTTCTTTAATCGTTCTGTAATTCTTTCTCTGATGATTTGACGTTCAAAACGAAGCCCGAAAATTGTATTTTTAATCTCAGGGAAACTTGTATCAATTTCAGGATGGTCATTATAATAATGCTGAATTTCAATGGCTCTCACCAACCTCTTTCTGTCTTTGATATCTGTAATGTTATGTGGAGTTTTAAATGATTTTAACAGTTTAACAAGTTCTTCTTTGGAATTTTCTTCAAGCTCTGACCTCAATTTCGGATTTTCCGGTACATTAATTAATTTATAGCCTTTCAGAACCGATTCGATATACATTCCTGTCCCACCACAAAGAACTGGAAGTTTCCCTCTTGTTATAATATTTTCATACGTTTTCAGGAAGTCATGCTGAAATTCATAAACATTATATTCATAACCCGGGTCAACAATATCAATTAGATGATGAGGTATTGTTTCACCATTCACAATATAATCCTTTAAATCTTTCCCTGTAGCCATATCCATTCCTCTGTAAACCTGCCGCGAATCGGCGCTGATGACCTCACCATTCAGATAGCAGGCAAGATGAGCAGCAAAGGATGTTTTACCGGTTGCAGTGGGGCCTAAGACTGTAAGCATAATATTATTTACGATTTTAAAACTAAAATTAAAGAGATTTAATTTATATGTGCTATAAAAATACAAATTAACGATAATATTTATTATCTTTGTTAGCTTTAATCTAAAGTCTAATATTCATTATTAATGATTATCTCATTTGGAAGTAGTGGAACTGAAGACATTTTTAATGGAGTAAATACGAAAAATGCCAGGAGAACATGCCCTCAAATACTTTGGCATATTGCGTCAAGAAAATTAGATCAACTTGATTCAGTTCAATTTATAGAAGAGTTAAAAATTCCTCCTGGTAACAAATTTGAACCCTTATCAGGTGACAGAAAAGGAGAATATAGTATAAGAATAAATAATCAATATCGAATTTGCTTTAAATGGACATTAAATGGTCCAATTGATGTTGAAATAACAGATTATCATTAAATAACTTAAAAATGATTAGAATACCAACTCATAGAGAACCAACACATCCGGGAGAAATGCTTTTGGAAGAGTTCTTGTCTCCCATGGGATTAACCCAAAAAGAACTTGCAAACGAAATTCATATTCCTTACAGGCATATAAATGAAATAATAAATAAAAGAAGGAGAGTTACCCCAAGTACAGCTTTACGTCTTGCTAAATTTTTTAACATGCCTGAAGATTTCTGGTTAAACCTGCAGTTACGATGGGAATTATATAATGCTAAAAATAAAGAAAAAAAAGAATTACAAACAATAAAACCGATAAAATTCAAACAGGACATGATCCATTTCTGAAATATACTAATTCTTAATAGGTTTGCAAAGCAAAAGCTATTTAGAATTAGTTATGCGTGCTGATCAGACCCTTAAATTTTTTGCATTTCTGTTCAGCATTAGTATAAATTATACTGAAACGCATCCAATTGGAAGAATAAAATTTTTGAAGATAAAACCCTGGCCCAATATTTTCCTTATTTCCTCTATTTCCCTTATTTCCCTTTTTGATACTCCTTTTCAATTTTCAATAATAACTTCCTTACTGTATTCAAATTTTCAACCGAAGTACTTGCAATCGACAATTCACTGACTTCAAATGGCAAAATATTTAATTTTTCAGGATAAAACTTTGTAAAAAAACGAATTAAATTGTTTTCATCAGAATCCCAATTTCCCTTATTTTTCATATTTCTCCACTTCAAGTATTGGAAAATCCTGAAACCGTCAATTTTATAATGACAAGCCCTTATGAATGTCTCTTTCTTTTTATAATTTTTTCGCAAAGGTTGCAAGATGTTTTTTTCTCCAAACTTTTCTATGATAAAATTATCCATCGGAGTATGAAAATCTTCTTTATACAAAACGGGAAATAAATCATAAGTTTTTTTAATCTCATCAAAATATTCGAAAGGATAAATCGGGTAACCCGACCAGTCACCTTCCCTGCCTTTAATCATTGCCGGTCCCGTCCCAAATGCGACCCTGTCGGAGTAACGGGCAGCAGGATAAACTTTTTCTTTGTTCCAGGTTAAGACCTTTCCTGTTTTTCGCAGCTTTTGAAGAAAGTAAAAATCCTCACCGCTTTTATGAGGAGTGATGCCTCCGATTTTTTTATAAGATTTAACAGGAAGTGCAATAGCCGAGCCAATAGCCGTAAAGCTGTAAGGGCTGCCGATTCGCCACAGATTGATAGCATAATATCGCAGGTATATTTCATATCGCAGTATTGACCTGTCCTTTTCCTCATCGCCGGTCAACCTATGATAGTATGGAACCGAAAGAGCTGTTGCATCAGGATTCCGATTAAAATTCTCAACAATAGATAAAAAATAATTACCATTAAAAGTAGTATCGGCATCTAAACTGATGATGATGTCGTTTTTATTTGCAATTTCAGCGATTTTATCCATTATGGTTTTCCTTGCCCAGCCCACGCCGTGTTTCTTTCCTGTCCAGCCTTTACCTTTTGATGATTTATCAATAATGGTAATTTCAAGGTCTTTTATTCCTTCGAGATATTTTATGGATTTTTGATTGTTTTTACAAATACTGATCTTGTCTTCTTTTTCCCACCAGTCGTTTGGTTGGTTTACGCAGACAATCAAATTAAAATTCTTATATGTTTGCTTTTTTATACAACTAATCAATTGAGGAAGGTATTCCATTTCGTCCATGGAAGCCAGGGCAATAAATAATACGGGATTGAAGATAGCCATTGTGATTATCTATTTTGTAAAAGTAATTTTTTCAATTTGAAATTTGCCTTTTATATTATACAATTATACTGAAACGCCCGCCTGAACAAACGGGCAGGCATAAACTTAGCGAATGTCAAAATAATATATTAATTGGTTTATAGTAAGTTGTGCATATAAAATTTCACATTCTCGTATAGCACCAGTTTAATAAATTGTATATTTGCGGTCAAATTTTACAAAACAGTTAATCAATGAATAGGAATACTATTATAGGTCTTGTGTTGATTTTTGCAATCCTGTTTGGATTTTGGTATTTTAATAAACCATCGGAAGAAGAAATAGCAGCCGACAGACACAGGCAGGATTCAATTGCACAGGTTAGGAGAACAGAAGATTCAATCGCCCGGATAATGCTTGCTGAACGACGCAAACAGGATTCCATCAGGAAAGCGCAGGAAGTTCAAACGACACAAGTAGTTGCAACAGATTCTTCACAAATAAATGTTGTAAATCGCGATAAGCTTGGTATTTTCACAAATTCTTCTGTTGGGCAGGATAAATTATATATCCTCGAAAACGAAGTTATGATAATTACCGTTTCAGCCAAAGGAGGCAAGATCATTTCTGTTCAACTGAAAGAATTCCACACTTATGATTCTCTTCCATTGATTCTTTTCGATCCTGATAAGACTAATTTCGGACTGACTTTTTTTGCCAATAACCGTATCATCAATACTAACGATTTATATTTCCAGGTTTATGGAGATGGAGGAAGCAGTAACCTTTCCATGCGTTTGTATGCGGATGCCTCCGCTACATCCTTTAATAAAAACAATTACATCGAATTCCTTTATGCGTTAAATGGCAATGACTATATGATGGATTTCGATATCAACTTTGTGGGGATGAATAATTATTTAGACCAGGGGTCAAATTATGTTGATCTGGACTGGAATACAGAACTGCTGAAACTTGAGAAAGACGTTGACCGGTTTAACGGACCTACTGTTTATTACAAATATTATAAAGACGATGTGGATTACCTTTCCGAAACTAAAGACGATGAAGAGAAATTAACCACAAGGATAAAATGGGTATCTTTCAAACAAAGATTTTTCAGTTCCACGCTTATTGCAAAAGATTTCTTTTTGAATGCAGATGTTAAAGCACTTAATTTGGAGGAGCAATATGACAGGTATTTAAGATCGGTTAAGACAACCATCGGACTTCCGGTCAATATTTCAGAAGAGAGCAATATTCCAATGTCGTTTTATTTTGGCCCTAATAAATTCAGTATTTTAAAAAAATACAACCTTGACCTGGAGCGGCAAATACCCATGGGATGGAGTTTCTTCCTGATGGCTTGGATCAACAGGTATGCTGTGCTTCCTGTTTTTACTTTCCTCGGAGGATTTGGATGGAACTATGGCATCATTATTCTTATTTTAACTATTCTTTTAAAAACCGTTCTTTTCCCTATTGCTTATAAATCATATAGATCTTCTGCAAAAATGCGGGTGCTTAAGCCGGATATTGAAGTGCTGGGTAAAAAATTTCCAAAGAAAGAAGACGCCATGAAGAAGCAGCAGGCTACTATGGCATTGTACAAACAAGCCGGTGTAAACCCAATGGCAGGTTGTATTCCTATGCTTTTACAGTTCCCCATTTTAATTGCAATGTTCCGCTTCTTCCCGTCGGCATTTGAGTTACGGCAGAAGTCGTTTCTCTGGGCAGACGATCTTTCAAGCTATGATTCTATCTTGAATTTACCTTTTGAAATACCTTTCTATGGTGATCATGTGAGCCTGTTTACATTACTTATGACCGTATCAACCATTATTTATACAAAGGTCAACCAGGATTTAATGGGTTCAGCACAACAGCAAATGCCTGGTATGAAGATGATGATGTACATGATGCCCATTATGTTCCTTGGAATTTTTAATAATTATGCTTCAGCTTTGAGTTATTATTATTTCTTAGCTAATATTATTACTTTCGGTCAGATGTACCTGATTAGAAAAACGATTGATGAAGATAAGATCAGAAAGCAGATCGAATTAAATAAAAAGAAAACCAAGAAAAAATCCAAGTGGCAGCAACGAATTGAAACAGCCGCGAAACAAAGGGGACATAAACCGCCGAAGAGAAAATAGGAGTTATTAGTTAAATCGTAATTTTTTTGCCTGCCCGAATGGTCAGGCTGGCAAATTCCTTCAGTGTCAGTTTAAAATAATAATTGATAAACATGAAAAAAGCAATCAACCGAACCCATATTGAGCAATTAAAACCCATGCGCGAGCCTTTAAGTTTGCAGGATGCGATAAAGGAATCCAATCGTTGTTTGCTTTGTTATGATGCACCATGCAGTGAGGCATGTCCGGCTGGAACTGATCCGGCAAAATTTATCAGGCAATTAAAATTTTATAACTTTAAAGGGGCTGCCCGAACAATAAGGAAAAATAATATTCTGGGTAGTATTTGTGCTTTTATCTGTCCGGTTGAAAAATTATGTGAACAAAAGTGCAGCGTTGTAGCATTGGAAGACCCGATAAACATTATTGGTTTGCAGAGATTTGCTGTGGAATACGGTAAAGATTTCGGGCTTGAACCTTTTCAAAAAAAATTAAAAAACAAAGGCAAAGTAGCTGTTATTGGTGCCGGTCCGGCAGGAATGAGTTGTGCAGCCGAACTTGCTAAAAAAAATTATGATGTTACGATTTTCGAAAAAGAAAGCAGTTGTGGTGGCGTTCCTGAATTAATGATCCCTGATTTCAGACTGCCTCGGGAAGCAATAGATTATGATATTAAAAACTTGCTTGATTTGGGTGTTGAAATTAAATATAATTCAAAAGCCGGCTCGCATGGCGAAGTAAAAAATTTTCTTTCTGATGGCTATAAAGCTGTTTTTATAGGAACCGGACTTTCTGAACCTTATAAATTACCTCTTTTTAACAGATATTCAAATGCAACGGATTATATATCATTTTTAAAGAGTATCAAAAAAAATAGAGAAAAGGTAAATCTGAAAGGAAAAAATGTAGCAATAATCGGTGGAGGTAGTGTTGCTATTGATTCGGCTGTTTCGGCGGCAGTATTGGGTGCAAAAAAAGTTTATCTCATTGCTCTCGAACATTTAGATGAATTACCTGCCGACAAAGAAGAAATTAATCTGGCTCATACATTGAATATAATTTTTAAAGCAGGTTCGCAGGTAACTGAAGTAATAGCTAAAGAAAATCAGATAACAGGATTAAAAGGAAAAGAAATTGATTGGATAGAACCGAATAAATTTATTCCTGCAAATGCAAAACAAATTGACGGAACGGATTTTAGCTTAAATGTTGATTTTGTAATTCAGGCTATTGGGACAAAACCAGGTGAAGAAGTTAAAAAATTTGCACATGGTTTAAAAACAAATGAAAAGGGTATTATTGCAGTTAATGATAATTATGAAACAAATATACCCGGTGTTTTCGCAGGCGGAGATGTTGTAAACGGTGGTGCAACAGTAGTACAGGCTGTTGGTGATGGGAAAAAAGCTGCGGAAAGTATTGACAGAGACGCACGGACGTGCGTCTTTACGAGAATCAAGATGTTAATAAATAAAAGGAGAAAATAAAATGACAACAAAAGCCGATTTAAGTATAGATTTTTGCGGGATTAAGTTTGAAAATCCTTTTTGCCTCTCTTCATCACCGGTTGGTAATCATGCTGAAATGTGCTCAAGAGCTTATGACGCAGGTTGGGGCGGTATTGTATATAAAACCTTAGGTCTTGAAAAAAGTTTTAAAATTGTAATGCCTTCTCCGCGCTTAAGTGTTTATAATTATGGCGATAAAAGATTTGTCGGACTTCAAAATGCCGAACAAATAACCGATAGGCCAATAAAAGATAATATCAGGGATATAGCCTTCCTTAAAAAGAATTATCCGAACAAGGTTCTTATTTCAAGCATTATGGGGTATAGTGATGATGACTGGGCTGAACTGGCAAAGATGTCGGAAGACGCAGGTGCTGATATGTTAGAGCTTAATTTTTCCTGCCCGCAGATGGCAAGGAAGGATGCAGGGCACAGGATAGGGCAGGACTTTGAATCGGTTTCGCATTTTACGGAAGTTGTGAAAATAGCATGTGGCTTGCCGGTCATGGCTAAGATGACACCAAATATTACGGATATGATTCCGGTAGCGCTTGCAGCAAAACAAGGGGGCGCCGATGCTATTTCTGCTATTAATACTATAAAAGCCATTACTGATATTGATATTGAGAACTTCACTCCGCTCCCGAATATTCACGGGTTTTCAGCAGCTACAGGCTTTTCAGGTCCATCTGCTAAACCCGTTGCAATGAGATTCGTTTCGGACCTGTACAATTCAAAAGAGCTTGGTTTACCAATATCAGCTATCGGAGGTATAGAAACGTGGAGAGATGCTTTGCATTTTTTACTGCTTGGAGGAACTAACTTACAGGTTACTACCGGTATATTAAGATATGGATATCGGATTATTGAGGATATGATTGAGGGTTTGAGCGATTTTATGATAGATAGAAATATTAAATCATTAGACGAGATAATCGGAAAAGCCGCTGAAAAAATTATTGATCCTTCGGAATTTACTACCCGTTACCAGGTTGTATCGGTCATTGATGAAGAAAAATGTATTGGCTGCGGTCAGTGTTATATATCGTGTCATGATGGTGCTAACCAGGCAATAAAATTTGATTCTGAAAAAAGGAAAGCAAGTGTGGATGAGGAAAAGTGTGTCGGCTGCCTGCTATGTAAGCATGTTTGCCCGGTTTGGGATTGTATTTCGTATAAAGAAGTTGATGCAAAAGTTACGAAACATGCGGCGGTGTTTTAGGTTTATATTGTATATTTGCAGAAATCATATATACAAATGATATAATATTTTCAGATGAACAATAACCATTATTGTAAAACCAATACAATGAAGCCGCAAAAAAATGAACAATTTCTAAAACAAATAAAAGATACGGTTACGAAGACCGATCCCAGTGCCAAAATTTATTTATTCGGTTCACGAGCAAGGGGAGATGCAAGAGAAGATTCTGATTGGGATTTCTTAATTTTAGACAGGCATTCAAAAATACCACTCGAAATACAAAGAAAGTACCGTTATCCTCTTTATGAAATAGAATGGGAAACAGGTCAGGTTATTAGTACTGTTATTGTCTCTGAGTCGAAATGGGAAGACCCGGTATTTCAGGTTACACCTTTTTTTGAGAACATAAAAAAGGAAGGCATAATTTTATGAAATATCCGAAAGATGATTTAATAATATATCGCATTAAAAGAGCAAAAGAAACATTTGAAGCAGCAAAAATTATGGCAGACAACGACCAATGGAACTCATGTATCAATCGTCTTTATTATGCCTGCTTTTATGCTGTAATTGCAGTTTTGCTGAAAGAAAACCTGTCTCCTAAAACGCATAGTGGAGCTCGTTCGCTTTTCGGTTTACATTATATAAAAACCGGAGTTGTGTCCAAAACTGAAGGAGAAATTTACAATGAATTATTTGATCTGCGTCAAACAGGTGATTACGAAGATTTTTTCAATTTCGACAAAGAAATTATTGAACCATTAATTGAACCTGCAGGAAAATTTATTGAAGTAATAGAAAGTCTTTTAAATTAATCTAATTTCCCGATACATTAACAATTTCTTTTTGTCTCACAGCATACTGGCTTTTTCGGATTTAGGCAGAGTCCTGTGTGGAAGCTAATCCGAAAACAGATATTTTATGGATTTTGAAATCCGTGGCTGTTTGCTTTCGGATTAGCCATCGCCTATTTCCACGCCTAAATCCGAAAGAGCTTGGGACTTAAATATTTCATTAATAAATGCGTCAGGATTTTCCATAAAATTATTTTTCATACTTTTGTGATGTTGCCATTTTAGCCTCTTTTTGTGTTGAATTTTTAACTCATTTTCGGTCAATATATTTAGTCAAAAAAAACTCTAATAAATTTATTCTTATGAAAAATAAAAAAAATATATTCTTGTTTGTAATTGCTTTGCTATTTATCAGCCCCACAATCACTTTTGCCCAAAAAAAATCTATTACTGCAGATGATAAAAGTTTTATGCTCGGTTTTTTACCAAAAATAATGGATGTTAATAAGAGTATTCTATCTGACAGAAATAATATCATTAAGCTAAAGAAACAATTTACAAATACAGGTAAACTTAGCAATGAAGAAGAAGTTTTTCTGTCGAAAATATCAGTTAAATATGGGATTAATTCTTTTAAACTGGATGATAAAGGTAACAAGGATGTTTTACAAAATGAGTTTAATGACATGTTGATAAGAGTTGATATTATACCAACCAAATTAGTAATGGCACAGGCAATCTGTGAGTCAGCATGGGGCAAGTCGTACTTTGCTAAAAATGGAAATAACTATTTTGGCGTTCATTGTTATCATAAAGGTTGCGGCTTGGTTCCATCAGGAGCTAAAAACGCAGGGTTTGAAGTAAAATCATATCCAACCGTATTAGCAGGAATAACAGATTATATTCATATTCTTAATACGTGTTCAGCCTATGAGGAATTAAGGAATATACGCGCCCGGTTAAGAAAAGATAATCAACCGCTTAACCCGTTAAAACTTGCTGATGGTCTTTCACGATATTCTCAAAAAGGAGAAGAATATGATAAAATACTTCAATCTCTTATCAATGAGTATATACCTGCGAATATTCAGGTGTTTATAAAGGAGAATAATATAAATTAGTGTTCGTCTATAAAGTCGGTGTTTTTAAGTTATAATTTGTGATTTTAGATTTATTATTAATTTATTAAACTTCAATGTATTAAATCCTAATTCTAAAATCTAAAATCGTAAATCAATTACCTGTTTGGTTCTGTCTCGTACAAGTTATGGTATTATAAGTGTATTCTCAATCTGACAATGTTAATATATTTCTATAAACCTCAAGATATCCTTCAACCATTTTTTGACAGGTGAATTTTGAGGAAGCCCATTCCAGGCATTGTTTTCTTTTGATAAAACGGACAGCATTTACTGCTTCTGCTGCTTCATCTATGGTTTTAACAATAAAACCGGTCTTCCCTTCGAGGATTAATTCAGGCATAGAACCTTTGTTAAATGCAATGACCGGTGTGCCGCAGAACATAGATTCAACAACACTCAATCCGAAAGGTTCTTCAAAACTAATCGGATGTAGCAGTGCATAAGCGTTACCTAACAGCGTATCCCGTTTTTCAGGTCCTGAATTTCCAACATAAATAATATCATCATCATTAATGTAAGGTTTAACCTTTTCGTCAAAGTAATTCTGGTCCTGAATCAAACCGGAGATAATCAGCTTTCTGCCAGACTTTTTTGCTATCTGAATGGATTCATAAGTACCCTTGTCAGGATGTATCCTGCCAAAAAACAGTAAATAATCTTCCGGTTCAGATCTGAATGTAAATATATCGGGATTAATACCATTATAAACAGTGGCAACGTAATTAAGTTCAGGGCTGCGGTCGGAATTACTGATTGAAACGTAAAAACCTGTACTGTTATATTTTTTAAAGACAGGCAGAATTTTTGAAGAAGAAAACCCATGTATGGTAGTTACTATGGGTGTTTTTATCAAACGTGAATATGTCAGAGGTAGAAAATCATAATTATTATGGATCAGATCGAATTTATAAGCCTGCTCCATAATATGGCTGATATGAAGACATTCCCATACTTTGGGGTCCAGATTATTATTTTCACAGTAGGGTTCTTCACAAATATATTCAAGTTTGCCTTTAGTATAGGAATCGCTTGTAGCAAATAGAGTTACATCAATTCCCTTTTCAATCAGGCCTTCAGCAATATTTGAAGCTACTTGTTCCCACGGTCCGTATTTTTTTGGTGGTGTTCTCCATGCAACCGGAGATAATATGGCAATCTTCATTTATTTATAACTTTGTAAGGATTGGGTTTTTATCATATCGTTTTATTATACTAATTCTTAACAGGTTTGCGAAGCATAAGCTGTTTAGAAGTAGTTAATGCGTACGGAACAGAGCCTTATAAATTTGCATTTCTGTTCTGTATTAGTATAGCACATCAATTAAGTGATTATAGGCAATTCCTCAAATGCCTGCAAAACCGTTAAATGAGAAATTAAATATGCCAGCGTACTTTCGGCACCCTGGTTACGATTTACACCGTACTCTTCAAGACCATCGCAACATCCGCAGGTTTCGAAATCGTACAGGTTTATCCTGAGATCATTTTCACCGAGAAACCACATAAAAGAAGTAAATAATTTATTAAGGTATTCCTTGTCTTTGGTCAATGTAAAAGCCTGATGAAACATCAAAACCATTGCCAGGGCATCCAGAGGCTGTTGTGCAAAGACACTGCGTTTCCCACCTTTTTTATACCAGTTTTTATTGCCAATAAGCGATAAATAACCTTCACTAAGTGTAACCTTAGTTAAGAAGTCCATTGTTTCCAAAGCAGTTTCTGTAATTTTATCATCATTTAGTATTTCTGCTGCATGCAGAAGAGCAAGCGGTAGCATGCCATTATCATAAGCTAACAATGATTCAAACCATTTCCAGTCAGGAGAGCTTTCTTTTTCATATTGATTAATGAGCTTATAAGCAAGATTTCTTAGTCTTTCGTTCATTAATTCATCTGACATGTTGCTTTTCAGGTAATAACTGATCCCGACCATTGTATTGGCAATACCTCTGATAGATTGCAGTTTTTCAAAATTTGAGGATGAATCAAAGAAGATAAACTTTCCGGTTTGGTAATAAGCATCATTAGGTGCATTAGCAAGGAGGTATCCGAGCGCCCATATTGCTCTTCCAAAGGAATCCTCCGTACCGGTCTCATCCAAAAAATTCCTGTTAAAGCTAAGGAAATTCCTAAATGTTCCGTTTTTGTTTTGCATATAATGGATATAGCTTAAATAAAAGTATGATAATTCAAGTGCAAGAGGATACTTTTTTTGCCTGTATGTCATTAAAACCAGAAGTAAGGCGCGGGCATTATCATCAAGACAGTACCCATCTTTCAGGTTTGGAATACCAAATTTTGCATGCTGGATTATCCCTGTATCGTCGGTTAATCTTTTAATATGAGCAAGTGAAAATGGAGGAAGAACGAGCGGATCAATAATAGTTTCTTTCTTAACAATTACTTCAGGTTTATCCTTCAGGGTTTTTTCAGCCAATACAAGGTATTCTTTCCCTGTTTTGGGCCAGGTTATTTTTCTGCCATAACTATAAGCCTTTTTTCTGATATCCTCTAATACATCAGGTTTATCTAACAATTCAAGAAGTATGTTTGAAAGTTCTTCTGAATCATTAAAGTTAAATAATCTGCCTCTGCCATTCGCTAATAATTCCTGTGCATGCCAGTAAGGCGTTGAAATAACAGCTGAACCCACACCTATAGCATAGGAAAGTGTACCACTTGTAACCTGAGCTTCATTCAAATAGGGAGTAATATAAATGTCAGAGGCGGATAGATATTTAAACAATTCTTCTTGATCAATAAATTCGTTAAGAAAAAAAACATGATTTTCCAGGTTAAGGCTTTTTATTAACCGCCGGAGGTAATTACGATATTCTTCGCCGGAATATCGAAGAACATTTGGGTGAGTTTTCCCCAAAATCATGTATAATGTCTCCGGGTATTTTTCAACAATATCAGGTAATGCTTTTATTACCGTCTCAATACCTTTATTGCGGCTTACAAAACCAAAGGTAAGTAAGAGTTTTTTATTTTCGAGCCGGTATTCCTTTTTTGATTGTTCCCGGCTAAACTGAATATCCGGCACACCATGTTCAATAAAAACAATCTTTTCTTCCGGTACATTATAAATACTGATGAGAAACTCAATTGCTTTTTGGCTCATTACAACTATTTTATTAGCCATTTTACAAATTTCCTGTAAAATGGCTTTTTCGTTATAGGAAGGTGCTTTGACAACTGTATGCAGGGTTACTATAAGGGGAATTTCAAGCCTGTGAAGTAATGGAAGTATATAAATACCATTATCCCCGCCAAAAATACCAAATTCATGCTCTAAAATACAGATATCTGCTCCACTGATATTAATAAATTTTACTGCCCGTATATAGTCCCGTTGATGCTCCTGCCCTATTGTTAATTTTACTTCTTCGGGATAATCATAAGTTAGGTCATGATCATTCATAGCAACAACAAATCCTTCGTTTGAATTCACGTTTGGTTCATGATTGTTTGTCATGGAAATGAGCAGATTCCTTGTAAATGTACCAATTCCACATTCTCGTGGGGGATAAGTACCAATGTATGCAATTTTCATAGTAGTCTGTATAAAATTTGGTAATTATAAAGATGATCGTTAGTTAACAAATTGAAAATAAAAAATATTTTTTTGCCTTTCCTGAATTATTTATATCATCTCAAATCACGGTACAAATTTATGCAAATAAAAAAGAAAATACAGGGAAAATATCCAATTTGCATGCGGGAATACACGTAAAATCATTTCGAAATATTATGCGTTATTTTAGATAAAACCATAAGACATAAAAAGATACATTAATAAAGTGCGGATTTTCTAATTTTCTTAATAAACGGGCTTTTTCGGATTTGAGCAGAGCCTGTAGGGAAGCTAATCCGAAAACAGATAATTTATGGATTTTGAAATCCGCAGCTATTTGCTTTCGGATTAGCCACCGCATATTCCCGCGCTTAGATCCGAAAGAGCTTGGTTCCTCTTCACTTAACCGGCAACTCAAGCCTTACCATCGTCCCGGAAGCATCACCCTTTTCATCTTTTAAATCCTCAATATTCAGTGATATTTTTGATTTTAGTTTTTTATTCAAAACCTTGATCCGATCCCTGGTAATGCCAGTATCCAGTGATCTTTGTTTTGTTTGAGCAGGATTTCCTGAGCTTTTTGCCTACATGTACTTTCCCCGATTAAATTTGCCGATAGATGTTTTTTATATAAAAAATCACTAAATTTGCGCCCAATGTCCAGAAAAAATGGACATAGATGTTTTACATGAATGCAATTGAACACATACGACACACAATTGAGCAGGATGTTTTTGACTATACGCAGTTGATGCATGTTTTATCTCACTATCGGAAACCACGTGATGTAGTATCATTGCTTATGCAGAAAGGGCAAATTATTCGGGTGCGAAAAGGACTGTATTGTTTTGGTGAAATTTGGCGCAGGAACACCGTTTCGCACGAAATGCTGGCCAACCTTGTTTATGGTCCATCAGTAATTAGCCTTGATTATGCCCTGGCCTGGTATGGGTTGATACCTGAACATGTTTCAGGTTTTACATCTGTTACCATTAACCGATCGCGTAACTTCGACACTCCCCTTGGGAGATTTTTGTATGTACATTTATCTGAAAAACGTTTTGCCTTTGGTAACACGATTCATAATTCAGGACAGGTCAACTGGCTGATTGCAGAACCACTAAAAGCTTTAGCTGATAAAGTGTGGGCAGATAAGCGTTTTCGTCCCACCTCGCCTGCTTCTTTTGCTGATTATCTTTTTAAAGATCTTCGTATTGATGAGCATACCCTTGCTGATTTTTTTATTGAAAGAAATGTAAATGATCTTGTTGAAAATTATGCAGCACGAAAAGTAACATGGATGGTAGAATTTCTGGGAAAAAGAATAAAAGGTTAAAATGAACGATTTGCTAAAAAAAATAATGCCCTCGCCTTTACCGGAAACGCCGGGTGAAATGCTAATTGCCTTAAGGGAAGTTTTGCAGTCGTTGGCCCTTTTAGGATTGTGGCGTGCCAAATTTTTTAACCATACTGCTTTTTATGGAGGTACGGCATTGCGAATCCTTTATGGATTAGACCGCTTGTTAAATGAGGCGATAAATAATTTGGATATCAATGCCGCCCGAAAGGAAGTTGCACCATTTATCAAAGATGCCCGTAAACTTGATATTTGGTCAAAAGATTTTTTTAGATCAGCGGCGCAAATGATTGTTGTGATTTGATGTTATTGATTTAATCCCCCTGCTTGCCACCCCTGTCCTTACTTAACCGGCAACTCAAACCTCACCATTGTTCCTGACGCCTCACCCGTTTCTTTTTTCAAATCCTCAATGCTCAATGAAATTTTTGATTTTAGTTTTTTATTCAAAACCCTAATCCGCTCCTGCGTAATTGCCGTTGCCATGGATTTATGGTCTTTGTCTTGTTTACGGAGAATTTCCTGCGCCTTTTCTCTCCCTATCCCATCGTCTTCCACTTCAAAAAGAAGTTTGTTGTCGTTCAATTTAAATCGAACCCGGATATTGCCTTTCGAATCCTTATGTTTAATGCCGTGTTCAATGGCGTTCTCGATAAAAGGCTGTGCAAGCATGGGAGGAATTTGAATGCTGACCGGTTCGATTTCCTCATCAACATCAATGGAATAATCAAACTTCTCAGGAAACCTTATTTTCTGCAAAGCCAGGTAATTTTCAATAGTAACGATTTCTTCTTCCAAAGTAATAAATTCTTCTACCGAACTATCTAGGATATTTCTTACCAGTTTTGAAAACCGCGCCAGGTATTTACTGGCTTTGACAGGCTCTTCGTTAATGATACTATTTTGAATACTTGCCAGTGAGTTAAAAATAAAATGCGGATTCATCTGGGACCGAAGGAGTTTTTGCTGCAACCCTGTTTTCTCCTGCACCGCTTTCAACCGGTTTTGCCTAAGGTAAAGAAAAACAATAAATAAAATGATAATGACAAATCCGACAATTCCGAAAATTAAAAGTGTCATTTGCCGGTTCCTGCTTTTCTGTAACTCATTTTCTTTTTCAAGGATAAGGATTTGTTGCTCCTTTTTTTCTGTTTCGAACCGGGTTTCAATTTCTGCTATTTGCCTGTCCGATTCAAGGGTATAGATTGAATCTTTTGCAGCTATGTATTCTTTATAGTGCTCAAAAGCTTTACCGGTATTACCCAAAGCCGTATATACTTCCGAAATACCCTTGTGGGCTTCCATCAGGATCTTTTTCAGGTTCAGGTAAGAAGCTAAACTTATGCTTTTATCAAATTCATCTAAAGCAATATGAAAGTTTCCCTTTTTAAAATACAACTTTCCTTTTTTTTCATAAATTTCTGCTAATTCCCGCTGTAAGCCGATTTCTTCGAGGATAACAAGTGCCCTTGAGTAATAATCCAATGCTTTTTCCGGCTGGTTTGTTTTAGCAAAATAGTCGGCCTGTTTATGATATGCCAGGCCAATACCCGGTTTGTTATCAATTTGCCGGTAAAGTTTCAAAACATTTTGATAGTTATTAAAAGCGGAATTATTTTTTTCCTGTTGCAGGTAAATATCTCCAATGGCTGTTAGTGCTTCAGCTTCGCCCTTAATATAGCCGACATCCCGGCATAGCTTTAATGATCTATTATATTGTTCAAGTGCCAGTTCTGATTTATCCCAGTCGTTGTATAAGTTTCCTATTCTGAGATAAGTTATGGAAACGCTTTCATTGATCATTTTTATGGTATGATTTGCCCTTGCTTCACTATAAGTTTTAATAAAATTTTCATTAAAAGATAATTTCAACTTTGCTGAAACTTCGTATTGTTCAAGTGCTTTGGTGAATTTTCCCTGAATATGATAAAGTTCTCCCAGTCCGTCACGACACATTGCAACACCTGATGAGTCACCTTTTTCTTCTCGGAATTTAAGAGAATGTAAGAAATTTGACTCGGCGCTGTCATAAAGACCCAGATACATTTGAACATTAGCTTTTCCTTCAATCTGGTTGGCAATATTGATCTGCCAGTCTTCTATTGAGTGAGTTTTTCTTTCTTCTTTATTAAGCTTATTATATCTTTCTTGTGATTGATAAAATTTATCTAAGGATTTGTTGTGGTAATCTAATGCAGGTTCATACTTACCCCAATGATAATATGCCCGTGCAATATGACCTAAAAATTTAGCTTCAAAATAATCATTATCAATGGGTGTCAGCTCAAATTTATCAAGACTATCTAGTACTCTATTATTTGCTTCAATGGATTTTGCATAATAACCATGGCGGGTGTAATATCCTCCCAGTTTTTCAAGGTATCCAAATGCAGAAAATATATTGACATTCGGACTTGTCTTAAAATGTGTAATTACCAGATTATATGTTTTTGTTAATTCTTTCAATTCGTTGCCGTAATCCCCAAATATATTATATATTCCTGCCAGCCAGATATGGGCAGCAGCACGGGCAATCCATGTTTCATTGCCGGTTAATTCGGATAAAAGTCTTTGATAGTAAATAACAGCCGAGTCATATTTGTCAATATCAGAATATCTCCTGCCTAATGTTAACCAAATTCTGTATTTTAAAAACCAGTCGGTTGTCGAATCGAAATATTGTTCTGAGAGCTTTAGGTACCCAATTGACTTTTCTATGGTGAATTCAGGGTTATAACTGCCGGCTAAAAGATAATAAGCATTTGATTTCCCTAAGTTATAATCAAGGCTGTCGGAAAGAGAAAGAGCTTGTTTAGCGTAAGTAAATGCTTCCTTTGGAGACTTTTTAATCAATGCATTACACAGTTCATTCAACACATCCACTCTTTCAGTTCCGCTGACAGTATGAAGACAATTCCGCAGACTGTCGATGTTTTCTACGGGTTGTGGGGAAAGTTGTTTGCCCATAAGAAAACATGGCATAAGAAAAAAGAAGATATATATTGTAAAACGAACCATTTACTTTGTGTCATTTATGGTCATTAATTGTTTTTTCATGACAGCGAAGCGAATGACGGCGCAGCCAAATGACTATTTTTGACCTAATCACTTATCCTGCGAGCCTCTCAAACATCTCCAGCAATTGTTCCCGCTTTCGTGAGGCAACCGGTACTTTGCATTCATTCTCCAGTACAACATAGCCCCCTTCTGTTTTTTCAAACCGATCGATGTGCCGCATATTTATCAAATAAGATTTATGCACCCTGAAAAAGCCTGTGTCTTTTAACAATTCGTCGTAGTCTTTTAAGGTATTAGATACAATGATCTTTTTATCGTTCAACAGGTAGATCGCAGTATAACTGCCTTCGGATTCACAATAGTTGATATCATAAACCTTAATAAGATGGATGTTATCAAAGGTTTTTAAGATAATCTTTTTATTGGCTTTATCTTCCGATTGCAGATTTTCTGTCAGCGTATCAAGTTGTGTGTTAAAATCTATTTGTACAAGGTTTTCCGTTTTGCACACTGCATCATATAGCTCGTCCGGGTCAACCGGTTTTAGCAAATAGTCAATGGCGCTGAATTTAATGGCTTTGATGGCATACTGGTCGTAAGCCGTAATAAATATCACTTTAAAGTCGATGGGTTCAAGTTTTTTGAGCAGGTCGAACCCTGTACCGTCATTCATTTTGATATCTAACAGGACCAGGTCGGGATGGTACTTACGGATGGTTTTCACTCCACTTTCCACACCCTCGGCAGTAGCCACCAATTTAATATTGGGACAAAACCGGCTGACCATTTTCTCCAGGGTCTGTCGTATATGGGCCTCGTCATCGATGATGATGGTACGGAGCATATTCAGGTCTGATTTTTTTGTAAAGATAGACATAATGGTTAAAATCCAAAAAACAAATAACAAAATCCAAAAAACAAACAACAAATTCCAAAGCACAAATAAATTCCAATAAACAAAAACCAAATTTCAAATATCAAAAACTACTTATCGTAATTGCGAACTGAAGAGCTTGGCTTTTGTGTGGGCGTGAAACCCGTCCCTGCCCGTCCGGTCAGGCGGGCGAACCGGGCAGGGGCGGGCAATCTGTTTTAATTATAGTACTACCTTCAGAATAACAGATTGCTTCGCTCTTACGCATAAACCCATGCTTTGGCTCGCAATGACGTTCATAAATTATTATTTATTTAAAGTTTTATTATTTTCTTCGTTACAAATTTATTACCTGCCAACCTTCTTTATACAAGGTTAATTTTTTAAATTAAAATAGCAGTTTCCACCATCCATTATAATTCATTTGCGAGTAAGTACATTTTGAGTTATGTTGTTAATTATGCTTTTAGATAAAACTTTTTCGGCAAGCTTAACAAATAATTCTCTTTTTAGCACAGTGATTTGTTCCTTAATATCCTTTACGCTTCCACCAATTTTGCAAATTGAAGCCATTTTTCTCTTGTAATATTTTTCAATATCTTTATAATAATTGAATATTTCATTTTCAAGTTGTTTTTTATTTTTATAGACCTCCAATTCTTTCTTCAGTTCTTTCATAAAATGTCTATTAAATCCTTTTTCATTCCTTAGGTATGGCTTTCTTAATTCTTGTTTATACTTTTTTTGCCATAATCTATTATTATAATCTTTTATCAGTGAAATTGTGATGTTTGGATTATCAAATAATAATCTTAAAAAATCAGTAGCAACTATGTTGGGTTCATGAAATAATGAATCATATACTATTATGCAACGATCCTGTAAGAATGCTAAAAAAGAATCTTTAAATCCTGAGTAGGCATCTTTTCCAATTATTTCAAAACTGAATTTTCGAAATTCATTCCTGTTGTATGATTCTTGATTTCCTCCAGGCAGATTAAAAGTTATACTATTGGAACTGAATTCCTTTATATCTTCTGAGCCTGATTCCTTGGTAATCATTTTAACAGTTGCTTCATCATAACCTCCGTTTTGGGTTAGTTCGACAATTATTTCATCTTTTATATACCCAAAATAGTATTCACACTCGGTAAGAGAACTTTTTCCCTCCGTATGCTTAACATAAAGTGCGTTAACCGGATGTTGATGTTTATAGTTATCAGGAACTCTTTCGCATTCAACAATATTAGTTTTCATTAGGTTTTGAACGACTAAAAAAACATTAGCATAGTTTTCCCAACTAGCAGTTCCCCTTGAAAGTCGATCTCTACTTATTACCTCGTTTGCAAAAGCCGTAAAGGTATTTATTCTTGGTTGATTTACTTCTAAACTACAGCTTTTCTCAATATGATTTGAAACAAGAGATAGTTGAAAATAGGAGGAAGTATTATCATTGAATGGTACATATAAAGTATAAATTTTCTCTCTAAAACCTTTTCCAAATTGTGGCCCATTATGTTCCTTGTGAGAACGTATATTAGTCGAACCAAAACAATCTGATAATTCTTGGAGATACAGGTTATTATCTTTTTCATAAAGAATAACCTGTCTATTATAAGTTTCCAGTGTCAGTTTTAAATCAGAAGCAATTGAGCCGTCTTTTGACATTTTAATTTCAAATGACCATGCCGGTATATCTTCATCAGAATTGTTCTTCAAAACAGTTGCTACATTTGATGATGATACGGCTAAATTGCATGAGTGTGTTATGTCTATCTCATGTGTAAAACCTCCAATGTTCCCATATTTTTGAAATCCAAGTATTTTAATTCTTTTACCGTTGCGGTCGGTTTTATATACCTTTTCATTCTTGAAATCAACTAATAGGTATGACTGAAAGTTCACTTTTTTCACATACTTTTTTCCATCATTATAATTATGCCAGGCTCCTCGGTCTCCATAATAGGAACTTGGATTTTTACAATAACACCTTTTATAAGCAAAATTAGGGTCATAAGTGAAAATTTTTTGAATTCCATTAGAGCGGTTTCCTATTGCATAAGCAACTGCAAAGTGATCATTATGCAAACTCCAATCTTCTTGATCTATGTATAGTAATGTAGGCTTGCCTGAGTCTATCCTTTCAGAAATCTTCTCAATTGCATGTTTCGTCTCGCCCCATCGTGATTCTTTTGTTGGATCTTTAAAAACAATGGATGTTTGTGCATCCGATATTTCACTTTTGAAATCTCCCAATTCTGCTTCGCAATCAATTAGAACTCCATCATAGAATTTTCTAAGGGCAACAGCACACATCCCACCACAGTTGTAACCTGGTATTAATAAATGCCTACTCTTAAAATTGTCAAACGGAAATGAATGAACTTCCGGATTAAATAAACTTCTTTTCATAATAATTATTTTTAAAGTTATTAAATTGTTTGTTTATAAAATGACTAATTCTATTTCTTAATTGTTATATGCAGGCAATTCATTACTGTTTTATTATTTTATTTATCACCACACCATTACCTTTTTATAAAAATTCTTATTTCTACAGCTTACTTTTACACATAAGGGCTGTCTTTTCACATACAGTGGTATTGAATTCAGTCCGTCAATTAACCTGAAACTACCTAAACACTGTCCTGAAAGCGAATAGATCGAGACTTTAGCTTCTGCTCCCTGGTTTTGTGTCAGGTCAATGTTTACAGTTTTGCCTGATGACCAGATTTTAACATTCCCGGATTGAGCATTGCCCACCCCTGTACCGAGGAGGGTTGTAAGACCAATAATGTTAGAATAAGCTCCAGTATCTGTTGCATTGTATGACCTTAGCCTGAAAAAGTAATTTGTGTTCGAGCTCAGACCGGTTAAGGAATATGTAGTATCTAAACCTACATCCAGGTTTTCATATCCGGTTAAGAAATTTGTAAATTGTTCATTATAGGCTACATCAAGTAAATATCCCGTAGATATGCTTGCAGGTTGCCAGTTGGCATAAAAACTGCTATCGCTAATCTGGGATGCGGATTCTGCAAATACCATTAATCCTGCATATTCAAACATTTGAAGAACTATAGGATCTACATACTGTTCTGAATTGGTGGTAATAACAATTCCGCTATTTTCTTCCTTGCAGAAATAAAAATGTGCTGCATAACCACCATCACTACCTCCATTATGGCCCCAAACGATCCTGTCTCCATAATCATCTCTTGTAAATAATCCTAAGCCGGTGGTACCATAGGAGAATGTCCAGGCTGGATTTTGTATTGTTGTCATGGAATCAACAGCATCACTTGTAAGGATATTCATATCATTATACATTCCTTCATTCGACAACATGATAACACAATTAGCAAGTTCCAGAGCTGTGCTGCGTAATGAAACCCCAGGATATGCGGGGTGCCCCAAATGTTGATTCGGCACAAAATTACCTCCTGAATAACTATAGCCAATTGCTAGGTTATCAATATTCAATTCATCAAGAAACCATGCAGAGTTATTCATTTCCAACGGTGTTAACAACGAATCACTTGCATACTGGTTAAAACTAATTCCCGTCAGTGGTTCAATAAGGTAACCATTTAATGCGATACCATAATTTGAATAGTGAAAAACTGTTCCCGGAAGAGCATTATAATAATTATTGTTGCTATAATATTCCCCACCGGGACAAAGGTAATTTTCCAGAAAGTAGTCAAGTGAAATTGTAGGATCACCTATTGTTACAAAATTATATATGTTCCCGTCATTTATACTGGAAGAATGCGACATTAGCATCCGTGCTGTTATACTGTCTGCATCGTTCCATGGATTTTCAATCTGAAAAGGCAGGAAATCATTGATATTCTGATCCAATCCCAAAAATTGTTTATCCCAAAGTTGCATTACACAAGCAGATGTCAAAGATTTTCCGATGGAAAAAACATTAAACAAGGTAGAATCATTTACCGGAATACTGTCCTCCAGATTCATAAAACCATAGTTGTTATTCCATACAACTGAGTCTCCAATAATTATACTGGCAGATAATCCCGGTACATGAAATGTTTCCATTTTTTCCAGGATAAATTCATCCAGGTTGGCAAGCACACTGCTTTGATTTTGTCCGCTAAGGTTGACGATCATTGCGAACATTATTGCGATACTAATAAGTGTTAGTTTTTTCATGATATTCTTGTTTTTATCCCTCTCCTTACTCCCCTCCCAGTTGGGGAGGGGAAGGGGGTGGGGTTATTTAACTTTTATTATTTTCTTTGTTACCATTTTATTACCTACTCTTAACTGGCAAAAGAAAATGCCATCAGGCAACGTCGAAGCATCAAATATAACTTGATGGCGTCCAGCCCTTTTGTTTCCTGTAAACAATAGTCCGACCTGTTGCCCCAGGTGATTCCAAATACTCAATTCGATGGAACTGCTTTCAGTTAATTCGAATTGAATTGTTATATTGTTATTAAATGGGTTTGGATAATTCTTTAAATTGAATAGATCTTTACTTTCTGAAATTGGGATAATAGTTGTGTTAGAATCCGGGGACATCAGAAGCGAATCGATGAATATTAGAGCTCTTTGCTTAAATGCAAACGGCATTGAATGTCCTCCGTTATGCGAATAGAACTCATAAGGAAGATTCAATGCATCAAGCGTATCCTTCATAGCCAGATGAGCCGGGTATAGAAACAAAGCATCGTTACTTCCACACCCAAAATAGATTCCTACACTATCGGAAGATGACAATTGGTGTATCAAATGGGCGATATTGTGGGTATCAGCTTTTGCTAATACAGTATCAATATAGTTACCATTTTCATCTAAACAAAATTCAACGATCTGTGGATTGATGTAGGTTTGCGGGCTGTTTGTGTCCGGGGTAAAAGCACCACATATAGCAAATGCTCCTTGTGTGTATATACCTGTACTATAGAAATCATAGAAATATGAAGGTCCCGGTTGATTTTCCTGAAGGATCACCTGTCTGGTTTCATCCATATAATAAGGGTCCCTCATATTGATTGGTGCAGTAGCATGAGCAGCCAGCACCCGGAACTTATCTTTGTGAAGTATCCCATACCTAAATGAACCGTATCCTCCCATGGACTGTCCCAATAAACTTCTCCAATTTCGATGAGGCATGGCACGAAATGATGATTCCACCCAGGTGACCAAGTCATTAACCATATATTCTTCATAATTTCCCCATATAATTGAATTTACATACCAACTGCCATAAAAAGGGTCAGGACTGTTATCGGCACAAACCATGATTAAAGGATCGATCGTTCCATTATTTATTAGTGTTTGTGTCGTGCTTAACATTTCACTCAAGCTATTCTGGTCATCAGTCCAGCCATGCAAATAATAAATTACCGGATAATACCAATCCGGGTTGTCATCGTAACCAGGCGGAAAATATACATCATCCAACATAGTATCATTCAATGCCTCACTGTAAAAGGAAGTGTCGATTTTGTTGTACTGTGCAAACAGAAGGTTTGCTGTTATTAAAATTGCTGTAATTAGGGTAAGTTTTTTCATGATATTCTTGTTTTTGTGTTTCCCGTCAGAGTTTATTTGGTTTTAATTATTTTCTTCGTTATCGTTTCATTCCCGACCTTAATCCTACAGAAATAAATGCCTGCCCGAAACTTACTCATATTTAATACAAAATCCTTTTGCCCGGGCTGGACATTGCAATATCTCCATGTTTTTAAACAAATGCCGGTTGTGTTGTAAATACAAATCTCTACTGAACTTTTTGATTGTAGATTCATACTTAAAACTGCCTTGTCATTGACCGGATTGGGGGAAATTGACAGTTCAGGTTCAACAGATTCATTATTCACCGATGTTATGGAATCACAGGCATCCTCAACTTCCTGCTGGTTGTTGCAGCCGGGAGCGTTGTTTTCGATCATAACATTTGCATTCGGGCTTGCCAAATAACTGCAAATGCTTTCTGCAGTACAGTCAGATAATGAAGGGTTAAGAGTCAACATTAAACTATTAATAGAACCAGGATCTATATTGCTTAAATCTGCTATATTGGCAAGTGATCCATTTGCCTTGATCTCAATCGCTCCGTCAATTTCAGATAAATTGTCAATACCTGTCAGACTCGTCAGTTCGGGATTAAATTTTATATAAAGGCCTCCTTCAATCGAATACAGGTTGCTTAATCCGGATAAATCGGAAAGGTTTGGATTGCCCCCACCAGGAGAAAATGTCCCTATAGTTAAACCATTATTAATAAAAGTCAAATTTTCAAGGCCAGTTAAGTTAGACAGTAGATCATTCTTATCAATAAAAAGACCTCCCCCGATTAAATCAAGATTATCCAATCCAGTTAAATCCAACAGGGCATCATTATTATAGATATCAAGTGCTCCAGATAAGTATATCAGATTATTTAACCCTATCAAACTCACCAGGAAAGGATTTCCGGAGATATCCAGGTCCCCGCCAAGAAAGGTTAAAACATCTAAGCCGTTCAAATTGGAAATATCATCTCCGCTGATCTTTATATCCCCATCAATTTCACTACAAAGCGGGTAGTTATATTGAAAACCATCAATCTCTGCCTGCGTATTAAATATAATACCCTCAACCAGGCAATGATATTCACATGCATCCTCTATTTCTTCCAGACTATTGCAACCTGCTGCGTTATTATATATTTGAACAGTAGCACCCGGGCTGGCTATATATTCACAAACTTTCTGCACATCACATTTTGACAAAGAAGCATTTTCAAATATACTTAACTCATTTATTGAACCCGGTTCAATATTTTCTAAACCCCATAGATTTATAATGGATGCATTACTTTCAATATGAATACTTCCGCCAATGGAAGTAATATTGATTAATCCTGAGAAACCATTCAGGGCATCATTACCTGCAATCCAAAGGTTTCCACCCAGGCTATTAATACTATTCAGTCCTGATAAACTGGTCAGCGTATTGTTTCCGGTAATTTCAAGGTTACCATCAATAGATATTAAAACATTCAAACCATTTAGATTTGAAATATCCTCTCCGCTTATCGTAACATTCCCTTTAATCCTGACACAATCCAGAAAATTAGACTGGAAGCTATCAATTTCAATCTGGGAATTAAATTCAATACCTTCTGGCAGACAGGAAAAAAAACAAGCTTCTTCAACCTCTTCAGGACTGTTGCAGCCGGTGGCATTGTCATGGATTTCAATGGTTCCACCTGGAGCAGTAAGGTAATCGCAAATGCTTTGGACTTCACACGTGGATAAGGTATCGTTATTTACAATATTAAGATTTCCTCCGATGGATGTTAAATTAGCAAGTCCGATTAAGTTGCTCAGCAATGGATTACCTCCCCCGCCTCCCATATCAACTACCCCAATTATTAAATCTTTTTCAATAGAATTAAGGCTTTCCATCCCTGTTAAACTGGTCAGGTCATTATTCGCATAAATCAATAGGTCTCTCCCGATGGAAGTCACATTGTCCAGCCCTGTTAAACTGGTCAGGTCATTATTCGCATAAATCTTTAGGTCTCTCCCGATGGAAGTCACATTGTCCAGCCCTGTTAAACTGGTCAGGTCATTATTCGCATAAATCAATAGGTCTCTCCCGATGGAAGTCACATTGTTTAGTCCTGCTAAATTGTTCAGGCCATTATTCTCATAAATTAAAAGGTCTTCACCGATGGAAGTCACTGCGCTCAAACCAAGTAAATTTGTTAATCCGCTTCCTTTGATTTCAACTATCCCCTCTAAGTTTGTGCAGTTTGGGTAATTTACCTGAAAACTGTCAATATCTATTTGTTTAGTAAAATAGTAATTACCAAATGGCAGGCAAGATAGAACAATCCCACAGTTAGATGCAATTTCAGGTGGGCTATTGCATCCAGTTGCGTTATTGTAAATTGTAACAGGGCCGCCTGGGTTAGCTAAGTAACCACAAACACTTTCTATTTCACAAAAAGATAAGTTGGAATTATTATAGATTTCTAAAAAGTCAATTGATTCAAAATTAATGTTATCCAGTCCGGATAAGCTAGTAAGAGAATAGTTCCCATGAATAGTAATGCCTCCCTCGATAGAAGTTAAATTTTCAAGTTCAGCCAAACTGGAAAGTGATGTGGTAAAAATTTCAAGGTCTCCACCTATGAAGGTAAGGTTATCTAAGCCTATAAGACTGTTTAGGAAAAAACCACTTATTATCGCAACTCCTCCAGAAACAGACGTCAAATTATCCAGTCCGGTTAGGCTGTTCAAATAATCGTTGTTATAAATATAAAGGCCTCCACCAAGAGACGAAATATTCTCAAGACCTGATAAATTAGTTAAAGCATCATTGCTATAAATAGTTATATTTCCTCCGATTAAAGTAAGATTTTCCAGCGCTGTCAGGCTAGCCAAAGCACTGTTATGGAAAAGAGAAAGCGAACCTCCGATAGATGTGAGGTTCTCAAGCCCTGAAAGGCTTACAAGGTTTTGGTTTAAAAAGAAATGGAGATGTGATCCAATAGATGTGAGACTTTCCAACCCAACCAGGTTAGTCAAAGAATTGCTACCTTGAATATCTAGGGTTCCCCCAATAGATGTGAGACTTTCCAACCCAACCAGGTTAGTCAAAGAATTGCTACTATGAATATATAGGGTTCCCCCAATAGCTGTTAATACGTTTAGACCATTTAAATTAGCTATACTATTCCCATAAACTTCAACATCGCCTTCTATTTCAGTGCAATTGGGATAATTAATTTGAAAGCTGTCAATTTCTGCCTGGGTTTCAAATGTAATTCCATCGGGCAGGCAGGATTCATCAATTTGAGCAAACAGTAAAATCTGGCTCAAAATTAAAATGATTGTAAATGTTAGTTTTTTCATGATGTTTTGTTTTTAATTTCCCGTCATTGCGAACTGAAGGGCTTGACTTTTGTGAGGGCGTGAAGCCTGTCTGCCGACAGGCAGGCAATCTGTTTTAATTATGGGGCTACCTTCAGAATAACAGATTGCTTCGCTCTTACGCATAAACCCAAGCTATGGCTCGCAATGACGTTCATAATTTATTTAACTTTAATTACTTTCTTTGTTACCATTTCGTTTCCAGTTTGCAGCCGGCAGAAATAAATGCCTTCAGGCAAATGACCTAAATTGCTATGAATGGAATGATGGCCGGGTGTTAAGGTTTTTTTTATCAAATATTCCAGTTTCTGTCCTACAACATCGAAAATCTGGATGGTAACATTTTCCCCGGATTGCAGATTAAACCTGATTTGAACATCAGAAGTAACCGGGTTGGGAATAATTTGAAAATTGAAATCCCTGGTATTCTTCGATAATCCTGTATTTATATCATACCAGGCTTCCCATCCCTCTCCCTGGACGCTGTTATTCGACAAAAAGGCTAGAAACATTTTTCCACTCGGAGATGTAACCGGACCGGGCGGTTCTTCATAATACCCACTTATCTCAGCAATCAGTTCCTGCGAAACACCATCAATAATTTTTAATACATCATTTTCCGCTTCGGTATCAAAATAATTGAAATGTAAAGTAAGTGGATCGGTAATTCCCGGATCTATGATCCATGTGCAGGTAGTCGAGTTGTAGTAATAAAAAGAACCACTTCCATCATTAATGGTTGCAGCCGGTTCTGTTAATTGAGTCATTCCACTGCACCAATCGGGTCGTTCACAATTGTAGTTGAGGTAAAATCCCGGAGCTGTGTTTGCGTCATCGGTAATAAACTCAATAAAAACTTTATTACCTGTGGATTCAATGTCACCCGGAATAGTACTTCCGCTTAGTTCAACCAAAAGGGGAGCAGTATTATCTTCGCCATCGTATATATAAAGCCTGTCGCCATCATTGAACAGATCAAATCGCTTCACCATAATTACGATGTTAGTTACAGAATCATATTCAGTTTGGGGATCAATGAGCCACGAAGCCTGGGTGTTGTTCAGGTAATTATGAATTGGCCCGCTGCCATCGGTAATCGAACCTTCAAAACTCAAACAAGTATCCATTCCCGAACAGTACTGCGGATAAGTGAACTGCAAAGAATCCGGACAAATGTTCGGAACCATGTCCTGGTCATAATTATATCCCTGGATATTGTCGATGGTATAATAGCCATTGCTTTGGCCACCCCATCCCAGGTTAAAATGGAAATGATCTTCATCCTGATAGCCATCGCACACAAAGGCATGGCCCGAACCCGATGATGGATTCCCTCCATAATAGACAGGGAATTTACTATCAAGCGAAGTTGTTAACAGTTCCTTCCATTGTTCAACGGGCATATTATCCCTGTAATACCAATCGTACGGCTGTAATTTAAGATAATATGCAATTGAATCATCGGTTGAAGGAAATGAGCCTCCACCGCTAAAATTCATATGAATACCAACGGCAATATGATATGAGTATTCAGCAATGGCCAGATTTACAGTTTGCGGCTCATCTACCATTTCACTATACCTGTACCATGTATTTTCGAAGTCAGCTGATTGTACTCCTGTTGCAGGATAGACTGTGGAAATATAGGAAGTATAACCCTGACCATGATCCGGCCATCTCCAATAATACGTAATTTGAGCTATGGCAGTAGCTACGCATCCAACCCAGGTATGACCACCCGAACCTCCCGTGGGTGTTTCGGGGCAATAGTAATTATAAGGCCAACCCTGGTCCCATTCAGTGGTAAGCAGTGGCTCAACAGCTTTGCTGCTCTTCACTGGTTTGTTTAATTCAAAACCATCATTTAAATAATAAGCCCACTGGTCAGCTGTTTTAATTTCAGGTGTTAGCTTTTTTTGTCTTACATAACGAACCTGTTCTTCAAATTGGCCGAACCACCATTTAACATTAGGTGGTTGGTTATCTGCAACAAAATTGTGTTTAAAGGAATAGCCCAAAACCGGGCTTAAGCAATCATCGGCAGGAACAATTACAAATCCGCCTTTATTCACATGGAAAACATAATAAAAGTTTTGGATTCCATCGGATTCCACATGGGTAGAATGAATGGCTAACTGATCATACAAAACCGGCCCTTCGAACAGGTTGTATTTCTCAAAGTAGAAATTCAAGGCGACTTTTTTGGCTTGTTGAATAGTTACATTTTCAGCAAAGAGATTAAAACTGAAAACGATTGAAATGACGAAAAGAAAAATTTTTGATTTCATAACCTAATGTTTTTTGATTTATCAATAAATATCTAAAATGTAAAAATAAGAAATCTGAAAGGCGAAAATGAAACAGATTTGTAAACGCCGGGGAAAAATTTGTGAACGATGAGGTTTATTTGACGAACGTATGTAAATATATTAAAAGTTCGATGTTTGATTTATAATGTAAAAGGGATTATGTTTTTAAAAGAGACTTACGAATTTTAGTGTTTAATAAAAATATACTATATTTGGGATATGAAAAAAAACACAACCTGATTATGATAACAATAAATAAATCACGAAATCTCTGGATAATCCTTATCACTATTGCTCTGATAGGAATTTCCTATTTACTTTACCTGAATGTTTATGTCAGTAATAATGAGAACAGAATGATAAAAACCCGGTACAGGGTTTTAAGCCAGATAGGAAAAAACATCACTGAGAAAAAAGATGGTTATTATAAAAATGCTAAATATTTTAAGGATTTAGTTCAGAGCGATGTTGAGGAAAAAATTGATTCACTTATAAAACTCATACAGTCACAAAAAAGATCTAATAAGGATGAGGTCAGTCAGAAAATAAGCAAACAGGATAGTTTGAGGGAAGTATTTGATATAATAAAAGAAAGATCATCCAGTATAAATAAGAATATAGATATAGATTACGTGATAAAGAAAGACCCGTATTCTATCAGCTTTATCGAAGAACAAAGTCTGTTCGAATTACCAATTCACCTGTCATTAAAAACAAGCTTCGATGTATTTATGGAACCATTGCTCCGTGATGATGTTTTTGACGGATTAATCATCATCCGTGATTCAAGCGTTGCTTATAATTCGTTAAATACCAATATGCTGCTCAGCCCTGTTGATACTTTATTTATTAAAATCAAAGATTTAAAATCCGGCTTAATAAAAGAGATAGTGAACATTCCGGGCAGTGAAGGACAAAGCATAAATTATATTTATTCTGCTTCACTTACTGAAATAGAAATCTTAAACACTAAATATAAGTTATTCCTTGAACCGGTACACATCAGCCAGGATGAATGGTGGTATTTGGGTGGCTTATTAGAAGAAAAAACCTATAATTCGGAAAAAAGAAGATTAAGCCCGGGAATCATTATATTTCTCTCTCTTGTTTTATTAATTATTCTGTTAGGAATGCCTGTCATCAAACTTATTGTTATGGGCAGTAAGGAGCATCTTCATACTAATAATATAACCTCTTCGGCTCTGTCAGTTGTTTTAGGCTCAGCTTTCGTGCTGCTCTTTATTTTATATTTTTCAATGAACAGAGTTAATTCACGGAATAATGACAAGCAATTGAAGCAATTGGCTGATACTATATCAGATAGTTTTATTAAAGAGTTAAAAACAATCTATTCACAACTTGAGACTTACGATTCTGATTTTAATATTACATATCAGGATGATACTATTATTAATAAAATATTAACAAAACAAAATAATGATGATAACATAAAGCAATTATATCCGGAAATCTATTCATTTTTAGATTATGCTTTCTGGGCTGATAGTGATGGACAACAAAAAATGGAATTAAATCCTTTTAAAAAGAAAGGAAAATTAATTTCAATTGCGAAAAGAAACTATTTTAAAAACAAGGATAAATGGTTATTACCCGGAGATAAAAGAGATTCACTGTTTATGTTAGAATCAATCAGTTCTTTGTCATCAGGAATAAATAAAGCAGCCATATCAAAAAGAAGCAATAAAGATACACTTGAAGTAATAGCTATAACAACACGGCTACATTCGGTAATCGACCCGGTATTACCAAAGGATTACGGTTTCTGTTTAATTGATGAAACAGGTAAGGTATGGTTTCATTCGGATAAAAACCGTAATATGCATGAAAATTTTATTGATGAAAGCAATAAAAATAATTTTTTAAAAGCAGCTATTTACAGCCATATAGCAAAACCCATTAATTTGTATTATTATAACCGGTTGAACAGGGCTTATATCAAACCTTTCGAAAATATTCCATTATTTTTATTAACTTTTTACGACAAAAAGCTCAACCAATCTGCGGGTGCGCAGATTATTACCTTTACATCCCTTCTTATTACCACTTTGTTTTTTCTCCTCTTTATTCAAATCATTTTATTGTTACTGATTAATCGGAAACAGTCCGGTTCTGACAATATAAACTTAATTATGGACTGGTCGAGGCCAAAGGTTAAATACAAAGATATTTACATAAAATTAATATTATATAATGCTTCTGTTTTTGTTATGCTTATGGCTTTTATGTATTTTACAAAAGGTTATATAGCTGTCTTTATGATTTTTATTGCCATCCCTGTTATTTTCGCCAATTCATACTCAGTTATAAATGAGATTTCCTTAAATAAATTATTTTCCGATCGGTTTATTCGGGCTACGGCAATTTTAGTTTTTTTGCTGAATATTGCTGCATTTATTATCGTGAAAACACAATATGAAAATTTTATTTTACTATTGGTATTTCAGCTTGTGCTGCTTTTAATGCCGCTTTCTTATAAAATGACTCGAGAGGAATTTTTTGAAAGATATCAGGCTGAAAAATATTTTAAGAAATATATTTTATTCTTGTTTTCTTTATTATTAATAATATCAATAATACCTACACTCAAATTTTTTGAAGTTGCTTATGACCAGGAAAAAATAATCAGGCTGAAACATCACCAGCTTTATCTTACTAAGAAAAAAGAAAACAGAAATCTTGAGTTGAGTAAATATTATGAATCAATTGATGACCCTAAAAATGAAATACAGGAAAAACGTACAAAACTGGGGGTTTATACAAATTTCTTTCAGTCAGCCCGTTTTTCTGATACAATTGTAATTAAGAATGATGCCAAAAAAAATGGTTATCAAAATTATAACTATTGGGACAGCTTAGTTTGTTTTATCCGTCCATTTCTCGATCCTTCGGTCATTGAAAATAAATACCTTGTATTTCCGGCTTCTTCCGATACTTCATGGAGTTGGACGAATAATAAAAACAAATTACAATTAAAATATACATCGCTAACTGAAAATATTGATAGTTTAAAACCGATAAACAGATTTGTAGTTTCCGATACTTTTGACTCTAATTTTTTAATACCTTTTGTTGGTTTACAAAACCGGCAGTTATTACAAGTTGTTTTTAACCTGATATTTTGGATAATAGTTGGAGCTTTATTATTTTTCTTCTTTAAATTAATAAATTTCGGAAGCGAAAGAATTTATAGCGTCAGGCTGATTAAAAACTACATGCCGGATTCGTTTAAAGACAGGATTAATGAGTTAGAAAAAACCGGTACGCATATATTCGTTACAAATTTATCCAGAGTTGATAAGAATACCTTTCTTATAAACAGGTATAAAAATAACAATATTGTTAAATTGGACTGGCAGGATATTAAATCGTGTGAAGAAAAAATCAGGGTTGCCATTCTTGAGAAGAAGAAACGAATATTCATTAATAATTTCGGTGACGATTACAGGGATGTTTTATTGAATAAGAAGAAATTAAGGATATTGAACAAACTTTTACAAATTGAGGATGCACAAATAATTATCTCCTCCGTTGTTTCGCCCGAACGGATAATGTCGTTTTATGTCGAGAAAATCCATGAAACGGAAAAAAACAAAAGGACAAGCCTTGAATCGGATTATTATTTATACAAAGAAATTCTTAACCGGTTTGTAGTATTGAATTTCCCTGTTATTCTATCTGAAAGAGAAATTAATGAAACCAATGAAGATAAACACGAAAGTATTGATGATTTTATAGATAAGGAAATGCAATACAGTGATTACCTGTTAAAACAAAAAAAGATCATAAAAGATTATTCTGATACATGGAAATCAAAAAAAGACGGGAATAATATTAAAGAATTAATTATTTCAAAAATTATGAACATTGCTGCACCATATTATTCCGATCTTCTTAACTCCTGCACACTCGAAGAAAAATATGTACTATTCGATCTTGCAGATGATATGATTTTGAATCCAAAAAATACCGAAACGATTTATACTTTGCTTGATAAGGGTTTGTTAATTTTAAATAAGGATCAAATATTAGTAATGAGTGAAAGTTTCAGGAGATTTTTCTTAAGCAATATAAACAAGAAAGATATTCAAAGAATAGAAAAAGAGCTAACACAAACAGGAAGATGGTTCGGCTTAAAAACTCCTTTGATATTAATAATAATAGGGCTTTTTATATTTATAGCCATAGCCAAGCAGGATTTCCTTGAAGACCTTAACACCTTATTTATTGTAATCGGAGGTGGCGTTGCATTATTATCAGGCATTCTTGGGCTATTGTCGAAAGGGACTGCCATGCAGGGGATAAAATAGTGAGATAAGAGTTTTTAAGGTTTAAAGTTGAGTCCATTCCGAAAAATCATTTTTAATTAATCATAATCACCTTACCAAACCGGTTTTTTGACCTTAACCCAAAAATCGCTCAAAAAGAACGTATCTCTTTCTGTCCGAAGGCTTTAGCCGATAAAAATACGTAATATTACACATTGATTTTACGTATATTCCCGCATGCAAATTGAGTATTTTCCCTATTTTTTATTCTATTTTGTGTGTTTAACTTTGTTGCGTAATTTGAAATTAAATATAACTGATTATTCAATATCATAAGAAAAGGAGGAAAAACAAAAAAAAATTGTTTAAAGTGATAATAAAAATCGTTTTATCGTTCTTTACATTACTTACTTACTGTTGATGAAAATATTGCAGATATGTAAACATCAATTTATACAACAAAGATGTGTACGTTTTTGTAAATGAAAACACAAAATAATTATATCATAGTTTATAACACGATGGGGCAAAAAGTTGCAAATGCAACCATCAACAATGTATAGATAAGATCACTCTTGAAAAGAGCGCCTGTTACGTTGTAAAAGTGCTGAGTGACGAAAGTATAGGTAACGAGTAAAGTTTTTATTAAATAAACCTCTTCTCTTCCCCAAGCTCCCTCCAAACGGAGGGGAGTTTGGTATGGATATAATAAATTTAGTATCTTTGTAAAATCACTTAAAATAATAATGAAAAAGCTATTCAGGAAAATAGTATTATTCATCGTTATCTGTTTTGCAGCAATCCTGATCAACTTCTCTGCATTAGGAATGACAGAAAGGTATGAACGCAGGGAAAAGAAACATGGTCTTGACCCGGATTCCATTGAAATGATAGATCGGCAGGTTTTCAAATACCTGAATAATACTTTCTTCTTCGACCTTCCTTTACAACGCTTAATCGAAAAACCTGAAATTTACGTTTATGATGACAACAAAGGAACAGGACAAAAGCATATCTACAGGTTCAAAACCTTTACTACCTGTCAATTGAAGTTCGAGTTGATTAACTATGTGCGGTTTTATCCATTACGATTACCGGAGAGAACATTAATTATTCAGTATGAATAAAAAATCCGATAACTCACAGTTTTCGGATTTTTTTATACTTCCTCCACCATCATCGAAAACAACTCTTCGAGCGACAACCCGTAACTTCTCGCCATTTTCGGGACAATACTTGCTTCGGTGAGTCCGGGAATGGTGTTCACCTCTAAGAAATACAAACCCGAATCATTAAAAATATAATCGAACCTAACCACTCCTTTGCAATTCAGCTTTTCATAAAGCAAGGCTGAGGTTTCTTTGCAACTTATTTCCACATCACTTGAAATCCTGGCAGGAACTACCTCTTCTGCCAGCGCGGGGTCATACTTTGATTCAAAATCGAAAAACTCCTTTTTACAGATAATTTCCAAAACAGGAAAAATGATGAGTTTTCCTTTGTGTTGTATAATACTACAGGTTATCTCCCGTCCTTCAATATATTCTTCAATCAATATTTCATCATCTTCCGCAAATGCCTTTTTAATTGCCGGTTCAAGTTCTTCCTGATTATGGACTTTCGACATGCCCACACTTGAACCTCCGTTGTTGGGTTTTACAAAAACAGGGAGATTGAATTTTTGCAATATGTCAGAAATATCGGGTCTGTTTGATTTAACAAGGTGAATACTTCTCGGAGTTGCAACATCGAAATTCAGAATATAATTTTTGCAGAAATACTTATTGAAAGTTAGTGCCGAAGTTGCCTGATTGCATGATGTATAAGGGATGCCGAGCATATCAAAATATCCTTGCAGCTTCCCGTCCTCGCCGGGTGTGCCGTGAATAGCTATAAAAACGCAGTCGAACCGGATTTTCTCTGATTTAATTGTTAAAGAAAAATCATTTTTATCAATGAGTATTTTCTGATTCCTTTCATCTTTATAATACCAGTCTTTGCCATTTATTAAAATCGGATAGATATTATACTTTTTGTTGTCAAGATATTTTTTAACCACCTGTCCGCTCTGAACCGAAATTTCGAATTCACCGGAATAACCACCTGATAATACTGCAATGTTCTTTTTCATTTTTCGTTTGGTAAAACTACAAAAATATGTTAAATATAAAAAGCCCTTAGGAGAAAATGAATTTTTAAATATCTTTGCCTGTTAATGATGAATAAACTTCACCTTTAGCAGGGTACATTAGAAGAAAGAGGGGATGTTTACTTATACCATATAAACAAGTTAGGTGCAAGACAATGAAAACTATGAGAAAATTACAATTAATAATCATTTTGTCATTGTTAATATTAATGGAAGGAAAGTCACAAATAAGTGACAAAGAGGAAGACTGTAATATAATTTCAATAGAACAGTTTAAGAAATTAGAAAATTATAGTGACATAGTTAATAAACTTAAGGAAGAAAACCGAATAGATGTTACTGATGCAGCCCATATTAAAATGGTAAGTAGTCATAGTTTTGTTGCTTTTAAACAGACTCCTGATTCCATTATAAATCAACATGGTAAAATTAATGAAGGTGACGTTAGTTTAATTTATCAGATTTCAATTAATAATAGTGATTATATAATAATAATATCAGCATATTTGGGCTTTTGTCATTCATTTAGATATGACATATCACTGAATAGACTTGAGAGAATCGCAAATAAGGGGAGTATAATCTTATCTGGTGCGGAAGCGATTAGACATAAAAAAATAGACAATTTAGTAATTGTCTTATTTGCTGAGAATAAATATTACGAAATTGGTAATTGGATTAAATATTATTCTTTGGATTTGAACAGCAATACTTTTACCCATACAAAAAATTGCAGGATAGTTGATAATGAAGAGGAATGCAAAGAAATAAAGCAAATTGATTTAAATAAATATATAAGATATGAAAGTCCAGCACCTAATAAAGGCTCATAGTGCATGCCGCAAGTTGTTGTAAATATGACCATTGAGTGCAAAAATAAATATATTTGTAAATAGAAAAATATTACTGGAAAAGCGGTACGCACCATAGCCTAAACGTCAGACCGTACAAAAACCCCCTTTTATCAACAAGAATTTGTTTGCAAAAACAGAGAACCATTTCAAGCAGATCCAATAATTTTAAACATCATTCCGAAGCTTCGGGATCATACATCAAACTTTTTTATCTTTGCCACTGCATAAGCAATATTTCAGTGATTTTGAAGTTATAAAGAAAATTTTAAAAGGAGTATTCATCCGGGTCCATGCAAATATCGAAATTTGGAAAGAGCGATTTTCTGAGATTTATATTAAGTAAGAAGTTTTTTTTAAATCTTGGCATTTCTATTATTTTACTGCTAATTATGTTGCTCCTGGCACTTAAGTTCCTTGACATTTATACACGGCACGGCAAAGAAATAACTGTTCCTGATTTTTACGGGATGACGTTTACTGAAATTGATTCGGCGAAATACAACAGGCAGTTCGATTTTTTTATCATTGATTCGTTATACGACGAAGATAACATGAAGGGATCTATTGTAATACAGGAACCCCTGCCCGGCTCAAAAGTGAAAAAAGGAAGGAACATATACGTTACTATTGTTGCTTCAACACCGGAGCAGGTGATAATGCCAGATTTAAAGGATTTAACCTTACGACAGGCAATTAATATTTTGGAATCGGGTAAATTGAAAGCAGGAAGATTGATATATTCACCCAGCTTTGATAAAAACGCCGTGCTTGAGCAATTATTCAAAGGTGATACTATTATGCCGGGCGATACTTTAAAAAAGGGTTCGCTTATCGATCTTATCATAGGCACAGGTGAACGATTCTATAAGATACCCATTCCTTTCCTGATTGGTAAAACGAGAGAAGAAGCCATATACGACCTAAATATTGCTTCGTTTAACCTGGGAAACGAATTTTATATGGATAGTATTAGGGATGAACATGCCAGGGTATTTATGCAGGAGCCTGTGTGGGATTCGGATATGCCATATTATCCGGGCGATTCAATACATCTTTGGTATAAATCGGAGGAATTTTTTAATTTTGATGAATATTTAAAAACTTTTTTACCTGATACACTAAAAGTTGACAGTATTAAAGTTTCAACTTTAATCAGTAATTGATATAATGAAAAAATTTATTATATATCTTTTTATTCTAATTTTTCCTTTTGTAACTTTTAGCCAGGAATACCTTACCGGCTTAGTTGGCAATCCTGTTATTAAAAGTTATTTAAAGAAAAAAAACGCAATACCTCAGTTTAAATCCTATATAAAGGAGTACCCGCCTATCAGCCTGCCTTTTTTTGATGATTTTTCATATCCGGGAGTTTACCCTGATACAAGCCTCTGGATAGATAATGAAGCTTATGTAAATTCTCACTTCGCTATTTTCCCGGTGAATTACGGTGTGGCAACTTTTGACGTTCTGGATGCTAATGGTGATTTATATCCCGAAGCAGGTTCGTTTCCATTTATTGCGGATCATTTGACTTCTTATCCTATTCGTTTAGATTCTATCATCGATGAAAATTATAAAATTACACCGGCTGATTCCATATATTTCAGTTTTTATTATCAGCCGCAGGGTAGGGGCGATATTCCCTTATCTTATGATTCCCTTGTGCTTGATTTTGGAATTTATAACGGAGATACAGTGTTTGCCTGGATTGATTCGGTTCTGGTATATGGATATGAATATTTAAACCCGGGGGAAGATTATATTCCACCATTATCAAAAATACAACCACCATTGGCATGTGATACAAGTATGTGGTACACTTTATTGGATACCTTATTTTATAATGATTCGATAATGATTCCCTGTGATTCGGTTTTTGTATTAGACACTGAATGGGCTTCGGTATGGAGCGCCGAAGGAGATTCGATAGATGTGTTTATTGAAGAAAACGATGTTTATTTTAAAAGGGTGATGATACCTGTTACTGATACAGCCTGGCTGAAGAAAGATTTTCAGTTCCGGTTTATGAATTACGGAAGCCTGTCGGTTATAAATAGCTGGCAGAGCAATACTGACCAATGGAATGTTGATATGGTTTATCTGAATATAAACAGGTCGAAAGATGATATTTATTTAAGAGATATTTGTTTTACCGAGAATTCTCAGAGTTTTATTAAAGATTATTATTCCATGCCTTTCCGGCAATATGATTATTATTTTCAAAAAGATACGATAGAAATTTATGCTCATAATCTTGATTCGGCAGATCATACATGTACTTACACTTATTATGTTCAGAACCAGGAGGGAGATACTTTACCCGCGTTTCATTATGATGGATTTACCGGTATAATGAATCCTTATTTTAATCAAACTATTTCTGAGATACAGCCTTTTGTCAAACCGCCTGTAAACTATTTTTTTACTTCGACAATTGAAGATAGTGTAAAGTACAGGATAAGCCATGTTATTTATGATGCGGATTCTGTAACAATTGGCGATACAATGGTATTTCACCAGCAATTCAGTAATTACTTTGCTTACGACGACGGAACAGCCGAAGTTGGATATGGGTTATCACCGGCTGGCGCTAAACTGGCATACAAGTTCAATTTGGAATATCCGGATACGCTCAGAGGAGTACAAATGTTTTTCAATAAAACTATGAATAATGCTAATGACAGATCAATTGATATTTGTGTTTGGAACGATGACAACGGCAAGCCGGGATATTTAATTTATGCATGGGAAAATCGAAAACCCGTGTTTAATAATGGATTTAATGTATTTCATACTTATATCTTTCCTGAATACCTTGTTCTCGGTGCCGGAATGTTTTATGTCGGTTGGATTCAATCGGCTAATGTGAATATGAATGTCGGGTTCGACAGAAATACAAATTCACGGACAAAGATATTTTATAATGTTAACGGAACATGGATAAATTCAAGTTTTGGGGGTTCGTTGATGGTAAGACCCGTGGTAGGAAAAGCGCTTACCGGAAATATAACGGCATACAAAAGTCAGCCTGCTGATCTTGAGATATATCCGAATCCGCCTGCAAGCAACGGGTTAATCAGCCTGATTCTTCCTTCAGGTTATTCCGACCCTGAAAAACAAAAGTACCTCACAGTAAGAATTTTTGATATCTGCGGGAAAATAATATTCTCAGAACCTTATTCCGAAAAACCGTTAAATGTTAGCATTTTAAAGCATGGATTGTATATTGTAAATCTTTTTGATGCGTCTTACACCAAGAATTACAGCGCTAAACTGCTCATTTTTAAATGAGGTAAATAATTATGGCTGAAGAAAACGGATTCAGGGAAGAAGATCAGGAACTTTTCGAACATTACAGGTTTGAAGTTGATAGAGGGCAGGGTTTGCTGCGGGTTGATAAGTACCTGATGTTAAAAATTGAGAATGCTTCAAGAAATAAGATACAAAGTGCAGCAAATGCAGGTAATATTTTGGTGAATAACAAAGTCGTTAAGCGTTCTTATAAAGTAAAGCCCGATGATATCATCTCAGTTTTCATGGCACATCCGATTCGCGAAACAGAACTTATCCCCGAAGATATTCCAGTAGAAATATTGTATGAGGATAACGATGTGATTGTTGTTAATAAAGTTGCAGGGATGGTGGTTCATCCGGCTTATGGCAATTACCAGGGAACGCTTGTTAATGCTTTGATATATCATTTTCATCTGACAGGAGAAATACAAAATAAGAATGGAGCCGGACCATATTTAGTACACAGAATTGACAAAGATACTTCCGGTGTGATAATGGCTGCTAAAAATGAAGAGTCACAGATAAAACTTGGAAAACAGTTTTATAATCACACCCTTGAAAGAAAATATGTTGCATTGGTTTGGGGAGATGTTAAAGAGGAGCAAGGAACAATTACAGGTAACATAGGGCGAAGTTTGAAAAACAGAAAAATTTTCAGGGTTTTTCCCGAAGGCGATTATGGTAAACATGCCGTTACTCATTACAAAGTTTTAGAAAGATTCGGATATGTTACATTGGTTGAATGTAAACTGGAAACAGGTCGTACACATCAGATAAGGGTACATCTTAAATATATCGGACATACTTTGTTCAATGATGAAACTTACGGGGGAAACGAAATACTTAAAGGGACAACCTTTACAAAGTATAAACAGTTCGTAAAAAATTGTTTTAAAATTTGTCAGCGACAGGCGTTGCATGCCAAATCACTTGGGTTTATCCATCCGGCAACCCGAGAAAAAATGTTTTTTGATACGCCGTTACCTCCCGACATGGAAGAAGTATTGGAAAAATGGAGGAAATATGCAGTACATAAAGCGCTGGGAAAAGAGTAGTTTTTATGTTTATGGTGGCAGTAGCAATAGCATGATAGGTCAGAGAACCAAGAGCCAAAGTTTGGGGATCAAAAATCAAACTCTTCAGGGCTAATTTAAGGGGCGTAACTGATACCGCTTTTTTCCTGTTCAGATTGAATAGACTTTTTGCTTAATCCCCATAAATTTAACTTGCCCCGTCATTTTACAATCCAAAACATGACTTTTGAATATGAGTGATCCTGCATGCCAGGTCGAGTTCCCCGGAAGCCACAATAAAAAAATCGCCTGCATCCGCAATACCACACGAAAAAACAACATCTTCAAGATATATCCGGTCTTTCATTTCCGTAGTCAATTCTTCCCTGGCTTCTAATAAAAATTGCCGGTCTTCCAATTTTATTATCCTTGATGGGTCTTCCTTATCAAGCAAAGCCCAGAATGTCCGGTAAATCCCAACCTCTCCGCTTGATTCAACTCCGTGATACAGCATCAGCCAGCCCTTATCTGTCAGGACTGGAGGTGTTCCTCCACCTATTTTGTTATTTGAGATTGTTCCTTTTCTTGCCCTGATAAATGGCTCGTCCCAGGGTTTCCAGTGAAAAAGGTCAGGTGAAGTTGCCAGTTGGATCACAGGTCCCGGGTTCCATTCGGATGAGTTGCCCGTAGCAAGGTACTGAGAACCCAACGGGCGCGTTAATGCATAATATTTGTTTCCGGCTTTTCCTTCAAACAGAAGCATATCCTTGTTCTGATGATCCAGGAGAATGCCTCCGAATTCATAGTTTAAACCATCTTCACTTATAAAAAGTGTTGTTGCATGACGTTCGGAACTAACTGTGCAGGTGGTCATATAGTATTTACCATCAATGAATGATATCCTGGCATCTTCAATACCATATTCCTGACTCGACCGGTCGGGGGTTATTATTTTATCGTAATGAATTTTTATGATATCCAATCCATCCGGAGAAAGCTCTACGGGCAATAACCAGGAAATGCTTGTGAGTGCGAAAACAGGCGAGGGTTGATCTTTCAGGTAAAATTCCCTTGGATCATCTGTAACCACTTCATCCAGGGCAAAACCTTCCTCAAGATATCCTTCCGGTGTCCATCTGATGGTATGAATACTGTTATCATAAATGGGCTGTTGCAATGCTTCGGCTATCCTGACCATAATCAAAAGGTTGCCATCAGGTAAACGGGTAAGCCCCGGATTGAAAGCACCGAGAACATAAGTCTTTCCTTTAAGATCATTAAAAACAGGTGAAAACGAAAGATCAACATCCTGCGGTTTGAATACTATTTTATCGGTATCAAAAATCATATCATATTAATATTTATATTAAGCTATTCCACTTAACGGATCCTGCGGATAACGTTTGCAAAGAGCAGCCAGAATATCTTCATGCGATACTGCCATGTTCATCACCGTATCGTTTCCGCCATAATAAATTAAAATACTTCCGTCTTTATTTCTTAAGGCTCCACAAGTAAAAACCACTTGAGGAACATGCACATAATCTTCCGGCGAAACATTACAATCAGCAGCAGAGGGAAATAGTACCGGGATATTTGACACTTTCACGTTATCAGGATTTTCCAAATCATGGAAGGCTACTCCGAGAACATAAGGATTGCCGTCCATCGTGCTTCTGACCCCATGAAAAATATTCAGCCATCCATACTTGGTTTTTATGGGTGGTGCGCCGGGACCGATTTTATCACCAAAAGCACTGGGAACATCCCCTTGCTTCATAACCGGCTTAGGTTCTATTTCCCAGATGTTCGAATAAATATCGGAAGTTCGGGCAATCCTTATCTCCTTGAATATTCCACCTGTATGCGAACCTGAGGGATTATCATTAGGACGCATGAGAGTGTGATATTTGTCATTTATCTTTTCAGGGAATATAACCACATTACGCATATCTACATTTAAAAGCTCTCCATGCCGGATAAAAGTTTTAAAATCTTTAGTGGTGGCAAGTGACACTCTTACCCTGTCCTTTACCGAGCCATGATAGGCGCTGTATGTAATAAAATATGTATCACCTATCTTTGATATCCGCGGGTCTTCCACACCTCCGGCTTCATTTTCGATAAGTTTATTAATATTCTTTCCTGCTGCGAAATTATCTTTTTCAGAACACGGTATCATAGCCGGTTTCTTCTGAACCTTCCAATCAGTTAAACCATCTGAACTCCTGGCTAAACCAATAACTGAAATCCCGTTTCGAAGATGTGACCTGAACAGCATGATTACGTTTTCCTCAAACCGGGTTATGCCGGCATTATGGACAGTTATTACCTGGTATTTCGGATCAGTCCAAATCTTATTCACATCATGACATGTAAGGATGGGGTTGCCTGCCCACCGCACAGCCGGTTTGTTCAGGTCAACCGTAATAACCTTGTTTTTGATGATTATTTGCCGTTTAATGTTTTTCATAAATACTTGACCAATTAACAACATATCCTATAGTAATAAATTGATTCATAGTCAATAATGCTTCAATTGTTGATTCAGCCCCTGAATTCAGGTTGACATTGCCGGGTGAAATAATACCATCGTAACACCTGCCACTAACATAAGGATCAAACATCATTTGATTTGCAATATTATCTCCTGCAAACCAACCGGCTATTTTTTCTGCCTGCCTGAGATATTTTACATCTTGCTTAACTTTACAGGCTTCAATACTTGCCCATACCATAGGTCTGAAACCATAAGCTATCTGCGGGAACTGCTCCATTTCCAGTATTTCAAATTCATTTTCGTTTTTCTTTATACTGAAGTGGCTTAAATAGTTTTGCTCTATGAGGTAAGGATAGAAGTTATCAATCTCAATCAAGGCGCTCTGAATGTAATCATCACGTTCTAACAATTTGCCTGCTCTCAACATTGCATAAGCCTGCATATTTCCGTAGGCATGCCAAATATTATTCCAGCTAAGGTAAGCTCCGTACGGAAATGTTGTGCTATCTCCTTTTTGCATTATAAGTAATCCATCGGCAAATCGTTCAATTAGCTGAAGCACACGCTCATCTTTATTAACATTTCTGTAATACTGTTCCAATCCAACAATTAAAAGACCTGCCTGATCACCGGCTGCTCCATGCGGAAGCCATGCAGGTATTTCAATTCCTTCAATGGTTTCGATATCCATTGGGATCTCCAGATACTCATTATAAATATTTTCTGTTAATTTATTTAAAGCCTGCCGGACCCTTCCTGATGTGTAGTGGTAGTTTGCAGGATAACCCGATAATGCCCATAAAGCCCGCCACGACCACCAATTAGGCTCAGGCACGGAAGTTTGATAGGTTTTGTTTATAGTGTAATCTCCCCACATAAAATTATAGAAATAACCATTAGGGGCTTGCATATAAAGCAAAAAATCAGGCATGTAAAAATACATTTCATCGCTGGTAATATCATTTAGGATTGAAAAATTTACCCTCATTGCCCTTGCCACATCATCTACGCAGGTAAATCCTTCATTTGGTTCAATGGTAAAATTATAATCAGGGTATTCACAGTAGATATGAACTATCCCAAGATTTGTATCACCGGATAATTCTATGGTTTCATATAAATATCTGAGGTGATTCGTATTTAGTAAGTCAAAATCCTTATTTTTATCTTTGTCCTTTTTACATGAAGAACATGATAATGATAAAATAAATAACGAAAAAAGGAATATGGGAATAATTTTTAATTTTATTGATAAACGATTTAATTTCATAGCTGAATGATTAATCTTTTAAACCTGTTGAAGCCATACTCTGAATAAAATGTTTCTGGAAAAACAGGTATGCAATAATAATTGGGGCAGCAAGGAATACAGCAGAAGCTAATTTTACACCCAATTGACTTTCAGCTCGTCCACCTACGACAAACAAAGTAACCAATTGAGGCAGGGTCATAAACTGTTCTTCACGGATTACGATCAATGGCCATAGAACCTCGTTCCATGAACCCATAAATGCAAGTATCCCTACTGTTATAATAGTTGGTTTGATATTCGGCCATAAAATAAAAAAAATAATTCTTAGTTCACCGCAACCGTCAATACGGGCAGCATCTATCAGAGCCTGGGGAAGGCTTTTAAAAGCCTGACGGAACATCAAAATGGCAAAAGTATTGATTAAAAATGGTATTGTCAGGCTCAGGTAAGTATCAACCCAATGTAGTTTCACCATAATAATATAATTAGGTATCAGGGTGATCTGGAATGGGAGTGTCATGGTGAAAATGATGATCATAAAGATCAGGTTGCGTCCTTTAAATTCCATACGCGAAAGTGCATATCCCACCATAGATGAAAAAATCAGTGAAAGCCCCGTATTGACAGATGATACAAATAGACTGTTAAACAAAGCTCGTCCGATAGGGATCTTACTGACCATGGTTGAATAATTCGAAAGGGTTAATTTGGAAGGGAAGAGGACAAGGCTGCTGATATCCGCTTCAGGAGACAATGATGCCATGATCATCCAGAAAAACGGATAGATAAAGGTTATTGCCGCCCCCGACAGGAGTGTATATAATAATATTTTCTTCAGTACTCTCATCTTTCTGAATTACAGTATCCCTTTAACCCATACGGGCTAACTTCGTGTCGCTAATAACTAATAACTTATAACTTTTGTCTATTAATTATAATTATTAAATATCCTTTTCGATATATCTTTTCTGAACTATTACTACCAAAACTATCAAAAAAGCGAAAAATACACCAAGTGTAGCCGAATACCCCATGTGATAGTATTGGAATGCCTGTTTATAAATATACAGAACAGCCGATAATGTACTGTTCAGAGGGCCTCCTCCTGTCATTATGTAAGGCTCGATAAAAAGAGAAAAACCTCCGATAGTTGATAAAATTACAACCATAAACATAGTAGGGTTGATCATCGGGACTGTAATTTTGATAAATTTTTGCCAATGACTTGCACCATCCAGGTCGGCTGCTTCGTAATATTGTTTCGGAACGGTTTGTAACCCAACTAAAAATAATATTACGTATAAACCTAAATTTTTCCATGTTGCCATAACTGCTATAGAGACCATAGCTATATCCGGGTCAATAAGCCAGCCCACCTTTCCAAAACCAAGAGATACAAGTAAGCGGTTTAACACTCCATTTTCAAAACTAAAAAGTTGCTGCCATAATATGGTTACTACTACTCCGGAAACTACAACAGGCATGAAAAATGCAGCCCTGAAAAATCCTTTCAGCCGGATATTTTGATTTAGAAATTCTGCCAATGCCAGGGCTATAATGATCTGTAATGGGATATGAATCGACAGGAATTTGAATGTATTGAAAATTGATATCCAGAAAAGCCTGTCATAGAAGAGTCGTTTCCAGTTCCCGAATTCCACCCATTCCATCGGGCCGATAATATTCCATTTATGAAATGTGAGAATGAGAGAAAAAATCACGGGAAATGTTGTGAATGCGAGCAAGTGCACCAAATAGGGCGACACCATAACGTAAGGCATGATTTTTTTCCTGGTATTGCTCATCTTTAGTCTTTATCTTCTAAATGCTTTAATTGCCATAATTTTTTTTATTTCGGTCAAAATTACGAAAAATATGCAGCCCTGACATGGCACTAAATTTTTTTGTTAATCTTCATTTACAGTTTATGTGTTATTTTGTATATTTGCATTTACATTTGAACCATACTTACAATGAAAACCAGATTGAGCGGTTTAAGGCAGGGAGTGCGTTGAATTTAATAAGGCAGCAGAATAAATAAGTTCAAAGCTCAAGGATTTAAGTTTGAAGTTGAGTTAAATTCTATACCTTTCTTGAAATAACAGGTCTCATTACACTGGCTATCATCAACTGATTATGTTATCTGTAAACATAGTTCAACCTTTAAGAGACAACAAAGATGTTTTTGAAATAAACATTAATTTTGTATCTTTGAGATACCAAATCTATAATATTATGAGACCACTATTTATATTTTGCCAATTTTTCATTTTTAGTTGTTTTATTTCCGCCCAGCAAACTCAAATGAATAATTCATATTTTGAAAACTATGGATTACTGAGTGAGACTTTTCTTAATGGCGGTTATTGCTATGAAACTGAAGTGATTGATGACCTAATGTACGTGGGAAGTGATGCAGGATTTTTGATATATGACATTTCAAATATTGATAAATATGAAATGGTTGGATTTTATAGCTGTGCTAAGGTGTGTTCTTTTTACATTAATAATGATACTGCCTATTTGGGTACCAAAGCTAGTTATCCAGGTTTAAAGAGTAAAATTGAAATCATTGATATTTCGGATATAAGTAATCCATATCACATAGCTAGTTATGAAATTGAGGGATATACTATGGCACCGGCAAGTGGTTTACATGTGGTGGGCAATTATATTTATGTGAGCTACTATTATCTGTATATAATTGATATAAATGATTTGACTAATCCTGTCGAGCATAAAATCAACTCAGTTCATCCAAGTGATTTAGTAGTTGAAAACAATATGCTTTATGTGGCAACCGGAGGGGATTTTGAGATTTATTACATTAATAATGATACAACAATTGTATCTATATCTTCATTGTACTGTCCGGGCTCAAAACTTCAAAAAATTGATAGTTTGATTTATATAACTAAAAATAGCCTAAAAATTGTAAACATAAGTGATCTTTATAATCCTGAAATTTTATCCGAAACTAATTTCATAAATAATGTAGCAATTGATGTTAAAGTTGTTCAATCAAATGCTTATGTTATTGGTAAAAACAACAATAATGGTGTTTTTGCTATAGTTGATATTATTAACCCCACAGAGCCATCTATTATATATGAATCTATAGATTATTTAGGAAGTAACATTTTTATAAAGAATAACAACGCTTTTATAAGTGGATCGACAAATAATGAGTATGGAATCATTACCTTAGATATTCAAGAACCCTCAAATGTAAATCTTATAAATATTACTATTAGTTCTATAGCACAAAAAAGTAAAGTTTATAATAGTACTGCCTATGTAGCAAATGGTTATTGTGGTGTAACATTATTTAATATTTCTGACCTGTCAAATCCTGTTGAAATTAGTTCAGTCCAAACAAAAGGTACTGCAGTTGATGTATTAAAAGATTCAAATATAGTTTACGTGGCTGAGGGTGATAGCGGAATACAAATTATTGATTACACGAATCCTGGCCAACCTGAAATATTAAGTAACTTCAATGTATTTAATTATTGGGAAGGATTTTCAAATCTAAACAAATATGATAACTATTTATATGCCGGGGGAGCAGATTTGAATGAAATAATAGATGTTTCTGATCCTGAAAATCCCGTATTAGTTGGTCAAATACCAATAAATGATTGGAGTCCTGATATGAAGATTATGGAAGACCATTTGTTCGTAGCAGGTTATTGGGGAGGTTTTCAGATTTTTAGCCTTGCTGATCCGGTTAATCCTGTTGAAGTTGGTTATTATCCATTAGGTTTGGCATTAAAGATTGCTATTTCAAAAAATCTTGGATATATTTATGATGGTGATGCAATTTTAATATTTGATATTAGTGATTATACTGATCCTATTCTTACTTTTTCTCATGATCCAGGTCAATATGTAAGTGTATATCATATGTTTGCCTCAGGGGATTCATTGTATTATAGTGATGGATTATCAAGAATTAATGTTCTTGATGTAAGTAATCCATATAATCCGGTTATCGTGGATTCAATTTCGGACACAAGGGCATTGAGCTTTGATTTTTATAACAAAAATTTTGTTACTCATAATGAATATTATATGAAAATCATTGGAGATACAACTATTGTTTCATCCGATAATAAATTGGAATTGCGGGAAGAGTATTATTTACATCAGAATATTCCAAATCCCTGTTCTGAAAACACCAGTATCACTATATCCTTGCCAGAAACTATGAATATTAAACTGGAACTATATGATAATATTGGCAGAAAGTTAAACACAATAATTGATAGAAGGTTAAATAAGGGAGAACATACAATCATGTACAATTCAACTTCATTAAAACAGGGCATTTATTATTACCGGTTAATTATTGCTGATAAATATACGGAATCGAAGAAAATGTTGGTTGTTAAATATTAAATTCTTTAAGTTTTTCAACATAACAAATTCATTCACTCTGTTTTTCTTCGATTAGTCATGGCTGGTGCTTTGGAATTTGAAATTTTATCTTTATGTTTTTTGCTTCTTCTTCTTAGCAGCCGGGAAAAGCACATTGTTCAATATCAGCCGGTAGCCTGGTGAGTTAGGGTGTAGATTAAGATCCGTTGGCGGGTCGCCCACAAAATGCTGGTAATCTTCCGGATCGTGTCCGCTCAGGAATGTCCACATTCCTTTTCCAAACTCTCCGTGAATATATCTGGCTTCATTCAACGACTTATTTTCTCCCATTATCAGTATATTCGGCTTTACAAATTGCTTCCTGAAGGCAGTAGTCTGCCCCATGAATCCTTTGATAACTTGTGTGTGATCCTGACAAAGCATGGTTGGCACGGGATCCCATTTAGCCGAAAATTCAAACAAGGAGAAATAATCGTTTCGTTGGTTTACCTTGCGCTGACGCTGAGTGGGAATAACATCGATAGAAGAAATTTCATATTCAAAGGGATTTGTGCTGATTGTAAAATCGCGAAATGCAAAACACTTGCTGTAATCTATCTTTTGCTGTGCATTGGGGTCCATCGGGTCACCATCGAACATCTGGTCGCATATATCAATGCCTTCTGCGGCAAGAGCCACATCATAGCTGTCGGGAGCCGAACACATTGCAAATAAATAACCACCGCCCGCTGTAAAATCCCTTATCTTTTTTGCTACTGCCAGCTTGCATTGTGAAACTTTACTGAATCCCAGCTTATGAGCTATTTCTTCATTTACCTTCACATCTTCCTTATACCAGTTCGCATCCCTGTATCTCGCCCAGAATTTCCCGTACTGACCTGTAAAATCTTCGTGATGAAGGTGGAGCCAGTCATATAGAGGCAAAACTCCTTCCATCACTTCTTCGTCGTAAACAATATCGTAGGGAATTTCAGCATAAGTAAGCACAAGCGTAACAGCATCATCCCAGGGCTGTTTGTTTTTTGGAGAGTAAACAGCAATTTTAGGAGCCTTATGCAGTTTTACCGCATCCATATTAACCTGCGGATCGGAAATCTCCATTAAAATTGCTGTTGATTGCACATCGGCAATGATCTGGTAGCTAACTCCGCGGATTACACATTCCTGCTCGATCAATTCATGGTACTTGCACATAAAACTACCTCCGCGGTAATTCAGCAACCAATCTACTTCAACATCCTGCTGTAAAACCCAAAATGCAATACCATAAGATTTAAGGTGGTTTTTCTGGGTTTCGTCCATGGGTATCAAAAGGTAGGCAGCTTTTGAAATCAGAAACAAAGTGAGAAATACATATAGAAGCAGTATCTTTTTCATCATTGAATCCAACGTGTTTAATGTGATAATATTGCTATATCCATTAACACAAATCAGAACGGGTGCTCCTCCTCCGGCATATCATTCATTCGTGATTGAACAGTGTATGAATTTTCAGCAGGATAATCATAATCAGCAGGAAAGTCGCCCGGCACCTCAGTATCACCTGTTTCATAGTCGGTGAACCTGGCAAATTTATCTATGAATTGAAGTTTAATTTCAGCCAGCGCCCCGTTTCTGTGCTTTGCAATGATAAGTTCAGCCAGTCCTTTTGTTGAATTGCCATCTTCATCCTGGTCTATTTTATAATATTCAGGTCTGTAAATGAACAGCACAAGGTCGGCATCCTGCTCGATGGCTCCCGATTCACGAAGGTCGGAAAGGATAGGACGTTTGGAGCCGGTGCGTGTTTCAACCGATCTGTTAAGCTGAGAAAGGGTTATTATTGGAACGTTTAACTCTTTTGAAAGACTTTTCAGAGACCTTGAAATAGCACTGATCTCCTGTTCGCGGTTTCCCTGATTATCTCCGCCTGTTGACATCAACTGAATATAATCAACGATAACTAATTGTATATCATGCTGAGCTTTCAAACGGCGGCATTTAGCACGTAATTCAAAAATGGAAAGTGCAGGCGTATCATCAATGAATAATGGTGCATCGATCAGTTTGCCTATTTTAGCATTTAATTGCTCCCATTCGTAATTTTCAAGATTCCCTTTTTTAAGTTTATTGGCTGATAATTGCGTTTCGCTTGAAATCAACCTTGTAACAAGCTGAATTGATGACATCTCAAGTGAGAAGAAAGCAACAGGAATATTAAAATCGACAGCAATATTTCTTGCCATTGAAAGAACTAAAGCCGTTTTACCCATCCCCGGACGAGAAGCCAGAATAATCAGGTCGGATTTTTGCCAGCCTGTCGTAACCCTGTCCAAATCGGTAAATCCTGATGGAGTTCCTCTTAAGTTTCCTTCATGGTCGCGAGCCGCTTGAATATCCTGGATAGCTTCCCTGACCAATGTCTGCATATTGTCATAATCTCTTCTGAAATTATTTTCGCTTACGGCGAAAAGGTTTTTTTCGGCTTTATCGAGAAGATCAAAAACATCAGTCGTATCTTCAAAAGCATCTTTAATGATCTCTGAGGAGATTCTGATCAACTCACGCTGAATATATTTTTGAGTAACGATCCTTGCATGATATTCGATATTTGCAGTTGAAGCAATCCTGTTGGTTAATTGAGTGATATAATAGGCTCCTCCAATTAATTCCAGTTCGCCGCTCGATTTTAATTCATTGGTAACGGTTAAAATATCGATAGGTTCTGATTTGGCAAACAAACGATGTATTGCTGCATAAATAACCTGGTGGGCTTCTTTGTAAAAAACTTCAGGTTTTAAAATATCGATAACAGAGGTAAGTGCATTTTGTTCGAGCATTAGTGCACCGAGAATGGCTTCTTCAAGTTCAACAGCCTGGGGTGGTATCCTGCCGTGCTCGGCAAAAACTTGTGTTAAGGCATTTTTTTGAATCCTTTTTTTGACTTTCCCCTGAATATCAGTAACTTTATCCGCTTTTTTTTCTTGTTCAATCATGCTTCAAAAGTATATTATAAAACAAGTATTATTTTAAAATTAAACGTTTTTTTTTATTAACATTATTTTCTATTTTTGAGAATTTTATTAACTAAATTTTGTTAATAAATAATTTTGATATGAAAATTATTTGTATAGGAATGAATTACGTTGAGCACGTTAGAGAATTAAACAACGTGCTGCCAAAGAAGCCTGTTTTTTTCCTCAAACCGGAAACGTCTTTATTATTAAGAAACCGTCCGTTTTATTATCCGGGATTTTCTAATGAAATTCATTATGAGATTGAACTGGTAATAAAAATCAACAGAAACGGAAAATTCATACAGGAAAAATTCGCACCTTTATATTATAATGAAATTGGTCTTGGTATTGACTTTACAGCAAGGGATATTCAAAGGCAATGCAAAGAAAAAGGATTACCCTGGGAAATAGCTAAAGGATTTGATAGTTCGGCGCCGCTTAGTAAATTTATTTCGTTTGAAGAACTTAAAAATAGGGACAATATTAAATTTCATCTTGATTTAAACAGTAAAACGGTTCAGTGTGGAAATTCAAAAGACATGGTATTTACTTTCGATAAAATTATTTCGTATGTTTCTCAATTCATGATGTTAAAGATGGGAGATTTAATTTTTACAGGGACACCTGCCGGTGTAGGTCCTGTTAAAATCGGTGATCGCCTCGAAGGATTTATTGAGAGTAAAAAAATGTTTGATTTTTGTGTTAAATAGGAGTAACCCCGATAGCTATCGGGGTCAGTCGGCAGTATTCAAATGACACGATGTAAATGACTAATGGACGAACTATTTTTTCTTAACAAGAGCTATGGCATAAGCTGCTATTCCTTCCGCGCGTCCGGTAAAACCTAATTCTTCAGTAGTAGTTGCTTTAACTGAAATATCATCTTCCGAAAGTCCTGCCGTTTCAGCCAAAGTTTTTTTAATTTCAGGGATATATGAAGATATCTTTGGTTGTTCTAAACAAACCGTTGAATCAATATTATTAATAGAATAATCATTTTGGGCTACAAGCTTGCAAACTTCCGTTAAGAGTTTTTTACTGTCAATCCCTTTATATTGAGGGTCTGTGTCGGGGAAAAGAAAACCAATATCCCTGAGATTAATGGCTCCAAGCAATGCATCACATATAGCATGTATCAAAACATCGGCATCGGAATAACCAACAGCGCCCCTCTCCGATTGAATTTTTACTCCCCCAATCCAAAGGTCGGCGCCTTTTTTTAGCTTATGAACATCAAATCCAAATCCTACCTTAATTTTCATTCGCTTTGACTCTTAAAGCCTTCAAAATTAAATGTTAATGTAAATCGGAGTGTGTTTTGTAAAGGGTTTTGCTGTTCTGTTGGAATCAGGTAAGAAAAATCCAGGCCAAAAATATTATATCTTAATCCTGCTCCGAGGGTGAAAAATTTCCTGTTACCTTTCATAGAGCTTTCATGAAAATATCCTGCTCTGACCGCAAATTGTTTATCATACCAGTATTCCACACCTACTACCCATATAATTTCCTTTAGTTCTTCAGTTAATCCGCCCGGTGCATCGTAAAATGACTGGATCATACCCTGTACAACAGAAACATCAGGATTTTTACCTTTTAAAATCACTTTATTACCAGCACCATCCAAGATTGGATTACCCAAAGTATCGGTTTCGTAAATAGGCGGAGTTGGAACAAGCAATTTGTTTAAATCAAATTGAAAAGTGAAAGAGTTATAATCATCAATGTCAATATGGAATGACGGTCCGATACGAAGGTTAGTCGGAATAAAATCCTTAGTCATATCATCATTCGAATAGGAAATTTTTGCGCCGATATTTGAAATATTAATTCCCCAATTCAACCTTGCAGATTCAAGCCCGTTAATGTTTAATTCATTTGTATGGAATATTGCCACATCAGTAGCAATTGAAGTACCAGCTTTTGTAGCTGTACCCTGAACAAATTGTCCCTGTGTAAGGTTTGAATATATAAACCTTAATGAAACAGCGCCGGATAATTTTGGTGAAAATTTTCTTGAATAATTACCATCAATTGAAAACTCGCTGGGGCGATAATTACCTATTGTCTCACCCTGAATATCAGTAAAGGTTATATCGCCTAATGAAAAAAACGTCAATGATGCACTAACAGCCGACTTATCATCTATTTTATAAAAACCGGCTAAATAAGCCAGATTTATATCATTAACCAGTTTCCTGAGCCAGGGGCTGTATGATACCGCAAAACCCATCTTTTTGTTAATAAATGGATACTTCGCGGGATTCCAGTGCATTGAATTTGCATCAGGGGTAGTGGCGGCTCCAAGTTCACCCATGCCTCCCGAACGGGCGTCTGGCCCAATCATAAGAAATGGCACTGCAGTGGTTATTGTGTTTTGAGATTCCTGTCCTACGTAATTTGGTTTTTTATTCTGTGCAACAGAATGATAAGATATTGTTAGTAAAACTGCCCCCAATAATAGAATGAAACTCTTTCTCATATTAACTTCTTGTAGTTCAACTTAAAATTTTTTGATGTGCAAAAGTAACGATTATTTAAATATTATATTGTAATATAAAATATAACTTAATTTGATAAAAATTATATTATAAGCAATTTGAGAATAAATTGATAAATCATTTTAACTTTATTTAAAAATATTTATTGTATTTGTCAAAATCTTATTTCTAAAAAATGGCTAATGAAAAATGCCTAATGACTACCAATGACCAATTAACCCAGCACCCAATATCTGACAGTTTATAAATATTACTTGATCTATAATTTTCGGTAATAAAAATTTCTATCTTTGCGCCAATTTTTTAAAACCTGTGGTTATGATTCTCGATAAAGACAAATTTTCAGGTGAAGGGCTTACTTATGACGATGTCTTACTTTCTCCGGCATACACCGAAGTTCTTCCCCGTGAAGTTGATACTTCGACATTATTCGCTAAAAACATTCGTTTAAATATACCTATTATTTCTGCTGCCATGGATACTGTTACTGAGCATACAATGGCAATTGCTATGGCACAGGAAGGGGGCATTGGAGTTATTCACAAGAACATGACCATAGCAGATCAGGCGAATGAAGTAAAAAAGGTAAAACGGGCAGAGAATGGAATGATCCTCGATCCGATAACACTTAACAAGGACGCTATTGTCAGTGATGCATTACAGATAATGAGCGAATTTAATATTGGTGGCATTCCTGTTGTTGATGCCGAAAATATTCTTGTTGGTATTGTTACAAACAGAGATTTGCGATTTGAAAGAAATCACGAAAGACCCGTTAAAGAAGTGATGACGAAGGAAAAAATTATCACAACCACCGAATTCACCGATTTTGAAAAAGCTGCCGATATTTTACAGGAACATAAAATTGAAAAACTTCCGGTTGTTGATAATAATTTTAGGCTGGTTGGTCTGATTACATATAAAGACATTATAAAAATAAAGGAGAGACCGAATGCCTGTAAGGATAAACGCGGCAGATTACGTGTTGCTGCGGCTGTAGGTGTTGCCGCCGATACAATCAGCAGGGTTAAAGCCCTTGTTAATGCAGAAGTTGATGCCATTGTTATTGATACTGCTCACGGTCATTCAAAAGGAGTGATGAATATAGCACGGGAGGTTAAAGAGCATTTCCCCGCCATTGAATTAGTGGTGGGAAATATTGGTACGGTGCAGGCAGCAAGAGACCTCGCAAATCTGGGTGTTGACGCAGTGAAAGTAGGCGTTGGCCCGGGTTCTATTTGTACTACACGTGTTATTGCGGGTATAGGGATTCCTCAACTGTCAGCTATTTATGAAGTTGCAAAAGGATTGAAGGGCACTGGGATTCCGGTAATTGCTGATGGCGGCATAAGGTACACCGGTGATATTGTAAAAGCAATAGCTGCCGGTGCTCATTCTATTATGGCAGGGTCAACATTTGCAGGAGTGGATGAGTCAGCGGGTGAAACCATTATCTTCGAAGGACGCAAGTACAAGACATATCGCGGTATGGGTTCCATCGAGGCTATGCAAAAGGGTTCGAAAGACCGGTATTTCCAGGATATGGAAGACGATATTAAAAAATTCGTTCCGGAAGGAATTATTGGGAGAGTTCCTTATAAAGGCGGATTGTCGGAAGTGATACATCAAATGGTTGGCGGTCTCAGAGCAGGTATGGGCTACACCGGTTCAAAAAATATTTCGGACTTGCAAAAAGCAAAATTTATTAAAATAACTTCTGCCGGTGTTGTTGAAAGTCATCCGCACGATATTACTATTACACGCGAAGCTCCCAATTATAGCAGATAAGGAAGAATTTTAGATTTTAGATTGAAAAATTAGATTATCAATATTCAAATTTTCTAATGACCGATGACTATTGAATGACTATTAATGACAGCGAAGCTAATGACGATAAATGACTATAAATGACAGCGAAGCTAATGACAACAAATGAAAATAAAGACAATTATCTTTTTATTGTTACTAAAAAAATTATATTTGCGCCTCGAAATTATTAAACATTAACTTAAATATTAATTAATATGAATTTTTTAAGGTATTTGATTTTAGGAATTGGAATCTTTCTCGTAGTATCAATGAATGCACAGGAAAACAGGGCATTGGTTACGATTGCCGGTGAAGATATTACAGTTGATGAATTTATGTATGTGTATAAGAAAAACAATACTCAGGGCGATGTCATTGATAAAAAGTCTGTACAGGAGTATCTCGATCTTTATATCAATTTCAGGTTAAAAGTTAAAGAGGCAGAAGAGCTGGGATATGATACGGTTACGGCATTCAAAGAGGAACTGGCAGGCTACAGGGAACAGCTTGCAGAGCCTTATTTTGTAAATGAAGATATAATTGAAGATTTGCTGGTTGAGGCTTATGAGAGAAAAAAAGAAGATATCAGGGTAAGTCATATCCTTCTCATGATAGGACCCAATGCCATGCCTGAAGATACGCTTGATGCCTATTTCAAAATAATGGAAGCCAGGGAAAGAATAGAAGCCGGTGAAAGTTTTGCCGAAGTTGCAAAAGATGTTTCTGAAGATCCGTCAGCTCGTGATAGAATATCACCACGCGGAGGAAGAATCATACCCGGTAATGGCGGAGATCTTGGATATTTTACGGTTTTCGACATGGTTTATCCTTTCGAAACGGGCGCATTCAACACTGCGGTTGGAGAAATGTCAATGCCGGTTCGTACCGATTTTGGTTATCATATTATTAAGGTTACCGACCGCATTCCGGCTTTGGGTACAATGGCGGTTGCCCATTTATACCTGAAAATGCCTGATAGCGCTACTGCTCAGGATTCAACCGATATCAGACTTAAAATAGATTCGCTGTATCAGAGAATTCAGGAAGGTGATAGTTATGAAGATTTGGTTAAAGAGTATTCTGATGATAAAGGTTCATCAGGAAGCGGCGGATTATTGCCTAAGTTCGAGGTAAATCGTATGGTTCCAGAATTTATTGAGGTGATAAATACATTACAGGATTCAGGCGATGTTTCCAAACCCATTTTAACAGCTTATGGATGGCATATTATAAAACTCTACGAAAAAACCGGAATAATGCCCTTTGAGGAAGTTGAAAATGACATGCGTAAGAGGTTGGAAAAAGACCGGCGAGCACAAAAGAGCGAGGATATTATAATCAGCGATATCAAAAATGAATATGGATTTACTTTAAATGAAAAGGCAATAAGAGAAATTTGCGATATTATCGATTCAACAATTTTTATTGGGAAATGGGAAGTTCCTGAAGATATAATATTAAAAGATGTTGTATTTACTCTTGATGACCAAACTTATTCGCAAAAGCAATTTGCAGATTATATTGCCGCCAATCAGGATATATCAAGCGGTGAAAATATTAATGAGTTTGTAAATAGAAAATTTAAACAATTTACTGATGAAGAGTGCAAAGCTTATGAAGACAGCCGCTTAGAAGAAAAACATCCGGATTTTAAAGCCATAATGAAAGAATACAGGGATGGCATCCTGTTGTTCGAACTGACCAATAATAAAATATGGTCGTTTGCTACAAAAGATACTACCGGATTAAAGGAATACTATGACAAGCATAAAAAAGAATTCTTATGGGATACTCGCTTAGACGCATCTATCTATACGTTTAATGACACTAACTATATTGAAGCGACGAGAGAATTGATAATAAATGGTAAAAGTGAAGATGAAATACTTACTGAGATTAATAAAGATACACTGGATATAGTACGTATTGAGCATAAGAAATTTCAAAAAGAAGATAATGATCTTATTGATTCTATAAAGTGGAAAAAGGGAATTATAGATAATATGGAGCATGGTGGCAGAACTGTTTTTATTGTGGTTCATAAAAAGATTGCCCCCGAGCCAAAGTCATTTAATGAAGCACGTGGTTTAATTACCGCCGGGTACCAGGAATATCTGGAAGAAAAATGGATAAAAGAATTAAGAGCTAAATATCCTGTGGAAATCCATAAAGAAGTCTTGTCATCTTTGACCAATTAGTGGCGGCATTAAAGTTATTGAAATTATATAAGTGAGAATAGCGTGGGGCATGGAACGTTGAGCGTGGAGTTAGTTTATTGTTATAGTTTTTTTAATCTATGCACCAAGCACCACGCTCCATGCACCTCGCTCCACGCAACTATTTGTCACTCTTTTGTATTGTTCAGTCAGTTAATAAGTTTATGCGTTTCAGTTTACTTATACCGGTACTAATTTTATTAACCTCTTGTATTAATGGTCCGAACAAGAGTTCTGAAAATATTTTAGCACGCGTTTATAACGAATATTTGTACGAATCGGAAATAAAAGACATAGTTCCTCCGGGAACCAGTGTAAAAGACAGCCTTTCCATCGTACAGAATTACATCAACAACTGGATATCACAGAAGCTTTTCCTGCATAAAGCAGAAAAAAATTTATTAGAAGAAGATATACAGTTCAGGAAACAATTGGATGAATACCGGAACTCTCTTATTATATACCAGTACGAGTCGAAACTTATCAGCCAGTATCTTGATACCGTGGTGTCTTATGTTGAAATTGAAGATTACTATAATGATAATATTGGAAATTTTCAGCTCAAGGATAACATTGTTAAAGCTTTTTATGCCCGGTTTGAGAGTGATGAACCGAACCTTGCTATGATAAGGAGGTTCTTTTATTCCAATAAACCTGAAAGCAGGGATTCGCTCGAGGTATATATTGAGAAATATGCTGACCTTTATTTTCCGGATGATGAAACCTGGATTTTATTTGACGATTTGTTAAGGTTTGTTCCAATAAAAACTTATAACAAAGAAGCATATCTCCAAAATCATTTAAAAATTGAATTAAAAGAAGATCTTTATATTTACTTTGTTAGTTTTTCTGATTTCAAAATTAAGGAGGGTATATCGCCTTTAAGTTTTGAAAAGGAAAATATAAGACGGATCATTATTAATAAAAGGAAGCTGAATATTATCAGGCACATGCGGGATGAAGTATATCAAACAGCCCTTGAGAACAATGATTTTGAAATTTATTAGTTTGTTTATATTTAAATAATTAGTAATAATTTTCGTTTTAATCCAGTGATTAAGACCTGACAGGTTTTTTTAATTAATTGCTTGTCAGATTGATACATTTTAATCATATAGGTAAGTTAAACCTGTCAGGTCTTTTTTGACTGCACAATTAAAACTTATGCAATATTAAATTTATGCGGAAAAAAAACAGGATCACATTATTATTAATTTCTCTGGTTATCCCCTGGATCAGTCTGAACGCACAGGACGAAGATAAGGTGATTGACCAGGTTATTGCCGTAGTCGGAGGTAACATTATCCTTGATTCGGATATTGAGTCGCAATACATGCAGTACAGGATGCAGGAAGGAATAAAGGGGAGCAGTTCTACGATTAAATGTTATATGTTTGAAACTATGCTTTACCAAAAATTATTGTTAAACCAGGCAGAACTCGATAGTGTGGAAGTTTCCGATGTTATGGTAGAATCGGAAATGGACAGAAGGTTAAGGCATTATATTTCTTTATTTGGCTCGCAGGAGAAATTCGAGGAATTTTATAAGAAATCAATTTTTGCTTTTAAGGAAGAATTGAGAGAACAGGTTAAAGAGCTAATGTTAGTGGAAAATGTACAGCAATCAATTACCAAAGATGTTAATATTACTCCATCGGAAGTTAAGTCATTCTTTAAAGATATTCCCCGGGATAGTTTACCGTTTATCAACTCGGAAGTAGAGATGTTGCAAATTGTAAAAATGCCTCCTGTTAATCCTGAAGAAGTTGAAAGAGTAAAAAATAAATTAAATGAATTAAGGTACAGGATTTTAAATGGGGAGAATTTTGCCACACTGGCAATTTTATATTCTGAAGATCCGGGATCAGCAAAAAACGGAGGCGAATTGGGTATGTACAGCAGGGGAGACCTTTATCCTGAATTTGAAGCGGTAGCTTTTAACCTTAAAGATGATAAAGTATCGGAACTCGTGGAAACAGAAGCAGGTTTTCATATTATCCAGTTAATTCAGAGAAGGGGTGAATTTATTAATGTGAGGCATATTTTAATTCGTCCTAAAGTATCTTCAATGGATTTAGCCAGGGCTAAGGTTAAACTCGACAGCATTGCAAACATTATTGAAGATGGAAAATACACATTTGATGAGGCAGTCGTTGAATTCTCGGATGATCCGAGTAAAAACAACGGAGGGCTGTTGATAAATCCCATGACGGGAACTTCGCTGTTTGATGCAGACCAGTTAGACCCGAAGGTATTTTTTGTTATCGACAAACTTGAAGTCGGAGATATTTCTACACCGGTGCAGTTTCAAACTCAGGAAGGTAAGGACGCATACAGAATACTTTACCTGAAAAAAAGAACAGAACCACATACTGCAAACTTAAAACAGGATTACGACAAAATTCAGGAATGGGCGCTGGAACAAAAAAAACAGGAAACTATCACAAATTGGATCAAAGAAAAAGCTAATGAAACTTATGTAAAAATCAATGATAAGTATAAAGATTGCGAGTTTACGAACAATTGGGAAAATTAAAAAAAGAGATTACCTTTGTGTTTGAATAGCAATTAGAACTGAATAATATGTATTACAGGGTGTCTATAAAAATATATGTAAATCAATATTAATTTCGAAATATTTATGAATACTACGGAAAACATAAAAATTTATAACGACATGTCTTTAACAGAAAAGGCTAAAAAAATTTATACGGAGAAATATAAAAAAGTGTTTGAAAAACAATATAAAGGCAAAATAGTAGCAATAGAACCGGAAAGTGGAGATTGCTTTATAGGGGATAATACAAAAGAAGCATATTATAAAGCTATTTTAAAACATCCTGATAAATTTTTTCATTTTATAAAGATTGGTTATAAAGGTGTCTATAAAAGAAGATAATAATGAAAGGATATATAGATGATAACCTTACTCCCCAGATTGAGAATATTTACATTGTTGGTAAAGAAAAAGTAATTCAACTGAAATGTGTTCTTGATACAGCTTTCAATGGTGAATTCTGTTTGCCAAAAAAATACTTCAAAGAATGTAAGTTACAATATATTGGTAATGAAGATTTTATTTTGGCTGATGGTTCAATTGTGTTAGAAAAGATTTATTTAGGACAGATCATAATCGATAATAAGCCGGAAATAGTTACCTTAAGCCTGACTGAAGATAATGAAGCATTGTTAGGAACACAGTTATTAGATAATAAGATTGTAACCTTGAATTTCAAAAATAAAACATTTATTGTAGATGAATAAAGTTGAGAAAGTACCGTATTGAATATTCCCGATCCCGAATCCCGAAGTTTCGGGATGGAAGAGTCTGGAGCAGGAAGCAGGGAATAGGAAGTTAACTCCACGCTTTCAAACAGTAAACAGTAAACACCAAACAGTAAACACCAAACATAAAACATGTACAAGTCAGACGTAGAAGCATTAGATGCATTTGTTGAAAAATATAAAGCCCTTAGGGCAGAAATAGCCAAAGTAATCATAGGTCAGGATAGAGTTGTGCAGGATGTGCTTCTCACCATTTTCAGCAAGGGACACGGCTTGCTAATAGGAGTACCCGGATTAGCAAAAACCTTACTGATAAATACTATTTCAAAAGTCCTGGGTTTGAGCTACAGCCGTATTCAATTCACACCCGACCTGATGCCTTCGGATATTATCGGTACGGAAATTTTAGATGAAAGCAGGCATTTCAGGTTTATAAAAGGACCTGTATTTGCCAATATCATTCTTGCCGACGAAATAAACCGGACTCCACCTAAAACGCAATCAGCTCTTTTAGAGGCTATGCAGGAAATAGGTTTAACTGTGGCAGGCAAAAGGTATCAGCTTGAAGAGCCTTTTTTCGTATTAGCAACCCAGAACCCGATTGAGCAGGAAGGCACTTATCCGTTACCGGAAGCTCAGTTAGACCGTTTTATGTTTAATATCTGGCTCGACTACCCTTCGTTTGCAGAAGAGATAAACGTGGTGAAAACCACTACTTCGGAATATAATCCCGAACTGCAAATAGTACTAAAGGCTGAAGATATCATTTTTTTCCAAAACCTGATAAGGAGAATACCTGTGCCGGATAATGTATTTGAATATGCAGTTAACTTAGCTTCTAAAACCCGTCCGGGTACCAATGGATCACACCCATGGGCTAATGATTACATTACATGGGGTGCAGGTCCCAGGGCTTCGCAGTATTTAATCATCGGGGCAAAGTGCCATGGCGCTATTCATGGTAAGTATTCACCGGATATCGAAGATGTTCAGACAGTGGCAGCTACTGTGCTCAGGCACCGGATAATAAGAAATTATAAAGCAGAAGCCGAAGGAATTAATGTAGAACTTATTATTGAGGAGCTTTTAAAATAGAAGTTGAATTTTGAGTGCCTAATCCCGTCCCGTCACGAAGTTGCGAGATCGGGAATAATCAGTCCATCAACCTCACATCAATATAACCTCCCTGGAAATAATAACAAGGTTCATCGCATTTGTCGGAGGTATGTTTGAGCTTTAGTTTATCACCATCCACCGCAAAAATGATTTTATCGCCATCTTTATATTCTGCTGTAACGGAATAATATTGGTCAGGCTTAACATCAACCCAGAAATCGCTTGAACAAGCCTTATCTGTCCAGTCGAGATTTCCTTCTTCGAAATTGCCAATATAGACCTTCAAAGGGACGTAAGGATTTTGGTCGTTAATGGTAACTGTAATGTTCAATGGTCCCCATTCCGGTTTGTCCTGGTAACATTCTGAGCAATCTATTTCACTCAGGTTAACCGGCTCCTGCCTTTCGCAGCTGCTATTAAAGATAAAAAGTTGCAATGTTAACAGAAATAGTATTATTTTTCTTTTTTTCATAATCTACAACTCCGGCTCCTTCTTTAATTTTATTTTATCTTTTGCTATATTAATAATAAATCCCACCGACAGATTAATCCTGTGTGATGAAACCTTTGTGTTTTTTAGTTTCATATATTCATAATTCAATTTGAAGCTGAGTTTTTTGTAATTCCAGAAAAAACCTGCTTCAGGAACTACCAGGAAGCGGTTTTCGGGTTTTTTGTCTGAACCCCGGAAATTGCCGTAAGTATAAACGCCATTAACACCAATAAAAATACCACCGTAATTTTTCAGGGATGATCTTTGCAGCACAAAAAGTTTATCCAAACCAAGATTCGCACACGATCGTTTTTCCCAGAACTGGTAAAATGTTTTTTCATCCACTTCGTACAGTACGCTTCTTACCCATGGTCGTGTTTTATATCCCAATTGAAGTTGCAATCCGTATTTCGATTCGTTGAGGCATACATTACCGCCCGTCATAAAATCATTTATATTACCGTTAAAATCAGCTCCTATCAATAGTTTATCAATCCTGGGTTTTGGATTTTTATCCGCTCCGTATTCCATAAGTAATTGCCTGATATGTTTCCCACAGAATTCCATGGCAATAGACATTTGATTTCTTGCTTTCGAGATTGAGTGGTTGACATTCGCTCCGTTATCTAACAGGAGTCTGGCAATTTCATAATTCCTGTTGATGATGGCTAAAGAAAGTGCTGTTAAATTATTTTCATTTTCAGCATCGATATTAGCTCCTTTATAGATCAAATAATCCACGTGTTGGAGATAACCGTTTTGTGCTGCTACCATTAAGGGAGTAAATCCATTATTATCTGTTGTGTCGATGTTTGCACCGTATTCAAGAAGCAGATCGGTAATTTCAAGGTTATTGTAATAAACTGCATGCAGGAGAGCTGTATTTCCCCGTAAATCCTTTTGATTCACATCAGCGCCGTAAAATATCAGCACATCAGTTAGTATAAAATTATCAAAAGCAGCTGCATACATAAGGGGTGTTACCAGGTCTGTATTTTTGGTATTAACATCAGCGCCGTTCAGGATTAAAGTGTCGGCAACCATAACATGTCCGGCAATACAAGCCCCCATGAGTGCACTCACTTGATTATAGGGTAAAATATTTACTTTGGCTCCGCTGTCTATAAGAATTTCAACCGCCCTGAGATGACCGTTTTGTGCGGCGTACATCAATGGAGTAACACCATCGTAAGTTGCGGTGTTTACATCCGTACCTGTTTCCAGCAGGGCTTTAACTTTGGAAGTGTCTTCTTCTGTTGCTGCCATAAGTAGTTCGAAATCAGGGTCGGTTATTTCGTAAGTGGTATCGGGAAGGATAAGAAGATTTGTGTTCTGTGCAATGCTGATGTTCGAAAAAAGCAATACAAAAAGTGAGAGTATAAATTTGTTATAAGAAATAGCCATTTAGTCGCTGTTTGAAAGCGTTGCTAAATTAACAAAAAAGAATTAAGAATTAAGTTACCGAAACGCTTGAGCATCAAACTCCACCCAGTAAATATTACCCAGTCCGTTTTTTATTCCATCGGCTAATTGAAGGATAACGCCTAAATTTTTACGGTAATTTGTTTTGAAACCAGGATCGATGCGCTGGCTGGTAAAAAACAGGTACTTATTGTCATACGTAACAAACGGGCAGTAGTCGAGTTTATCGGAATTAATTGTTTTGCCGAGATTCCGGGCTTTTGTCCATAAGGTATCATTTATTTTATATGAGATGTATAAATCACCGTCTCCCAAATCATCTTCTCTGCCAAAAGATGAGAACAAAATGTAGCTTTCGTCAGGGGCAACAAAGGCATTAAATTCGTATAATGATGAATTTATGGAATCGCCGGCATTAACAGGTAAAGTATAATTATTTTCTTCCATTCGTGAATAATAAATATCCTCAGCGCCGAGTGAGTTATCGTAGCCTGCCGTGAAATAAAGCGTACCATCTGATGTAACTGAAGGGTAATACTCACTTTTTATAGTGTTTACAGGCGCTCCTATATTAACCGGTTTAGACCAGTCAGACATTGTTTTATCAACGAACCAGATATCATAGTCACTTTTCTCCTTTCCATCAGTTAGCGGTCTGTTCGAAATAAAAAATAATTTTTTACCGTTGGGAGAAAAGGCAGGTTCCAAATCGTTATATTGCCCTGAGAAAGGGGCAACCTGAGGTTCCGACCAGAAAAACCCATCAAAATACATATAAAGAATTACATAATGATTTTTATCTGGTAAAACCAACGTATAGAATATTTCATTTCCGGCAGGAGATATTGCAAAATCCCTTTCATTTCGTCTCGTTGAAATAATGTCGGGGGAAAAAAGATGTGGCTCGCTGCCCGGAGAAGTTTGTCCGAAATATTGCCAGTTGGATACGCTTACCGGGTCGGTTGTTTGTTCCGTTTTATTTTGGCAGGATACAAGTGTTATAACAAAACTTATTAATAATATTTGGAATATTGTATGGGTTTTGATCATTATTAGTATAGTATATTTGTTAATGTAGCAAAGATAATAAATATTGATTTGAAATAAGAAAAACAAAAGATAAATAATGTATATTTTATATCTTTTTCTTAACAAGCCTTTATTATACAATTTCAAGTCTTTTAGCTTTGATGATATCGAATCTTATCCAGAGCCTTCAACCTTTGCAATAACGTCGGATGAGAATAATAAAAGAAAACATAAGCAGGGTGGGGGCGGAGGTTGCTCAGATGATTAACTGATAATTTAATCAATGCTTCCTGTAGTGCTTTAGGAAAATAATTTTCTCCTGCAAAACGGTCGGCGGTAAATTCATTTTTCCTGGAAACAATATTCATCACCAAACCTAAAATCAATGATAACGGGCTGTACAGCAATCCAAAAGCCAGAATGCTTATATGAAAGCTTGCTTCTTTTGCTCCAAGAGCCTCAGAAAGTAAAGGATTACCAATAAACAAAGATAAAATATAGAGCATTAATCCTGTTTGCAGAAGTGAAATGATTGTGCCGGTTAAGGTATGTTTCTTTTTGTAATGCCCGATTTCATGGGCAAGAATCCCGACAAGTTCTTCGTTTGTATGGTCTTTTATCAGGGTGTCAAAAAGGACGATTCTTTTCTTAGCGCCTAAACCGCTGAAATATGCATTTGCTTTAGATGAGCGTTTCGAACCATCCATTACAAAAATGTTTTTAAGCCTGAATCCAACTTTTTTAGCAAAGGATTCGATAGAGCTTCTCAGACCGCCTTCTTCCAGAGGTGTTTGCTTGTTGAACAAGGGAACAATTAAATTAGAATAAAACATAGTCATAAAGATGGTAAATCCTCCAATCGCTGCCCATGCAATCACCCAGAACCATTCGCCGGTTGATTCGTATATCCAAACTACCAATGCCAGCAATCCGCCACCGATGATCAAAGCCAGCAGCCAGCCTTTAAGCTTATCCAGAATAAAAGTCTTTGGAGTGGTTTTATTGAACCCGAATTTTTCTTCAATAACAAAAGTGCTGTAAACAGAAAACGGAGTGGTGAGAATGTCGGCTGCAAATCCCAGAATACCAAAAAACAATAATGCCATTAAAATCGGATTTTGAGTGTATTGCCTGACCAAATCATCCACAAAGGCAAATCCGCTTAAAAACAGCATCAGCAACATAAGGATCAAATTAAAAGAATCGGTAACAAAGGAAAAACGTTGCTTTGTCTTTTCGTATTCCTGCGATTTTTTATATTTTTCTGCATCATAAATACCTTCCAGTTCTTTGGGAAGTTTATTGCTCCAGTATGTACTGTTCAGGTAATCGAGAATTCTCTCCAGGAAATAATCGAAAATAATTATCCCGACAATAATATAAAAGATTGTTTGAGCCATACCATATCTGTTATTAAAAAAGATTGCAAATGTATGAAGTTTTAGATATAAGAATAAAGATAAAAAAAGAAAACCCACAAATGTTGCAAGCGTCCATGCTTACATAACACCAAACTTTACAATAATTCCAATTATAAATCAATATTCATTAAATTTCAATGAAAATCTTTATATTTAATTTTAGTAATAATGCGTTTACCGTTTCTGGCTGCCAATTCAATTTTTGGCCTTGCTACAATTCCTTCTGCTAAAAAATCACCCCAAACCGAATTAAACTTCTTTCGTGCTTTTTTTACCATTTCCCAAAGTGTTCCTTCACCAATTACCGGAACAACATCTATTCCTAATTTTTTGCCAATATCTTCAACATCTTTACGCTGCAACCACCATTCACCTATTCTAATATCAAACAATACATAACTTTGATCACTCCTGTAATTACCGCCTCCCTTTTGAATTTTTGGACCATAACCCTCGCCATACAAACAAACTTCAGCATCGTTGAATAACTCCACGAAAGTTTCTTTTTGCGTCAAAAAAATTTCATTCAACTTTTTTTCAAGTGATGATTGTAATTGCGCTTTATCCGTTTTACCACCAAAAGTAATTTGCTTATTTTCAAAATTCACCCGGATATTTGTTCCGTCAACCTTTTCGGTAAAAACCCATGTATTGTTTTGAAGATATTGAAGTTCCGGTGTGGCAAATTGCCCTTCAATCAAAGTTTTGTATTTAGTTTCAGGGTCTCGTGAAAATACTGTTGGAATTTTGTGATATTCTTTCATTGTTTTAATATGATGAATTTAAGTTGAAAAGCCTTTTATCATCAAAAGTAATAATTATCTTTGTTTTTTTAAATAAGCATGTTATGATTAAATCAATGACGGGTTTTGGAAAAGCTGAATGTGAATACCAAAACCGAAGAATAATTGTGGAAATAAAATCGCTGAACAGTAAGCAGATTGACATCAATGCAAGGACACCCAACGGATTTCGTGATAAAGAAGTTGGTATCAGAACAATTTTATCAAATAGCCTTAAAAGAGGAAAGATAGACATTACAATTACTGTTGAAAATATGGATGATGTTTCTAACTATTCGATTAATAAACCTCTTGCCCGTAAATATTACAATGAATTGAAAGAATTAACAACCGGGTTTGAAGAAAAAGAGTTTACTGATTATTTAACGGTTTTAATGCGTATGCCGGAAGTTCTTGTTCCTGAAAAGGATGAAATGACCGAGTATGAATGGGAATTTTTAAAAAAAACTATCGAAGAAGCAATCGAAAAAGTAGATGAATTCAGGAGCGGAGAAGGAAAAGCATTAGAGATTGATTTTCAAAAAAGAAACATGAAGATTTTGGAATTATTAACAAAGGTCGAACCTTTTGAGAAGCAAAGAATTGAAAATTTAAAAATTAAAATAAAGAGGGATTTATACGAATTAGCTGATAAAGAAGACATCGATAAAAACCGGTTTGAGCAAGAACTTGTTTATTATTTAGACAAACTCGATATTACCGAGGAAAAGGTCAGGTTAAAGAAACATTGCGAATATTTTAGCGACACTTTAAATGAACCGGTTTCACAAGGTAAAAAGTTAATATTTATTTCTCAGGAAATGGGCAGGGAGATCAATACACTGGGATCAAAGGCAAATGAAGCAAACATTCAAAAAATCGTTGTTCAAATGAAGGACGAACTGGAAAAGATAAAGGAGCAGTTGTATAATATTCTTTAATTTATTATTTTTGTACAAACAAAAGTTAAATCCATTCATATGATAAATGCATGAAAAAATTAAATGGAAAAACCATATAACAAAATAATAAATGGAAAACTCGTCATCTTCTCCGCTCCCTCCGGTGCAGGAAAAACAACCATTGTTCACAAACTCCTGGAATCGGATTTAGGACTTGAATTCTCTGTGTCAGCAGCCAGTCGCCCTAAAAGACAGAACGAGGTTGACGGAAAAGATTATTACTTCATATCGGTTAAAGATTTCAAAGAAAAGATAAAAAATGAAAAATTCCTTGAATGGGAAGAGGTTTATAAAGACCACTTTTACGGCACATTAAAATCGGAGGTGGAGAGAATTTGGGCAAAGGGGCATCATGTTATTTTTGATGTGGACGTTTACGGTGGAATCAATATTAAAAAATATTACAAGCAAAAGGCATTGGCAATTTTTGTTATGCCACCTTCAATTAAGCACTTAGAGCAGAGACTTAGAGAAAGGTCAACGGAGAGCGAGGAGAATCTAAGCAAAAGATTTGAAAAAGCGGAGCATGAAATGTCGTTTGCACATGAATTCGACAGAATAATTATTAATGACAATTTAGAAACCGCAATAGCTGAGGCAAAAGAAATTGTGACTGAGTTTCTGAATAAAAAAGAGGAAAAAGCATCATGAAAACAATAGGACTCATAGGTGGGATAAGCTGGAACTCAACAGTTGATTACTACAGGATAATAAATCTTGAAGTGAATAAAAGGCTGGGCGGGAAACATTCGGCAAAGATACTGCTTTATTCATTGAATTTTGCTGATATTGAAAATTTGATGCTTAAAAGTGATTATGTTCAACTCAGGGCAGAGATATTGAAAGTAGCAAAAAAATTGGAAAATGGCGGTGCGGATTTACTTCTTTTATGTGCTAATACTGCGCATAAATTCGCAGATGATATTAAAAAAGAAATAAAAATACCCTTAATACATATAGCTGATTCTACCGGCAATAATATACAGAAATCCGGAATTAAAAAAGTTGGTCTTCTTGGAACAAAATTTACAATGGAGGAAGATTTCATACTAGCCAGGATTAAAGAAAGATACAATGTTGATATTTTAATACCATCAAGTGAGGAAAGACAAGTTGTTAATGAAATAATATATGAAGAACTTGTTATTGGCAATTTCCTGAATTCTTCCAAAGTTAAGTTTTTAAACATTATAGAGAATTTAAAGCTAAATGGTGCAAAAGGAATTATTTTAGGATGCACTGAACTACCGCTGATTATTAAACCGCAAGATTGTACTTTGCCATTATTTAATACAACCGAAATTCATGCGCTTGCGGCTGTTGATTGTGCATTAAGTTGATTATAGGAAGTTTTTCAGGAAAAGCCTGATGTATTAGTAAATGATCAGCTTTTCTCTCTCAACAAATTTATCGTTAAATAAAACCATCACATAAGTCCCTTTTGGTAAGTTCTCAAAATTAAATGTTCTAATAAATGAGTTTCCGTTTATTTTGAACTCATAATCATAAACCAGCTTTCCTGAAATATCACATAATATCATTTTAACTTTTTGCCGGTCCAGGTTTTCTGCTGAAATTGTAAACCGTCCATTACAAGGATTTGGATAAATTACAAAATCATTCTTTAAGTCAATAAGTACATCAATACCTGTGTTTGAAAAATCGATAAAACTTAAATTGTTGCCCTCTGTGAAAGTTATTCCTAAATCATCAGTCAATTCGTTATAATATAATCCGTTTGGAGAATCGTAATTTATAGTAATTATTGTATAATCTGAAAATATACTGTCAAATTTATATACCAGGCTTTCTTCACTGTTAGAAACATAATAATTACCCGATTCGGTATAAATAATATCTTTTAATTCATATATGGCAGTAAACAAAGTATCGGTTATGTTCCCATTTATATCAGAAGCAATAATATAAGACTCCATTTCAGTTGTTGAGTAGGAAATAAAAATCAGTTCGTCGGTATTATCTTTATAATAAATCCCTGTTGGATTTTCAACATTTGTAATAAATTCGGAAGATGATTGTGTAATAATATCGAATTTTAAAATATTGTTTTTAATGTAATCCGTTATGTACAAATTATTATTATCATGAGTTAAAAATTCGAGAAAGCTTTCACTTGTATCGATTTCCGTTTCCATCACTATTTCATTTGTGTTAATATCAATAGCTGTTAAAAAGGAAGAAGAACTGTCATTAGGAATTCCTGTATTGTTTAAAACAAAAAGCAATTGATCGAAAATACATAATCCGGTGGGATGGTTAAGATCGTTAAAATAAGTATGAACTGTATCTCCGGGGCTTTTAATTGTAATTATGTTTCCTGTAACAGAATTATCAGATATGCAACTGTTTGTTATAAAATACCGAAAATTATTATTATCAAACACGATATCAAAAGGTTGCTTAAACGGCGATTCAAAACCTGAAGTTTCGATAAAACTTAAAGTATGCTCTCCCCAGTTACAAACTACAAGGCAGGTATCCTTTCCGATACACATACCGAAAGGTCGGTTATGATTATTCGATATTTCATATTTCCAGCTAAAGTCGTGATTTGTTTTATACACAGGTTCATTCCCCCATTGGTAATCATTGCCCCAACTGGATAAATAAAAGTTTCCTTCGTCATCCATAGTGATCCCTTCAAGATAACCATTGTGATAAAAAACAGTAGTAATTTCACCTCCTTGCGGGCTTTTTGATTTGATATAAGAATTTGTGAAACTACTGTTTGTAAATAAAATTCTATCGCTAATATAATCATAAAAAACTCCGAAAGGATTTGTAATGTTGGTAACAAAATCAGTAACTAAACCTGTTTGCAGGTTATATTTATAAATTTTCATTTTTTCGCTGTCACCTATATACAAATTTCCATTGTTATCGGTAGTCATCAGGTCTAAATAAGTTCCACCCGTTGAAATCTCAAAATTCAGAATACTGACGCCGGTATTAATGTTAATCCCAACAAGATAGGATGGCTGAGAACCGCCATACAAATCCATGTTGTTGGTAATATAAAGAATATCGTTAATAAGACAAAGTCCCCCGACGTAATTAAGTTCGTCGTAAAAAGTACCTGTAATCTGACCTTCCGAATTTAATTTGAGAATATTTCCGGCAGTATTATCCGCCCAGTTCGAGACATAATACTGTTCGGATTGTTCATGGTAAACAATATCAACTGGATAACGAATTGTATCCTGTGTATGCGCGAAAAACGGTAACAAGATAATGAATGTAATAAAATATCTGATAAGTTTCATTTGTTGGATGTTTATCATTTGGGCTTCAAAGTTAATAACAATATTTATTTATACTAAAAAGCATCCTGAATACTCAGGACTTACTTCGTGTTGTCCATACGGACTTGCCCGCCTGAAAGACGAAGTCGGGCAGGCTTCGCTTCGTAAACTTTATAAATATCACATTAATTAACTGCCGACTGAGAACTGAATTAATACCTCGGACCTACGCCCCAGAAATTCTGATATTCATCTGCATCTTCACCAAAAGCCTCTATAATGTTTTGGTCTTTAATCTTAATGGTACACTTTTTACCGGCTATTTCAGAAAAGACTATCTTGTATTCAACATTTTTTTCGTCAATCATTATCACTTCGGCAAGGTCTTTATTTACTTCGGGTATGGCAAGGCTGGAACGACATACAGGGCAGAAAAAATCAATGTGCTCACCTTCTTCATACTTGAAATTATCATCGTGTATTATTGTGTAATCGCCAAGTTTGGGGCTAAGCAATATAATCCCTTTTATTCCTTTCTCGGTTTCAGCAGAAAAAATGATATAATCTTTGATCTTGAGTTCTGCTCTGCATTTTGGGCATAAATAATTATTTTTCATAACTTCTGATATTTTAAAAAAATACTTTAATCTATCAGCGACAAAATTATACAATTATTGCTAATTTATTTTAATCGATATAAATAAAAAAAAATACTGTACTTTTGAATACATTAATACATTATAATTATGATCATCAAACAGAACAAATTATTGATAAGATCCGCGTTGACCTCTGTTGCTTTGTTTTTATTTATTTGCAGTAATGCACAGATCAATGTGTTTCATGTAACAGCCGATTTAAATTTAAATGATAAGGAAGGTGTTTTTTATGCCCTGCCAATGACAATGATTAAAGTGGATGTAACGGTTAAAAAAATGGAACATTATGCAGGGCCATATTCTGAATATGCCGGCAAGTACCTCGATCTTGAAGATATTATTTCAACTGATTATAATGAATATGAGATCACAGGTGTGAAGTTAAGCACTTTGGTTGAACCTGATCCTGACCACTACTATTTTGTGGAGACCGGTGAGAAAACAACCAAAGAAGAAAAAGCTATTATTATTTCGTTATCCGAATCAGGATTGATAATGGGATTGAACGGTTCACTGTCAAAAAAGCAGGCTAAAGAATTAATAGTAACAAATCTTGAGGAAAACGGTGATTTGTTTCAATATTTTGCTGAAACTAATTTGTACGAAAAAATTGATACGATAATTCGGAAGGTAGTTGTGGATACTGTGTCGGTTGAAAAGATATACTTAGACAGAAAATGGGTTGAAAAGAGCAATGAACAAAAAGCCGTTGAAGCAGCAAATATGATCGGCAAAATAAGGGAAAGCCGGTACAATCTGTTAACAGGCTACCAGGAAATTCCTTATGATGCGGGAAGCATTGCATATATGGACAAGGAGCTAAATAAGATGGAAAAAGAGTATCTCTCTTTGTTCACAGGTATAACTATTGAAAAAATATTTTATTATTCTTTCTCTATTCTTCCCAATCCTAATGAACAAACTACGTTAATACCTGTTTTCGTATTTTCGGAAAGAAGTGGTATTAAAGATGCTAATGCTGCCGGTGGTGAAAATATTTTTCTTAGAATAGAACGAACCGAAAGCACCCGACAATTGATTAGTCAGATAAATAAAAGGAACCAATCAGATAAAAGCGTACATGGGTTTTATTATAGAATTCCGGAAGGAGTTGAAGTTAGCCTTGAGATAAATAACGATTTGAAAGTAAATTGTAATTTCCGGATAAGTCAATTCGGAACGGTAACCTTCCTTCCTGCGTCAATTACAGCAGTTCAGTTCCATACTGAAACGGGAGGGGTGAAGAGTATTATTGTTGAGTGAGAGGCAAAAAGCCACCAATGACAGATTTTGATTAAATCATTAGTTTAACCCTTTGAAAATGTTTTGGTAGAACTCACCTACTATAGGAACCGGCTTTTTCTCGCCTTGTATGGCATTAACCAAACCTATTATCCAGAATACAAAAACTATGATGTTTAGTATCCATCCGATAATTGGAATGAACCATAATATTATACCGGTTAAAATCAATCCTAAAGATTGCCTAAGATGGAATGCACCAAACTCTGTTCGATTATTATTATGTAAAATAATTGCGATGATCCATCCGAGTAATGTAATGTAACTTACAATAGCAACTGTTTTGTCTTCAGAAACTGTATTCATAATTATTTGTTTTAATGATACATGAAACAAAAATAAGATAAAATTATAAAATAGCCTGCCGGATTCCGGCTAACTTTATCAGCAGGTTTTCAAGCAGGTCAATCCGGAGCATATTTGCTCCGTCCGAAAAAGCACTTGCCGGGTCGGGATGGGTTTCGATAAAAATACCATCCACTCCAATGGCAACTCCGGCTTTGGCTATGGTTTCTATCATTTCGGGTTTTCCGCCTGTTATGCCGGCAGTCTGATTAGGCTGTTGCAAGGAGTGCGTGCAATCCAGAATTACAGGAACTCCAAATTTTTGTATAACCGGTATCCCCCTGTAATCCACCACCAGGTCCTGGTATCCGAAGGTTGTACCTCTCTCTGTTACAAAAATTTTATCATTTCCTGATTCTCTTACTTTGTTGATAGCAAATTTCATCGTATCAGGCGAAAGGAACTGCCCTTTTTTTATATTTACCGGTTTACCGGTTTTAGCGGCAGCAACCAGTAATTCTGTTTGCCTGCATAAAAAGGCGGGTATTTGCAGAATATCAACATATTCAGCCGCCAGTTCGGCTTCATGGGTAGAATGAACATCTGTTAAAACCGGAATATTCATTTTATCACCGACCTCCCGGATGACTTCAAGCCCTTTAATATCACCAATTCCTGTAAACGAATCTAATCGCGACCTGTTTGCCTTTTTATATGATGCTTTGAAAATAAAGGGTATTTTAAGTTTATCTGTTATGGAGATGATCTTTTCAGCAATTTCAAGTGGCATATTTTCATTTTCCACTATGCACGGTCCGGCTATCAGGAAGAAATTACCTGAACCGGTGTGTTTTAATTTTGGAATTTTAAACATGATTTAGTTCAAATTTTAAAGTTCAAAGTTAGTGCTTTTTGAAAAAACAGATAATTCTTTTATTAATTTTCTACTATTTCAAAAGTGTTAACCAATTGCTTTAACCGGCATATTCTTTCTCTGAAATTCTCTGTCTTATAAACAGAAGACTGGATGAGGTATATTTCGTTTGATTTTTCTCTTTTAATAAAAACAACTAAGTTTACGATATCTCCATCTTTAAAATTATTTTCAAACAATACCCAGTATCCGTTCCTGTCATTTATTGTCGTTTTTCCCATCTCGTTTACAGAAATTGAAGTGTCTTTTTTTAAAGAAGTGAGTTCTTTTTCAACATAAACTTTGAGGGAGTCGTTGGTAGAATATCCTGTTATTGATATTGATTGTAATTTCTTTGGATCGTTACCCGTTTCAAATATGTTAGATGCAAAAATCCCAAAGAGTGTGTCGAAATAGCTTTCCTGAATATCCCAACTATACGGAAGGCTGATCATAAATTTATCGCTGGGATCACCTATGGTTATTATTACACCAAAATCAATAATCGCATCGCAATTATTATAATAAGTCGTTATAGGAATTTCCCTTATGGCATTATTTTGCTGAACACAACCTGAGCATATCACAAAAATAAAACTCACGTAATTAATATAATTTTTTCTTCTGAACATTTTGTTAGAGTTTCTATATCTTAAAATTTAACTTATTACAATTAACTATTAACGTATAACAATTTAACAATTTAACCATGAAACCATCAATACCCATATTTATTTTTCCAAAACTTTCTTAACCGTGCCCTGAGTTCATTTTCCCTGGAGTTATTTCCCGGATTATAAAATCTTGTACCTTTAATTTTATCCGGCAAAAACTCAAGATTTGCAAAATTGTCCTTAAAATCATGTGCATATTTATATCCCTTTCCATATCCTATTTCCTTCATTAAATTAGTCGGAGCGTTTCTGATATGCAGAGGAACAGATAAATCACCGGCTTTGTTCACCATTTGCTGAGCATTTTGTATTGCCATGTACGATGCATTGCTTTTAGGAGATGAAGCGAGGTAAATAGCCGTTTGAGATAATATGATCCGGCATTCGGGATACCCGATCATATTTACGGCATCAAAACAGCTTTGTGCCAGCACCAATGCTGTTGGATTGGCATTACCAATATCTTCAGAAGCGAGAATAACCATCCTGCGTGCAATGAATTTGGGGTCTTCGCCAGCCTCCACCATACGTGCAAGCCAGTACACTGCTGCATTCGGGTCGCTGCCTCTCATGGATTTAATAAAAGCGGAAATAATGTCGTAGTGCATTTCGCCGGATTTATCATATATGGCAAGGTTTTTTTGAATAACCTTCTGAACCTTTTCATTGGTAACAGTAATCTCTTTATTTATATTGATCTCAGCATTAACAACCAGTTCAAGGGCATTTAGTAATTTTCTTGCATCGCCGCCCGAAATTCTTAACAAGGCTTCGTCTTCTTTAATGATGATCTTTATGGCTTTATCAGTCTCAAGTTTTATTTTGCCTCTTTTGAGCAATTCGAGCAGATGTTCTTTCTCTAAGTCCTTCAAAATATAAACCTGACAGCGCGATAGGAGAGGGGAGATCACTTCAAATGAAGGATTTTCAGTAGTAGCGCCGATAAGAGTAATAATTCCTTTCTCAACTGCTCCGAGGAGTGAATCCTGCTGTGATTTGTTGAACCGGTGAATCTCATCAATAAAAAGAATTGCACCTCCGGCGCTTTCCTTCGCATTTGCTATCACCTTTCTCACATCTTTCACTCCTGAACTCACAGCGCTTAAAGTAACAAAAGGGCGGCTTAATTGTTGAGAAATTATAAAAGCCAGTGTTGTTTTCCCAACACCCGGAGGTCCCCAAAAAATCATGGAAGGTATATTGCCCGATTCAATTGCCTGTCTTAAAATTGCATTTTTGCCTGCAATGTGTTCCTGCCCGATGTATTCATCAAGTGTTTTCGGACGAAGCAGTTCAGCTAATGGGATGTTTTGTGTCATAAAAGTTTGTTCGATGTTTCAGGTTCCACCCCGAATACCGATATTTATCGGTATCGGGGCAAAATTCAATTGAATTCAGGGGAGACTAAAGTAATACTTTTCCTTTAACGAAATTAAATTTAAATCCTGGCTGATTTGGTTTTTTCTTTCTTTTCTTCAGGAGGTATATATTTGTTGGGCTTCGCCTCCGGAATTGAATCCTTTTTATCATAAGGTGTGCGAAAATATTTATCTATCAGTTTCTGATGTTCTTCTATGTAATCATTGTAACGTTTCCTGAAATTTTCTTGTTGTTCGCTGAATTGCTCCATGAATTCTTCATCCCAGAAATGGTGAAATTTTTGATTAAGGTTTCTGAATAATGAATCCAGTTTAGCATCAGGAAAATCCCTGCCAGACCAATACCAGGAATAAGTGGAATCATACCGTGTTAAATTGCTTTCTTCGTCAAATTGCTTTTTAATATCAATATGGACTTTCGGATTGTTAGTATCCGGTTCATCTTCCTGAGCCAAAACAGGGTTTATCAAAATAAAGATGCTTAATAGCGACAGTAAAGCAGCATAGCTGTAAACTATCCTTTTTGTGAAGCTCATGTTGAGCGGATGTTTTAAAGATTTCATAGCTGATAAATATTTTAATATTCTGACAATAAAATTAGTAATTTATTAAGTTACAGTAGAATGATTTAAGAATTCTTAACAAAAATTAACATCATTTGCTTTTCAACATCAAAACAAAAGGTATAGCTCCGACTGCCAGGAACGCAGAAAGTTTATAAGTGTTTTCCAAACCTATCCAGTCGCCAAGCAATCCGGCGAATACTACAGATAATGAGGCGGTAATAAAGCTGATTGTCATAAAAATGCTGTTGATAAATACAGGTTTTTCTTTACCGATATCCTGAACAAGGGCAAGCAATACTGGTCCGGGAGCGAAAATAAAAAATCCTAATAAAATTAAAAACGGAAAACTTAACAAACCTTTCGAAGATATGAACAGATACATCAGAAACGGAGTTACAATGGCTATGATAAGCAGTGATGTCTTTCTGCCGATTTTATCTGAAACAGTTCCTGAAACTAAAGTTCCTATGGCACCGGCTAACTGAAATATGGAAAGGGCGGAATTGGCAAACCACAAGGTCTCACCCTTTTCAGTGAAATAATAAGTCGGGAGAAAAGCAGATAACCCTGATTTCATTATCGCCCTGAAGAATGTTATTCCAATTAATATGAGAAAGAAGGGGAGATATTTTTTAAATGTTTTCCAAAATCCTGTTTGTTTTGCATTTTTCTGAAAGTCCGAAGATATCTTGATCTTTCTTAATCTTAAATAAAGAATAAATGATGCAACCAAACCAAAAGGAATTAACTTCCATGTGCCTTGAAGCCCCCATAACGAAACTGCACCGGTGATAACTAACGGACCAATGGTTCTTGCCATTTCCCCTCCGAACATGTAGAAGCTCATTCCTTTGCCTGTTCTGTCGCCTGAAATTTTTTTCACCATAACAGGTGCAGGGACATGAAAAAGCGCTCCGCTGATTCCACTTACAAAAAGCAGGATAGAAACAATTGTGAAAGTAGGAGCAACGCCCAGCAAACTCATTGTTACAGCCGTTATTGCCGGAGTAACAATGATAAAATACCTGGCAGCAGTTTTTTCGGCAATAATCCCGATAAGCGGATTCAGTAGCCAGGGTATTCGTTGAAACAAATCCCATAAGGCTGCTACGGAAAGTGAAATTCCAAATTTTTCAATTAAAAGCGGGCGAAGCGGTGCGAGGAAAGATGAATAAATATCGTGAAGATTATGAGAGAGGGAGATAAGGATTAAATTGCTTGTCTGGAATTTTTTTGAAGATGTCATTAATGCTGGTTACTGGTTTCTGGTTACTGGTTTCTGGTTACTGGTTTTTGGTTAAATGTTATAAGTTATAAGTTTTTTTATCCTAATTTGAAACTGTTACTGCTACTGGCACAATTCTTAATTCTTATCACGTATTATTTTAATATTGGCAAGTTTGTTTTCTTTTGTTTCAATAGGATTATTTATTATAAAAAGATGATATAGTAGTTGTGTCGATAAAATTCCTGCAATAGCCATATTGTCCACCTCTGAAATATTCTTCCCGATTCTCGCTTTTTCAACAAGTTTGAGCACTTTCCCGGGGTCAAAAATACCAAAAGATTTTATCTTGTGTTCTGACAGCAGATCATCAACATAATCCGGCGACCGTTCACCAAAGAAACTTGTAGAAATGGGTGCCCTGTATGCCTGCTTGCTTCTGTTTAAAATAGATTCAGGTATTTTACCTTTCATCATTTTTTTCAGAAGGTATTTCTCATTTAGTCCTTTCAGTTTAAAATCATCAGGTAAATTGGCACAGAATTCAATTACCCTGTGATCCAGGAATGGGTATCTGCCTTCCACCGAATTAGCCATAGCCATTCTATCGCCCTGTGATGAAAGTAAATACCCCGACATAAAAATTGTTGTTTCTAAATATTGCGATTTAGCGAGATCATTCCATTTTGTAAATTCCGTATCCAGGATATTCTGGATTTTTTCCATAGGATCATAATCGCCGATATTTGATTTTATTTCATCCGAAAAGTAGTTTTTAATGCGTGAAGTATTATGCCAGCGAAGGATATGTGAATAAAGAGGATTATGTGTATCATTCAATTTATAACCGAAGAATAACTTTAACATATTGCCGGTTGCATTTTTCATTACAGGCAGGTAGGGATAAAGTTTTTTTAAGAGCAAAGGTCTTATAGCTGACTGAGGTTCGCGTGCCCAGAATCTTCTGATCTTCGCTTCTTTGAAAATATTATATCCGGCTAACATTTCGTCAGCGCCTTCGCCTGTTATTACTACTTTGATGTTGTTTTCCCTGACTTTTCTTGAAAGCAGATACATTGGGGTGGGGGCAGTCCTTAATACAGGAAATTCGGTATGCCGGATGGTATTTACGAAATTTTCAGCAATTTCTTCTGATGTACAGGAATAAGCAATATGGTTTGTATTAAAATATTTCGATGCTTCTAACTGGTAATTGGTTTCATCAAATATTTTATCTATAAAACCGATAGAAAATGTATTTAGAATTTCAGGTTTAATTTCATGGATAAAAGCTGTTGTAACACTCGAATCGATCCCGCCACTCAAATAAGCTGCTACCTGAACATCGGCTCTAAGCCTTATTTTTACGGCATCTTTAAAAAGGTCTCTGAATTCTTCTATAGCCTCGGAAAGGATAGCTGTACTTTTTGTGCTGTAAACCGGGAACTTTAGGTTCCAGTATTTCTTAATCTGAATTCTTTCAGAATCCACAGTCATATAATGCCCGGGAGGTAATTCAAATATATTTTCAAACGGAGTATCAGGAGTAAGTGTAGTCCAGAATGTAAAAATTTGTGCAAGCCCTTGCGGAAAGATCGTTCTTTTTACTTTAGGATTTTCAAAAAGACCCTTAATTTCAGAACAAAATGAAAAGCTGCCATTATTAACAGAATAAAATAGTGGTCTGATCCCAACTCTGTCGCGTGCCAAAAACAGCTCTTGTTTTTTCTTATCCCATATAGCAAAGGCAAACTGCCCGTTGAATTTTTCCAGGCATTTTACGCCATATTGGGCATAAGCCTGCACCACAACCTCTGTATCACTTGTGGTTTTGAAAGTGCAACCTTCTTTTTCAAGGTCTTTTCTTAGTTCAATGTAATTGAATATCTCCCCGTTATATACTATCCAATATTTCCCCGAATTATCTGAAATGGGCTGCTTTCCTGAAGTGAGATCAATAATACTCAAACGTACATTGCCCATTCCAATATTTCTTCCTGTATATATTCCGCTTTCATCAGGGCCCCTGTACCTGATTACGGAAAGCATCTTTTTAAGATTTTCTTCCGGGATGGATTTATCCGGATAGGCATAATTATATATCCCGGCAATACCACACATATAACCGAGTTTAATTTAATTTTTTAATGATAAAGTTGGCAATAGCATTTACCGATTCAAAATTTTCTTCCAATAATTCCGAATCTTCTGCTTTAATATCAAAGTTATCTTCTATGAAATTTATCAAGGATAAGAAACCCATTGAATCGAAAATACCATCTATGAATATTTTAGTATCGTGTTTTACTTTTTCTTCAGGAACGTACGATGTTTCAATAATAAATTTCCTGACTTGTTCTTTTACTTCTATTGTGTCAATCATAAAGTTTTGTTAATAAATATAATCTTCATTTTTTAATTCCTGTTAACGATGTATTATTTCCATTTGTTTCAATTATGTCAACAATTCTTTGGCAGAATAATGGTGCAACGCGTCCTGAAAACTCAGCATTCGGATGCGAATCATTGGAATTACGTGCATATTCATCTTTCAAAAATAAGCCTCCTTCTGTTTCCAACTCATAAAAATCCCATAAAAATATATTATCACCTTCCGTATCCCAATTATTTCTAACCCAATCAAAAAAATCTTTTGTACGAGTTGCCTGCTCAACATTTGTTTTTGATTCGACCAAAGCCGCGCCTGTCCAGACTAAGAATTTTGTTTTGGGAAATTGGAGCATTTTGTTTTTTAATGCTTCATATTGCAATTTATAATTCCCGATGCTTTTTCCCTCTGAATTAATATCGGGCTTTCCTGTATCTTCAGTCAACTTACTAACCGGAAAGCAATGTTTAAAGATAATAAAATCGTATTCTTTAGTTAGAATTTCCAGAGTTGGCTCTTCTTTGTAAGGTTCATTACCTGCATGTTTAACCCAGATATTATAATAATCGTAAGGATAGTTCTTCCAGCCGTAAGGTTTGCCTTTTGGAAATGCCTGCTCTTTAATATAATAGTTTGTGCCATTTTTTTTATTATATTCAATAAACCATTCAGGGACAGCATTTATATCACTAAAAATATTTTTGATCTTTTCAATACCCTTTGTTTGTCCTTTCCATACATTCATCCCCGTACTATGATGTAAAAAAATTATCTTATATGCGTCTTCATCCGGCATTTGTTCTTTTTGGTTATTGCATTGAATAAATAATAATGACAAAATAAGAAAATTTAAGGTAATAATGGTCTTAATTATTATTTTTGTTTTCATTTTATATGGATATTATTTAAAGGTTTAATAAAAGTGAACAACAAAACACTGAAAATCAAAGCCAATAAAACAGAATATAAAAGTAATACTAATTTTTTAAATAATTATTTAGATAGAAGTTATTACAATTTTACAGAGTAACAAACTTAATTAATTTAATTCAATGTTATTCAATTCATTTTATTATTTTTTATTTTTAAGTATTGTTTTTATCCTTTATTATGCAGTAAAAAGCAAATATAAATGGATTATTCTGTTTGCTGCAAGTTTATTTTTTATTACGTATATATCACCAAACATACTATATTTTACCCTATTATTTACAATACTGAATTATTTTTTGGGAATTGCCCTTGAATGCATTAAAAATAAAAAACTGAGAAAAAAAATATTTTGGTTGGGAATTGTATTAGATGTTGGCATTCTCGCCTTTTATAAATACATTAATTTCCTTTTTGAAAACCTGAACATTATACTCTCGATCTTTCCAAACAAACCATCTATTCCGTATTTGTCGGTGATTATTCCTGTGGGTATTTCGTATTATACATTTCAGGCATTAGGGTATTTGATCAGGATTAACCGGGGAGCCGAAAAGGCAGAACGAAATTTTGGGATATTTGCCACTTTCCTGACATTCTTTCCAAAGTTTTTATCAGGACCGGTTGAAAGAGCAAACCATTTTTTCCCGCAAATAAATTCCTCCGTCAGTTTTAATAAAGCTAATGTCTCGGCAGGATTAAGGTTGTTATTGTGGGGAATGTTTAAAAAAGTTGTAATTGCCAACAATTTGGTTGCGCCTGTAATGTTAGTTTACAATGATATTCATCAATATTCAGGAATTCCTCTTTTAACCATTATGGTTATTCAAACTATCCATATATATTGCGATTTTTCGGGATATACCGATATGGCATTAGGCTCTGCTAAAATATTAGGGATTGATCTGATTGATAATTTCAACAGACCTTTTTTAGCAAAAAACGTATCAGAATTCTGGAGAAGATGGCATATCTCTTTATCATCGTGGTGCAACGATTTTATTTTTACTCCATTTATTGTTAAGTACAGGAAGATGGGTAATAAAGCCGCAATTTATGGCATTTTTGTTACGTTTTTTGTAATCGGGATATGGCATGGTGCAAACTGGACTTATGCAGTACTTGGAATATTACAGGGGATTGCTATTTGCTATGAGTTTTTTACAAAAAGAACCAGGTTAAGAATTGCAAGTAAATTACCTTCAAAGTTAGTTGTTTCATTAAGCAGGATATTTACTTTTATCTTTTTTTGCTTTTCGATGATATTTTTTAATGCCCATTCAATAAAGGATGCGTGGTACTTTATTACTCATTTATTTTCGAATATTGAATTAAAGTTATTAGGTCACGAATTCATTTTTCATAAAACCGATTTTTTGATTGCGATAACATTATTTGTAGTTATATTTATTATAGAAATATATAATGAAAAAGGTGTTGATATGCTCCGGCAGTTTTTAAGTAAGCCAAGATGGATACGATGGATAGGTTATTATATTTTGATTATTTTAATTTATTATTACAGCGGAGGACAGGATACTTTTGTGTACCTGCAATTTTAATTACTTTTAATTTTTTCATGTTATCTACACAAAACAATCAACTCACAGATATCAGCCCGCTGAAAATGTAAATAGAAAAATAAAGGTAACACTGGTTACTTTTGTTAGCAATAGGCTTTCTCTTAATTGTCAATACGCAAGAAGTTGCCATCCATTTTAAATTCTAACTCAAGTCCATTATCCAACTGAATTTGTTGATTTCTGTCATCTAATTCCCATTCTGTAATAAAATTATCAGAATAGTTATTGTTAACATAATTCAGTAATTTTTGAGGAATCACAGAGTCTGGCAGTTTGTTTTTCCCCTCAATTTTAATAATTTCACTTTTCCTGTTGAACTCTAACTCTGTCAAGTTATCAAGCGTGATTTCATAGCTCAAAGTAAGTCCCTCTTTATCCTTAACTGATTGCAAAATTGCTTGGTCAGGAAAATGAGTATCAACGTACGATTTAATTTCGCTTGGCAAGTCTTTTTTCGAAATAATTGTTTCTTGCGAACAACTAATTAATGAGAAAATCCCAATAACGCAAAATAAGATGAATGTTTTTTTCATTTATAAAAATATTAGTGTTTAAGTAAAATTCAAAAATAGGTAAAAAAGTTAGAATATTAGAAAAAAACTGAAATTAATGTTGCAGATGGGTATTTCACCCGCCTGCCACCAATAAGCTAATACAAAGGCGGGCAGGAATCCTATAATTATTTTCATCGGGATTATCCTTCCTGCTTATATGACGCACAAAACCCGATGAGCAAGGTGAATAATACCCTGGCTGTCGCAAACAAGAACCTTTTTATATGAATAATATGCCGTTAATCTCCGAAAGCAAAGATCAATCCTCCGGTAAAGTCGCCCTGTAAAATGGCGGAGCCGGCATTAAGGCTGATACCGGAACTTGCCCCGCCTGATCCCCATCCGGCATATATTCCAACTCCTCCCCAGTATATAGGCATTAATAACCTTCCCTGAAGCCTGATCCCAATGTGGTCGGAAAGCCAAATTTTAACTCCACCACCAAGGGTTATTGAGAATCTCCAGTCATCCGCAATTTTATTGTCTTTGGGACTTGAATATGTTGTCCCAAGTGTAAATAAACCAAAGGGTCTGATGTTATCCTTCCCCATTTCCCGTATCGCTCCAACCTGGAAATAATTAATACTAAGATCAAATGATCCTCTTAAATCATCATATCCGTAAAATGGCTTGAATTCAGCGCTGGTTTGCATCTGGCTCCAAAACAACTCGAGTTTTGTATCCGGCGATACTTCAATATCTAAAGTTAGACCATAATTTGCATTATCTTTTATTTTTAAATCACCTTCGTAAAACCTGAGCCTCCCGCCAAACATATAACCACCAAAAGGAGTTAATTCAAATTTTCCTCCCTGGGCTATCAAGACCGATGGATCAATAATTAAAAGAACCAATCCGATAATCCAAAATCTTCTGAAAATATTAACTGTTTTTTTTAATTTATTTTTCATGATATAAAATTTTATTATCTAATAACTTTTACTACTAACAGTAAACTGAAAACTCTATACTCTATACAGTAAACAGTAAACTCAAAACTAATTTTAGTTCCCCCACGCAATTCCAACACTCAAACCGAACCAGGAATAATCAATAGTGTCTTTTGTTTTAAAGGCATAATGATACCTAAGACTGATGTTAAATTGAGTATCCATTGATACTGGAAGTAAAACACCGACTTCGGGCGAGAATCCGAAGTGCCATTTATTGTATTCCATAGACCAAATACCCGCATTAACCCGCTGAATAATTTTGTAAGCTCCAAGTCCGCCTCCCAGATAAACGCGTGGTTCATATTCGTCTTCACCAAGATAATAATGAGCCTGGAACAGCAACGGGAAAGCATTGATATACCTGTATTGGTTTCCTGTTACGGTAACCGTTTCGTGTGTAAATGATGCTCCGGCAAGTTCTTCATAAAATGTTGTCCAGTTAAATAAACCACCAAGAGAGATATTGTTTGAAATAAAGACTCTGCCTTCAAAAGTAAATCCCCTGAAGCTGGTATTCCTTGTAAAATCTCCGGTTTTGCCAACCGGGAAAGATATATTATAATCCAAACTGTATAATCCCTGTGAGTAACAAGCAACAGAAATTACTAATGCAAAAATTAATGTCAGAATATATTTCATCATTATAATATTTTAATGGTTAATAATTTATTCGCTTCTTAAATATGGAGATTGTTCGAATGCCTGGTTAATACCACGGGTTATCCTGTCCTTGGTATTTTGCTTGCTTGTACCGAGCAACCCGTTAATGGCGCCCATCCATTCTACATATATTATCTTATTATCCTTATCAACATTATCAGGATCAAACATATCCCACAAAACAGTTCCGGTTTCATAAGAAGTAACATACGAGCCGCCATACCACGGATAGCCCCATCCGTAATCCGGATAGCCCCATCCCCAACCGGGATACCATGGATATGAATATATATTGTAGTATGTAACTTTTATAGCTGTAACTACAACTGCTACATCAGGCTCAGGGCTTCCAATATCGTTTGTATCTAAACGCTCATAACCCAGTGCATCAAAATTTCTTTCCAATTCACTTATAATATAAGCATCATAAGTCCTGTCAGGTGTTACTCCTTCATCAACTATGTGGTAAATTGAATCAGCCATATAGTAAGTTTGAATGACTTTAAAATTATAATCCGGGTTATAATCTGTAACGACCAGGTCGAGATCCTCGGTATATTCCGCTCCACCCGGATAACAGGAGGTTAATGCAACGGCAATACCCGCAAGAATTCCGATTTTAAATAATAGTTTGTTCATCTAACCTGATTAATTCACAAACTTTAAATCTGCTCAAATTTCGAGAAAAATATTTCAGAAAATACAATCCTTTGTATTTTTTTAGTCAAATTTAAAACTTTCATAGAATTTTCAGGATGATAAGTTACAGAATTTCAGG
>JADHVR010000091.1 GCA_016783885.1 Bacteroidales bacterium
ATAGACCGGAATTTCCGGAACGTTTTGGCTCGATACAGGATGCACGCGAAATATGTAGAAAATTCTTTGAATGGTATAACTGCGAGCATTATCACTCCGGATTAAATTATCTGACGCCTTATAGCGTTCATTATGGTGAAAGTATGAAAAGTGTTCAACAGCGACAACAAACGCTCAGCGAGGCTTATAGACGCTTTCCAGAGCGGTTTAGAAATGGCAAACCGAAAGTGTCAGGTCAACCAATTGAAGTATGGATCAATCCCGATAAGTCGGGAAGAAAAAGGAAAATCAAATGATAACTCTAAACGTGTCCAATTTTTCTTGACATTTAGCGAAGAAACATTATTTGTAATTGATGATATTGCAGATTCTTTTGATTACAAAAACAAATATGCAATCATTCAATATTTAAAAGACATATCTCAAGAAAGTATTTTCAAACAAATAATTCTTACTCACAATTATGATTTTCATAGGACAGTAAGCAGTAGATTAGATATGGTTAGGGATCATAAACTATATACTGTAAAAACAAAAGATGGAATCCAATTAATTGAAGAAAAATATCAACATAATCCATTTACATATTGGAAGAACAAATTGCATCAGAGCAAAGCAATTCTAATTGCATCAATTCCTTTTGTTAGGAATCTTGCGGAGTATTCAGGTCATAAAGAGAATTACGATAAACTCACATCACTTTTACATTTCAAAGAAAACACAGAGAGTATTAATTTATCTGGCTTAGAAGTAATAATAAAAGCAATATTAATAGATAAAAATGAGCTTACTCTTGAAAATGGTAATAATTTAGTGATTGATTTGATATATGAAATAGCCGATAGTATTCTGTCGTCAACTATCGAAATCATTGAATTAGAAAATAAAATAGTTCTTGCAATTGCAATTCGATTAAGAGCAGAGCAATTTATGGTAGCTAAAATTAATAATGATGTGTTTTGGAAAAGTATAAAAAAATTTCAAACATCGGTTTTAATCGAAAGATTTAAAAAAGATTATCCTGTCGAGATTAAAACAATAGAACTTTTAGAACAAGTGAACTTAATGACACCTGAAAATATCCATCTTAATTCTTTTATGTACGAACCGATATTAGATATGTCAAATGAACATTTGAAGAACTTATACAAAGACATTAAAGACAACTTAAACTAATCACAAGGGCTTTCTCACAAGTAAGGATAACAAACGAACTGAAACAGTATAAATATTATGGCAAAAAGCAATTACGAAAATTATACCCACTCACAACTTGTAGCAGTGTTGAAAAAACTAAGCAAACGGAGGAAATACGGCTTAGTATGGGAGGAAGAAAAGACGAAAGAAAAATTTGAAGCTGATGCCGAAGGTAAATTACCCGTGCTTGTTGAAGACAAAAAGAGAGAAATAAAAACCAATACAGTGAATCAAGAGTCGGATAGATAGGGCAGCCACTAACAATGTGTATAAGTCATAAGGGTTTCAGAGGTTTTCGGGTGGCATCGCTTGCATCAAATCCGGTGCATCTTGATAAGTCTTAATGCCGCACTCCCTTACGGCTCATACACTAAACGTTAGCCAATACTAAAAAAACATAATACTATGATTGAAATATTATTAATTACCTTGATTATCCTCGCAATTGTAAATATTGTAATTGGATTAAAGAAGAAGGTTTCACTTGATATAAAACCTCAATTAAAAGATGTTGAAGATTCAATTCTAAAATTTGACACAACATTAGAACGAACTGAAAAGTCAATCAAAGATGAATTTCAAAGAAATAGAACAGAAACCAATGAAATTTCAAAAACAAATAGAGATGAATTAACGAAATCACTTTGTTTATTTGGAGAGCAATTTTCTAAAAATGTTAAAGAATTGAATGAACTTCTGAATGAAAAATTTGCACTTCAGAATACACAGCAAATTGATTTTAACAGACAAACTAGTGATAGTACAAAAGAAAATAGAGACGAATTATCTAAATCTCTAAAATCATTTGAAGGAAAATTTTCTGAGAACATTAAGGATTTAAATGAACTATTAAGACAAAAATTTGGAGATTTCAATAAACAACAAATTGATATAAATAATCAGGCAACGGATAATATAAAAAATGTTGAAAAGACAATTGAAAAAAATCTAAAATCAATTCGAGAAGATAACACTATTCAACTTAATGAAATGAGAAAAACAGTTGATGAAAAACTTCAAACTACTTTAGAAAAACGATTGGGCGAATCATTTAAACAAGTAAGTGACAGATTAGAACAAGTGCATAAAGGATTAGGTGAAATGCAAAATATCGCAACGGGGGTTGGAGATTTAAAGAAAGTCTTATCCAATGTTAAAACAAGAGGAGTACTTGGAGAATATCAGCTTGAAAATATATTAGAGCAAATATTAACTCCCGACCAATACGCTAAAAATGTAGCAACGAAAAAAGGTAGTCAAGCCAATGTTGAGTTTGCATTAAAATTACCAGGGAAAGAATCTGATAAGGAAGTTTGGTTACCAATTGATTCTAAATTTCCAATTGAGGATTACGACAAACTACTTAACGCATTTGATATAGGAGACAAAGGAGATATAGAATCCGCTCAAAAGGTTCTAATAAAAAAAATTGAAAGTTTTGCTAAAGATATTAGCGAGAAATATATCGACCCTCCTCATACAACTGATTTTGGTATAATGTTTTTACCAGTTGAAAGTTTATATGCAGAGGTATTAAGACATCCTGGATTATTTGAAATACTTCAAAGGAAATACAAAATAACGGTTACTGGTCCAACGACTTTATCAGCTTTATTAAACAGTTTACAAATGGGATTTAGAACGCTTGCCGTTCAAAAAAGAAGTAGTGAGGTTTGGGACATCTTAAAAGCAGTAAAATTTGAATTTAAAGAGTTTTCAGGAGTTTTAACAAAAGTACACAAACAACTAAATACGGCTTCTGGAACACTTGAAACGTTACGTACAACAAGAACGAATGTAATGGAAAGAAAACTTAAGGACGTTGAAACTTTTACCGCACTTGAATCGAAAGAAATATTGGAATTACCTGATAGTAATCTAATTGAAGAATCAAATGATGAATAAAGTACTGGCTACAACAATGTATATAAAAAATAAGCGTGATAGTAGTCTTATCAGGGATTATAGCCCGTTTGAACTTCCTTGTGAGTTGAAAGTTTTGGGCTTCGAAATCGCTTACTTTTCATATACTTAACGTTGTAGGAAATACCTGGGTGACTCCCAAATGCAAATTTAGGATGTGCTTGAGTATATTTAGAAATAAAATTGCCTGTCTTGGAAGGAAAAACCGGAGCAACAATGTTCGAACAAACCTTTAAAAATATAGACGACATCCTATACAAGGATTCAGGTGCTGACAGCGAACTGGATTACATCGGTCAAACATCCTGGATACTGTTTCTGCGTTATCTGGATGAATTAGAATTAGATAAAAAGGACGAAGCCGAACTTAAGGGACAGCCGTATGAATTCATCCTTGATGATGAATACCGCTGGGCAAATTGGGCGATGCCCAAAACAGCAGACGGCAAACTGGACCATCATAAAGCCATGACTGGTCCCGATTTGGTTCAATTTGTTGATGGCAAACTTTTCCCCTACTTATCCAGATTTAAAGAAAAGGCTGACAGCCCCAAGACCATTGAATACAAAATTGGCGAAATATTCAGTGAGTTGAAGAATAAAATCCAAAGTGGTTATAACCTTCGGGAGATTATTGAGTATGCTGATGCCTTGGAATTTCGTTCCACCATAGATAAGCATGAGTTAAGCCACCTTTATGAATCCAAGATCAGGAATATGGGTAATGCCGGTCGAAATGGAGGACAGTATTATACTCCAAGACCACTGATTCGTGCTATCGTTGATACGGTCGATCCCCAAATAGGTGAAACAGTCTATGATGGTGCGGTCGGTTCGGCAGGCTTCTTATGCGAATCCTATGCCCACATGACGAAAGACCGTGATAATCTGAGCACTTCCAATCTGAAAACCTTGCAGGAAAACACTTTTTACGGCAAAGAGAAGAAAAACCTGGCGTACATCATTGGTGTGATGAATATGATCCTGCACGGCATTGAAGCGCCTAATATCATCCATACCAACACCTTGAGTGAGAACATTCGGGATATTCAGGAAAAAGACCGCTACAATGTTATCCTGACGAATCCGCCCTTCGGTGGTAAGGAGCGCAAAGAAGTCCAGCAAAATTTTGACATTAAAACAGGCGAGACTGCATTTCTGTTTCTACAGCATTTTATCAAGATATTAAAAGCGGGCGGACGCGCTGGCGTGGTGATTAAAAACACCTTCTTGAGCAATACGGATAATGCATCCGTATCATTGCGGAAGCATCTACTTGAAACCTGTAACCTGCACAGCATTCTGGATATGCCGGGCGGCACATTCCTGGGGGCGGGTGTAAAGACGGTGGTACTGTTTTTTAATAAAGGCGAACCCACCAAAAAGATTTGGTATTACCAGCTCGATCCAGGCAGGAATATGGGTAAAACCAATCCGCTTAATGATAATGATATGGCGGAGTTTAAGGAACTGGAAAAAACCAAAGCAGAAAGCGAAAAATCCTGGACTGTGAAGATTGCTGATGTAAACACCGACACCTACGACTTGAGTGTGAAAAACCCCAATACGCCCGAAGAGGCGCCTTTGCGAAGCCCGCAGGAAATACTGGCGGAGGTGGAAACGCTTGATGCTGAAACAGCAAAAGTATTAGTGAAAATAAAATCACTCATTGTCTGAATCACAGATTATGGGGATTAATGGATTTCACGGATTTTAGAAAATGGCTGAATTAAAATATAAAGACATAACAGAAAAGATTATCGGTGCTTCGTTCGAAGTTCATTCCTTTTTGGGAAATGGGTTTCAGGAAGTGATTTATCAAAGAGCATTGGCATGGGAGATGAGTCAAAAAGGGTTGGAATTTGCCAGAGAAATAGAACAGGATATTTTTTATAAAGATTTACCCGAACCAATTGGCACACGCAGAGCCGATTTTGTAGTCGAAAACAAGGTGCTGGTGGAATTGAAAGCTATTATTCAATTGGAAGATGTGCATCTTGCCCAGGCATTAAACTATCTTAAGGCATATAAATTGGAAGTGGGATTACTCATCAACTTTGGCAGTAAAAGCCTGACTTTTAAACGATTAGTGTTATGAAAAAACAATTATCTGAATCACGGATTAGAAAGATTAAATGATGACACAGATTATGAAATGTATAAAAAAAAGAAATTATGGAAACAATCCGTGAAATCTGACAATCCGTGCAAATCAGTGATTCAGACAAAGGTTTGATATGAAACAGGGGTGGAAAATAAAAAAATTGGGGGAAGTTCTTTCTTTGGAATATGGAAAGCCATTATCAAAGGAAAAACGAATACACAAAGGGCTTTACCCCGTATATGGAGCAAATGGAATAATAAATAGAACCAATGAATATTATATAGATAAGCCAAGTATCATTGTTGGAAGAAAAGGTTCTGCAGGTGAGATTAATTACACAGAAGAAAAGTTTTGGCCACTCGACGTAACTTATTACACTAAATTCGATAAGAATGAACTAAACCTCAATTTTCTATATTATTTATTGTCTTTACTCGAATTGCCAAAACTTGCTAAAGGGGTAAAACCAGGAATAAACAGAAATGATGTTTATGCAATCAAAACCTTAATTCCACCTATATCAGAACAAAAACGGATCGTCGCCAAATTAAATCAATGCTTTGAAGCCATCGACAAAGCCCGTGCCAATGTTGAGAAAAACCTGAACAATGCCAAAGAACTCTTTTATTCTAATCTTCAATATGCAATTGAGGGAGAGTTGACAAAGTCACAAAGGAAAAAGCAGTTAAAACAATATGTTTTTACAGTCAATACTGATATCAAAACATTATATTCAAAAATTGAAAATATTGAGAGAAAGAAAAATCGCAGAGTTGAAAAAACAAAAGGTCATGAAACCATTTTAAAAGCAATCCCTGACGAGTGGAATGTGACAACTATTGACTCAATCTTCGATATAATTGATTATAGGGGTAAAACACCAGTTAAGTCAGAAAGAGGGGCACGGCTAATTTCAGCAAAAAATATCAGAATGGGATATATTGATGATAATCCAGTGGAATATGTGTCAAATGATACGTATGAAAAATGGATGGTTAGGGGATTCCCAAAACTGAATGATATCTTTTTTGTGACTGAAGGACATACAATGGGGTTTACTGCATTAAATAATCGCATAGATAAGTTTGCTCTTGCACAACGCACAATAACATTGCAACCAGTCATTCCATTTTTCACAAAATTTTTCTTTTATTATATGATGTCTGAATATTTTCAAAAATTAATTAAAATTAATGCTACGGGTGCAGCAGCAATAGGAATCAAAGCATCAAAATTTAAAAGTCTAATCCTTCCTTTCCCGTCATTTTCAGAACAAAAGATAATTGTTGAAAAACTTGACGAATTAAAAGACCAAACCCAATCCCTTAAATCCAACTACCAGCAAGAACTGGATGCATTGGATGAGTTAAAAAAATCCATCCTGCAAAAGGCATTTAGTGGTGAATTATGAATTTTATTTTTAATTGATGATTGTGTTATATTATGATTATGGAAAGAGCACAAAATATTAATCCTCAGCGAATCATATGGAGTTGTGAAGAATTTGGCATCACACCGGATATCTTATCTACTCAATTAAAAATATCCCGGGAGAACTTCGAAAAAACTTTAAATGGTGATGACGGTATCACCGTCAATCAATTAAGAACAATAGCACAATACTTTAAGCGTGGATTATTATTTTTTCTGGAGGAAGAACCGGTTAATGAGGAAACAATTCATTCTCCACAATTTCGCACACTAACCGGTCAAAAACCTTTGTTATCTCCTGAGCTTAAAGTATTAATTGAACGCATTGAAAAACAACGGGATATTTATATTAATCTATTAGATGATCTTGGCATAGAGGAGGACTTTGATTGGAATAGGTACAGACTACCAAGTAATTCAATCCAAGATATAAAACGATCTGCTAATAGAATACGAAGTTGGTTGGGGTTAGCAAATCAGGAAACATTTGCTACTTATCGATCAAAGGTAGAGAACAAAGGAATTTTCGTCTTTGTAACCAACGGTTATAGGGGACAATGGCAAATTGCAAAGGATGATCCCATACGAGGGTTTTCTCTTTATTATCCTACCTATCCTATCATAGCAATAAAGAAACAAATTTCCGTACGTCCGCAGGTGTTTACTCTCATGCATGAATTGGGTCACCTTCTACTTCATAGAGATGGCTTTATTGATGATGAAAATGATTTCTATAGTAACCAGGGTAAAGAAAAAGTCGCTAATGAGTTTGCCGGGAATATTTTGGTTCCCGATGAATTCCTTTCTCAAATTGATATGAGCGAATTCCCCTACAATGAAGTAAGCGCCTATAGTAGTTATCTTAATGATTACAGCAAACGATGGGCGGTTAGCACCGAAGTAATATTAAGAAGATTCCTGAATGAAGGTATTCTGGAAAACAGATACTATGAGGAATACCGACGCTGGAGAATAGGATTACCCTCCAAATCTCAAGAAGGTGGCAGCAGGACAACCCGTTTTAAAGAGCCCATTCGAATGTTTGGGGTACGTTTTGTAGGCACGGTATTAAACGCTTACCATGAAAACCGGGTTACACTTGCCAAAGCAAGTACATATCTTGATAATCTGAAGATCACGGATATACATAAATTGGAAATAATGCATGGTAGCGTTTGATGCTTCATCAATGATTCATGCCTGGGATAATTATCCAATAGAAAATTTTCCGCCGTTATGGGGTTGGCTTGCATCTGAGATAGTATCAAGAAAAATAGTTATATCTCAGATAGCGTATGAAGAAGTTGACAGAAAAATGCCTGATTGTGGCAGATGGTTGAGAGATAATGCAATCCAACGAATTCAAATCTCTAATGATATTTTAGCCGAAGCTTCTCAAATTAAAAGACTACTTGGTATTATTGATGACAACTATCACCCAAAAGGTGTTGGGGAAAATGATATCCTAATAATATCAACTTCAAAAGTGCATAACTTGAAACTAATTACAGAGGAACCACTACAATTTGATTTACCAGGTAACATGTCTAAGTATAAAATTCCTGCTGTATGCGGGTTACCTGAACTACATGTGGACTGTATCAAATTTATCAATTTTATTAAAGAATCAGGTGAAGTGTTTAGTTAGCTTTTATCTTTGATTTCTATACTATGAACGAAGCGGAAACCAGAGCAACTTATATAGACCCTGCCTTAAAAGAAGCTGGCTGGGGCGTGGTGGACGGCAGTCGCATCCGCATGGAGTTCCCTATCTCCAAAGGGCGACTGATTGGTAATGGCAAACGCAGTAAGCCGGATAAGGCGGATTACGTTTTGCAATACAAAAACCGCAACCTTGCCGTCATTGAAGCCAAATCCGATGAAAAATACTATACCGAGGGTGTGGGGCAAGCCAAGGATTATGCCGAACGGTTGCAGGTGCGTTTTACGTATAGCACCAACGGTTTACAGATTTACGGCATTGATCTGCAGGAAGGAAAAGAGGGCGACGTAACTATTTACCCATCTCCTTATGAACTGTGGGAAATGACTTTTGGGGAAGCCGATGCTATAAATCCAGATGCAGCGGCATGGCGGAATAAACTGCATTCCGTCCCCTTTGAAGAACGGGGCGGAACATGGCAAACCCGTTATTATCAGGAAAATGCTATTACTAATGTATTGGAAGCGATCGCCAAGGGACAAAACCGTATTTTGCTCACTCTTGCTACAGGCACAGGAAAAACGGCGATAGCCTTCCAAATTGCCTGGAAATTATATCATAGTAAATGGAACCTTCGAAAAGATGGTGAGCGACTCCCCCGAATTCTGTTTTTAGCAGATAGAAATATTTTAGCCGATCAAGCCTTTAACGCCTTCTCTGCCTTTAAAGAAGATGCACTGGTGCGTATCCGTCCTGCGGATATTCGCAAGAAAGGGAAAGTCCCTACCAACGGAAGTATCTTTTTCACAATCTTCCAGACATTTATGAGTGGGGATAATGACGAGCCTTACTTTGGTGAATACCCCAAGGATTATTTTGATTTTATTATCATCGATGAATGTCATCGTGGCGGTGCTAATGATGAAAGCACCTGGCGAGCCATCATGGAATATTTCAGTCCTGCAGTCCAAATGGGGATGACTGCAACGCCCAAGCGGGATAAGAATATTGACACTTACCGTTACTTTGGTGACCCTGTATATATTTATTCCTTAAAACAGGGTATCAATGATGGATTCTTAACACCCTTCAAAATGAAGCAGATTCATACCACCATTGATGAATATCTCTATACGTCTGACGATACGGTGGTTGAAGGTGATATTGAAGAGGGCCGGGTTTATACCGAAGCGGAAATGAATCGTTTGATTGAGATTCGAGCGCGGGAAGAATATCGGGTGAAACTATTTTTGAATATGGTGGACCAGAATCAAAAAACGATTGTGTTTTGTGCCATTCAGATTCATGCTCTCGCGGTTCGGGATTTAATTAATCAATATGCAGACAGCGCCAACCCCAACTATTGCCAAAGAGTTACGGCAGATGAGGGAAATCTTGGCGAACAGCATTTACGGAATTTTCAGGATAATGAAAAAACCATCCCTACCGTTCTAACAACATCTCAAAAGTTGAGTACGGGTGTAGATGCTCCAGAACTAAGGAATGTTGTATTGATGCGTCCTGTGAACTCGATGATTGAGTTTAAACAAATTATTGGTCGTGGAACTCGTTTGTATGATGGAAAAGATTATTTTACCATATATGATTTTGTAGGAGCGCATAAGCATTTTCTTGATCCTGAATGGGATGGAGAGTCTTTACCATGTGATATATGCGGTAAAGTTGTATGTGAATGTGAGCCGACACCAAAGCCATATCCCGTTCTTTGTGAAGAGTGTGAACAAATACCCTGTGTCTGTGAACCTGAACCGTGCCCTAAATGCGGATATGCGCCCTGCAGATGTAAACCAAGACCAAAAATGATAAAAGTAAAATTATCTGATAATAAAGTTCGTGAACTGGATTCCATGGTGCAGACATCGTTTTGGTCAACTGATGGAAAGCCCATTTCAGCACAGGAATTTTTAGAATCAATGTTTGGTTTACTACCGGACTTCTTTAATAATGAAGATGAGTTAAGAGCCATTTGGAGCAAACCGGATACCCGTAAAAAACTCTTACAAGAATTGAATGAAAAGGGATTTACCCAAAGCCAGTTAAATGATTTGCAACACATGATCCATGCGGAAGACAGTGATCTATACGATGTGCTGGCTTATGTTGCCTTTAGCACAGACCCGGTAAGACGAAGCCAACGAGCGGAATATGCAAAGTCGCATTTTGGGATATTTGAATCTAAGCAAAGGGTATTTTTAGATTTTGTCTTAAAACAGTATATAGATTCTGGTGTGGATGAATTAGATGATGCCAAATTACCTGAACTACTGACCCTGAAATACAAGGCAATATCAGATGCAAAACGACAATTAGGTGACATCCAATCTATCCGAAATACATTTATTGGATTTCAAATATATTTATATGAAGTTGCATAAAAGATTAATCTTGCACAGCTTCCACCATCCATGGTTACTGCTGGCCAAGACAGGTAATTTTTAAAAAGAAGCACATGAATTTAAATTTTAATTATTGGTGGTCGTTCCCAGACTCATCCTACAACATGGTGTATAAGCAATGCTATCGCACTGCCCATACACTGGGTTGTTAGCCAAAATAAATCGAAAGGATTAAGGTCATGAAAAAAATCAATATCGTTATTATTATCGTAGCACTGATAGGCACAGGAATAGGAGGAGCTTTTATGTTACCACAACTATTTGGTGATGAACATGAGTCCGGGGGATCGATCAATGCAAGCATAAAATTACCTGAGCCGAAATATGACAGCAGCGTTTCGATCGAACAGGCTATGCTTGAAAGAAGATCGGTCAGAGCGTATCAAGATGAACCGTTGACGCTTACTGAAGTCGCCCAACTGCTCTGGTCGGCGCAGGGAATTACTGACTCGAAAAGAGCTTATAGAACAGCGCCATCCGCAGGCGCGCTCTTCCCGCTTGAGGTATATGTCGTAATTGGCAATGTTGAGGGGATTGCAGAGGGTGTTTATAAATATAAGCCCGACAAGCATGAACTCATAAAGGTCAGGGACGGGGACGTGCGAGATAAGTTAGCTGTTGCCGCTCTCGGACAGGCATGCGTTAAAAAAAGCGCCATTGCTATTGTATTCTCCGCGGTTTATGAACGAACAACCCGAAAATACGGCGACAGGGGCGTCAAGTATGTGCATATGGAAGCCGGGCATGCCGCTCAAAATGTCTGTTTACAGGCAGTTTCCCTGAATCTCGGTACAGTAGTTGTCGGAGCTTTTAGAGATGATGAAGTAAGCAAAATTCTGAACCTGCCGGATGAAGAGCAGCCATTATACATATTGCCTGTCGGAAAGAGATAAATCCAAAGCAATTACAGAAAATTGATAAATAAAATGAGAAGAGAAGCAGTGGAATTTATTTTAGATGTAAGGCTTCTTCCAAAGTAAATATCCAAGAATTAATAAAAATCGAGCATAACATTCTTTACATTCATAACATTTACTAAAAGGTATTAATCGTATCCAATGACGTCTATGCACCCTTCTAATAATTGAGTTGCCACAAATGGGGCAATTTTGAATCTTCATTTTATTTCTTTTTTAACAAAAATGATGGTACAATAATAAAAGCATTCTCTTTTCAAATTTTATTGAAACTTAAATCACATATTCTTATTATATGAAGGGGTTATGCCCCACCTGACCAAATAGATCGAGAATAAGGGAAATTTTAAATGGAGGCAGGGCATTATAAATAGCATAAATTAAAATAATCACAAAACGTTAACTAAAATATACTTGTAATATTACAAGTTGTCAAGGGAAATGTAGTTGTATAATGAAAAGTATTGTTGATATATTAAATAGAATTAAGAAAATTGAGAATGTAAAATCTGAATATGCAATTGCCAGAATATTAAATAAAAATCAGGGCACTATCACAAATTGGAAAAAGCGAAATATTATTCCTTTCGAAGTACTATACTCGTATTGTAATAAAAAGAAGATTTCTTTTGATTGGTTATTAAGTGGCAAAGGTGATCATCTCGTATCGCCAGAAGCAAAGAACAATAACGATTTAATATTAGACCGGAAAATAAAAAATCTTATTAGTTTACTCAATCAGCTTGATGAAAAAGAAAAAAATATTTTAATTAATTCTTTTACCCATATAATTAAATTTAAAGAATAGACTAATATTTTTAATTTAGCCCATCAATAAATTCATTGTTATAAGATTTTAGAATCTTTAGATATAAATTTTGATAATTGTCAATCTCCAATCAACAATCAGCATCCCCGCCGATTAAAATTTCAGATATATTCCAAAAATATAGGGTTGGAAATGGATTCCAAATCGTAGCCAGTCCGCGAACGCATAAATGAATCCGATATCGAAGTGAATGGGGGAGACGTATGGTTTGTCCGGTTTATCTGTGGATAAGTTTTCATCGTAATTTCCAAAGACTCCACCTTCTCTGTTCCACCATTCCACATAATAAGGGTCGTAGAATATTTCATAATTCATGATCAGGTTTTTACGAATATCGACGGCGCCGGCATAATAGGCTTTATACATCGGTTCTTTTTTATTTGGATGCTTACTGACAATAGCGCCGATAGTGTGGGAAATCCTGCCGGAGTTACTCCCTCGTGCTTTTGAGAATGTGTACGCCGCGAACGCTTCGTAGAATTCTTGCGGGTCCGGTGAATCGACATTTACCCGGTCATACATAAGTTCGTTATATTCTGTATCATACCGCTGATCGACCTCATCGATATCGATCTCACTGCCGATTTTATGATATCCGCCGTAATAGACCGGAGTTGTTTCTCCGGATGATACCCATTTCTGATTCCACCCGATCGAATCGGTATATTCGTAATGACCTTTATCGAATTGATAGGTTTCTTCGATCCATTCAAATTTATCGGGACTATTACGGGTGTGGAAATGACCGCCGATCGAAAAGACATGTTCCCGTTCCAGCGTACCAAAACGAAATAGTTGAAGTTTTGGGCGGATGTTAAAATTTCCCAGTATATATCCCGACCATTTTGAGGTAACCTGAAACCTGTCCGTGAAACCGAAGCCCCACGACAGACCGCTGATATACAGCACGCCTTTATCAAGTGTATAACCGGTTGGGTCGTAAAAGACATCAATCTGACGTTCGTTTCCTAGGGTGAATTTTTCCTTTATCTCGGATATTTTGTCGGATTTACCTTTCAATCCGTATTCGATTTTTGCAATATCCGAATTTGCGATGGTCAGTACACCGTAGTCGGTCAGCAAGTCGGTAGTCGTTCCGGTTTTTGCTATTATTTTACCTTTCAGTTTGTCACCGGATTTGAGCTCTAATGATACAATTTCTTCCAGAATATCGTCTTTATGAACGATGAGCATGCCGTATTGGGTTTGGATAGAAATTTCACCGGTCTGGGCGTCGGTTTTAATAATCTTTCCCGTTAATTTTTCCCCGCTTTTCAAATAGATGGTTTGGTTGTCGGAAGAGGGTGAGTTCGCTAAAAGTCCAAGTGATGCTAAAAATATAAGACAGATGAATGATAACTGTGGATTTTTCATATTTGCCCCCGCTGTGTTAAAGTTGAATATATTAATTAATGAAGGTCCAATCAACACCAAAAATCTTCAGGCGGTTTCTGGTGGGCATTCCGGGAAATGATGAGAAGATTCGCCCTTCCGCATTGTAAATTGTATAAAAAATATGAAAATCGGCGATATAAGCGCCGATGGTTGCGCTGGCGGTCAGCCGTTCATTGGTGTAGTACGATTGGTCGCTGGTGGCATTTGTGCGCAGCTGCTCGAACCAGATGACTGAATTTGGACTTGTCTGATAGAAAATATCACCGGTAAAGTAGAGATGCAGGTTCTGATGAAACAGGAAAATTTCCTGGTATAATCGTGACCAGCCCTGAACGGAAACCGAAGATCCGTCTTCTGTCGAAGGAGATATAATCGCCCGCCCTTTAATGTATATTTTCCAGGGAAATTGGAGTTTAAATTCTTCTGTAAGATAGGCTGAATTGATAGTTTTTTTGTTGAATGAAAAACTCGTGTCGGTGATTGCATTTTTGTGTGGAATCATTAAGTAGGCATAAGTATGATTTATCCGAGAATTCAAATAACTTGCTCCATGTTCGTATCGCAGATTCAGCGACTGCTGCAACGATGAGAAACCCTCTTTTTCAGGCTTATTTGTAGAAAGACCTCCTAAATCTGTATAAAAACTCAAAGGGTACACCGTGTAATCTAGCTTGGACTGGATACCGATATTGAACCGATTTGACAGCGGCAGTGTGCCTGAAATTCCTGCGGTTGGATTGAGATTCACCGAGCCGACTGTTATTGAATAATTTAGCCGGTTTCGTTGTCTTGTATAGTCGATGTGCTGTTTGAAAAGAATTCGATTTTTTTTATGAGTGCC
>JADHVR010000092.1 GCA_016783885.1 Bacteroidales bacterium
GGCTCATCAATATCATATCCCAGGAAATAGAGAATGTCAAGGCGCATCTTGCTATGTTCGATTAACCTGCGATCTCTGGTTATGTTTTCGAGATAACCTACAAGGCATAGTTTATAGAATACTACAGGGTCAATACTATCCTGGCCACATTTGCCATAATAGGATTGTGTAGATTTATAGAGAAAGCCTAGATCTAAGGCTTCCTTTAAACGCCGGTAGAAATTATTTTCCGGAATGTGTTCACTCAATTGAAAACTGGTGAAGAATTTTTCTTGATAGTGTTTCTTTCCTTGCATATATAAAGATACATAATAGTTCGGGTTGTTGTAGTTTTTTTTATGTATTTTTATCAACAATTAGATGTTAGTTGTGCAACAGGCACAATGTATAAAAATAATAGCCGAGACAGTAGTAAATTCAAGGCTTGTAGCCCGCTTCAACTTTCTTGTAACTTGACAGGAATGAAGCCCGCAATCGGCTACTATTCTTATACTCAACGTTATGCCACATAGGAATCAAAATTTTAAACTTACAAGAATGGAAAAAAAAGTAAAAAAATCACGTTTAGCTGGAATCCCTGCTTGGGCATTGTCTTTAATGACTTTAGTCGCATTAATCATACTTTTGTCTATACTCGAAGACCCTAAAAATCCTGGCTATAGTACTATCCAAATAATAGGATATACTTTCGGTGTTATTTTGATTACCGTTGCCTGTTTTATTATCTGCAGGACACATCCAAAAAGTGTTTGGTACACTCCCGTCATTTGCAATGCAGTGGGTATCATGGCTATAATCATGTATGTTTTTACGGATTTGTCAACATTATCAGAATTGATACATTGGGTTAGTAGTTGTGTAATATCAGTAATAGGAGCAGTCATTGGGGCAAAAATTGGACGACGTACAAATAATCAGCTAAAATAATTGATGTTGCGTATTGTGATAAAAATCTCATCGAACTGTTACATAACAATAAACTACATGGCATAACACACGCTATATTTTATAGCCACATTAAGTTAAACATGAAATGAGTATTTTTAAACAACAAATAGATAGCCTGACAAATGGTAACACAGAAATTGGCTACAAACCATAGCGATAAACGTTGTGTGGCATACTGACCAAAACAAAAAACATGGACGAACTTCAAAAACACTTTGAAAGAGTAATATTTGAACAGAACAATCAAGGACTTTCTGATTTTGAAGGATATTCACCGGCTGAAATGCGATTCATTCTTTATGACACCTTTGGAGACAATAGCCCAATACAAATAAGAGAATTAGCGGGATCAGATTACAAAAGAATTCCGATTCTGAATCAAATAAAATATCTGCTTCATCTTGTTGATAATCAAGGTGAATTAAAGCTGACAAACAAAGGATATTTACTAACAAAAATAGTTTCAGAGATTTACAGTCAAGGGTTTATAAAAGAGGAACACATCGAGTCTGGAATATCGAAATTGTACAAAGAGACTGATTCCATAACAATAAACCTGACAAGAATATTAATTGAAATATCAGGACTTGTAAAAAAGCGGAATAATAAACTAAGCCTGACAAAAAAAGGAAAATCAATAATTGGTAACGACTTTAAACTATTATCCTTGATTTTTAGAATATTAGGGAATAAATTTAATTGGGCTTATTATGATGGTTACGGGCAGAATAGTATTGGACAAGTGGGATTTGGATTTACATTGATTCTTCTTGGCAAATATGGAGCAGAAAAAAGAATTGATAAATTTTATTCTGACAAATATTTTAAAGCATTTCCAGACTCGATAGATGAAATCACAGATTCATATTTTGATACAAATCAAGTGCAAGCCGAAAAATGTTATTCGCTAAGGACATTTGATAGATTTTTGGACTATTTTGGATTAGTCAAAATTGAGAGTAAGGATAGAATATTTGCCGATAAATATGTAACAAAAACAGAATTATTTGACAAATTGATAAAAAGTACGCCACACAACAATGGTAATCGTTGCACAACCCCACAATTATTCAGATCATCGAACGAAAACAAAGCTTTGTAAGGATGCCTGTTTTTAGAGTACAATTATTGGTTCGGAAAATTTTGTGAGCTTAGATGAGCTTACGCCCTGTTGGTGTTCTCACCAATAGGCTAAATAATAAAATATTTACTGATTTTTTCAAAGCACCCTTATTAAATCGGCTTATATTTGTCTGAATTATGATAAAACGGAGGGTTTTTAGACAAACTGCCGTTGTATACAATGCTTAATAATCAGAAAGAAATTGATAATAAAATAGAGAATGCAAAGTGCATAACAAGATTATTATAACATATCAACCATTTGTAATCTTAGCTTTACTCATATTTGTTCATGTGTTTAATTCTTATTCCCAAGTCAACAGCAAGCGACCGGTTATTGAGCTTAAACACTATATGACCACTGAAGAACTGAAGTTTAAACACCTCATAGGTAAGGACTTTTATTCAACACCTCCACCTGACGGACCCGTTAGAAATATAGCCGAGTTCGACAGGATGCAGGGTGTATTGGTCCGCTACCCTTTCGGAATCTCTTATGCAGTTATTAAAGAAATGGCTGAAGACATTATGGTTGTTACGATTGTAGAAGACCAGAGTGAAGAAAATTATGTTCTGAACCAATATAATTCCAACGGAGTAAATACGGCTAATTGTGAATTTTTACATGCTCCTACCAATTCTTACTGGACAAGGGATTATGGTCCGTGGTTTGTTTTTGACGGTAATGATAATCCCGGAATTGTTAATTTTCCATATAATCGTCCCCGTCCTCTTGATAATGATATACCGATTGAAGTAGCTACTTACCTCGGAATTGATCTTTACGGAATGGACCTGATACATACAGGTGGAAATTATATGACAGACGGGATGGGCATTTCTTCTTCTTCCGAATTGGTTTGGGATGAAAATCCTTCATTATCTCACACTCAAATTGACCAATTGATGAATGATTATCTTGGTATTGATACCTATCATGTAGTGCCTGACCCTAATAATACATATATCGATCACATTGACTGCTGGGGAAAGTTTCTCGATGTTGACAAAGTGTTGATCAGGGAAGTGCCTTCCACCCACCCCCAATATGACGAAATTGAAGCCACAGCTGCGTATTATGCTTCTCAAACGTCAGCTTATGGTCAACCATATCAGGTTTTCAGGATTTACACACCCAATGACCAACCCTATACAAACTCATTGATCCTGAATGAAAAAGTACTTGTTCCTGTTACAGGTTCACAATGGGATAATGATGCATTACAGACTTACCAGGATGCAATGCCCGGTTACGAAATCGTGGGACTTACAGGTAGCTGGGCATCCTCTGATGCATTGCATTGCCGAACCAAAGGAATTGCCGATATAGGAATGTTGTATATTCATCATATACCAATACTCGGGAATGCTCCGGTTCAAACCAACTATCAAATTGATGCTGAAATAACTTCGCACAGTCAGCAGGCAATTTATCCCGATTCGGTATTTATCATTTATTGTGTAAACAGCGGAAGTTATGATACAATTTTAATGGTTAACACTTTAGGAAAAAATTATTCCGGGACAATTCCCGGTCAGCCTTATGGCAGTGAGATAGCATACTACCTTTTTGTTGCCGATGGATCAGGCAGAAGCGAAACACATCCTTTTATCGGTGCTCCCGACCCTCATATATTTTACGTTGGCGAACCATCATACCCTGATATTTCTGTAAATCCCTCCGGCTTTGAAGTAACTTTATTAACCAATGACAGCACAGTTGAACAATTGTCTTTGTCAAACCTTGGTCAGATGGAGCTGGACTTTAATATTGATAAACAATATGTTTTCAGTAAAGCAAAAGCATATTGTTCGTCAAGTGGAGGAGGTGATGACGAATTTATTCTGAATGTTACCATCGGTTCGATTAACAACACTACAGGACAATCATATTATGCTGATTATACAAGCATTTCTACAGATGTTAATGCAGGTGAATCTTATCCTGTAACCATTACAAACGGTGATACCAACTGGGAAGCTGATGAATGTGGAATATGGGTTGACTGGAATCAGAATGAAGACTTTTATGATGATACGCCTATAATAGTAAGCGGGTCTCCCGGTGTGGGGCCTTATACAGCGGATATTGTTCCCCCTGTGGATGCGGTGCCGGGGTCAACAAGAATGAGGGTACAGATAATATATAACCAGGCTCCTGATCCTTGTATCGCCTCATTTTCTTACGGCGAAGTAGAAGATTACGCACTTAATGTTTACACTGACTTTAGTGACTGGCTCACAATTGACCCGATAACCGGAAATGTTTCAGGACAAGGTACGACGAATATTAATCTGACATTTAATTCTGCCGGTATGGATGAGGGTGATTATTATGCTGATGTGATTATCAACTGTAATGATCCGGATCAGCCGCAAATTATTATTCCTGTCCATTTGATTGTTACAGGAGCAAGGTTTGTTGATCTGAAAGTATTTCTTGAAGGACCGTTTTCCGGTACTGAGATGACGAATGATCTGAATGTTGCAGGGAATTTACCTCTGAGTCAACCGTATAATATCATTCCATGGAATTATACAGGAGATGAATTTGTGGATTCAATTCCAAATGCAGATGTGGTGGATTGGGTGTTGATAGAATTACGTGATACAACAGAGGCTGCCCTGGCAACAGGCGAAACAATGATAGCACGGCAGGCTGTATTTCTGTTGAATAATGGGATAATTGTTGGTTTGGATGGTGATACGTGTAGTGAAGCACGGCCGTGCTTCTCTACACGTATCACTAACAATCTGTTTGTTGTAATCTGGCATCGCAATCACCTCGGCATTATGTCTGCCAATCCGTTAACCGAATCCGGTGGTGTTTACACCTACGATTTTACAACAGGCTCAGGGCAGGCTTATGGAAGTTTGCCACAAAAAGAAATTGTTCTGGGGATTTGGGGCTTATATAGCGGAGATGGGAATTGTGACGGCTATATTAATGGTTCGGATAAATCAAATATATGGGAATCGCAGGCAGGTACGGCAGGTTATTTCACCGGCGACTTTAATATGGATTGTAATGTTGATAATAATGATAAGAATGATGTTTGGAAACCTAATGAAGGTATGGGTTCACAGGTGCCGGATTGAGATTTGTATAAATTTTAGAAAAATAAAAATTTGAAATTACCTATTTATATAGATTTGTAAAATTTGAAAAAAATGTAACTAATCAGTCAATATGCAAATTTTTAAAATCATAGTTGAAAAATCAGTAAATAAATGATATTTGTATTATAAGATACCCCTACACCCCTTTCAAAAGGGGAGTTAAGGTATTTATTTCCTGATTTTTGTTCAACAATACTAATTTTAATACCCGATACTGATTAGTTACAAAACATTAATTCTTAAAACATATTTAATTATGAAAAAACTATCAGGTTTACTTTTTTGTATTCTGATCGCGTTATGGTCAGTAGCTGATGAATGGGTAAGTATTAATTCTTCTAACCCAACTCCGGCAAAAATTGAGTTATTAACTTCCGACATAAACACTTCGGTGATTAATGTATCGATTGATGGGTTTTATGTGAACACAGTAGAAACACCAAATGGCGAGGCTTATGTAATTAACCTCGGAGAAGGAAGCCCAATTTTACAGGGCGGTTCCCCTGATCTGCCAAAACTCACAACCTCTCTCATTATTCCTGATATGGCTGAAATGTCCCTTGAGGTTTTATACAGTTCATTCAAGGAATTTAAAGATTATGAAATTGCGCCTTCCAAAGGAAATTTTACAAGGGATATAGATCCCGCAACTGTTCCTTACACTTATGGGAAACCCTATCAGAAGGATGAGTTTTTTCCCGGTGAAGTCAGTGCACTTCGCGATCCTTATGTTATCAGGGACTATCGGGGTCAAACCATTATTATTTATCCTTTCCAGTATAATCCGGTAAGTAAAACACTCCGGGTTTATAATGAATTGAAGATCAAATTATACAAAACAGGTGAAAAAGGCTATAATCCCCTAATCAAAACAAAAGAGCCAATAAAAATCGATTATGAGTTCAGCAAGATTTATTCCGGTCATTTTTTAAATTTCGATAATACAAAATATACTCCGGTTGAAGAACAGGGAAATATGCTGATCATTTCCTACGGGTCATTTATAGCCGATATGCAGCCCTTTGTTGATTGGAAAAACACCATAGGTATTCCTGCCGAAATGGTTGATGTGGCAACAATAGGTAATAGTAGTGCCATAAAATCTTACATTGTAAATTATTATAACACAAACGGATTGACTTATGTTTTACTTGTGGGAGATGCTGCGCAGGTACCCACCAGCTATGCAAGTGGCGATTCTGATAATGACTACGGTTATATTGTTGGCAGCGATCATTATCCTGATCTTTTTGTGGGAAGGTTTTCTGCTGAAAACACATCGCATGTTCAAACACAGGTTCAAAGAACAATAGACTACGAGCAAAACCCGACCACCGGATACGACTGGTACACCAAATGTATTGGTATTGCATCTAATCAGGGGCCTGGTGATGATAACGAATATGATTATGAACATGTTCGGAATATGCAAACCGACCTATTAAATTATACTTACACATGGAATTATGAATTATTTGATGGTTCACAAGGAGGAAATGATGCTTCAGGCAATCCTACTCCAACAATGGTTGGTAATGACGTAAACAGTGGTGCAAGTATTATTCTTTACACAGGTCATGGAAGTACTACCTCGTGGGGTTCATCAGGATTCTCGAGTACAAATGTTAATAGCCTTACAAATAATGGCAGATTACCATTTATTTGGTCAGTTGCATGCGTAAACGGTAACTTCACTGGCACTACATGTTTTGCCGAAGCATGGCTGAGAGCAACAAATGGGGGAGAGCCTTCAGGAGCAATTGCCACATTGATGAGTACTATAAATCAAAGCTGGAACCCTCCAATGGAAGGTCAGGATGAAATGGTGGATATTCTGGTTGAAAGCTATTCGGGTAATATTAAGCGATCATTTGGCGGACTGTCAATGAATGGCTGTATGAAAATGAATGATACCTATGGATCTGCCGGTTATTCTATGACTGATACATGGACTTGTTTTGGAGACCCGTCAGTAGTAGTTCGTACAGCAGTACCTCAAACATTGACAGTTACTCATAACCCGGTAATTTTACTTGGTTCCAGTCAATTTACTGTGAACTGTAATGTTGAAGATGCCTTGGTTTGCCTGACTATTAATAATCAAATTATCGGAACGGAATATGTTAGCGGAGGAAGCGCCATAGTTAGCTTTGATGCAATAACAAGTATTGAAACAGTTACTATTGCAGTAACAGCGTATAATCATATTCCTTATCTTGCAGATGTTGATGTGGTTCCTGTTAGCGGGCCTTATATCTCTTATGCGAGCCATATATTAAATGATGCCGCAGGTAATAACAATGGTCTGGCTGATTACGGTGAAAGCATATTGCTGACTGTGGAACTTGAAAATGTTGGGACTCAGGATGCAAATGATGTAAGTGTTATTATTTCGACTACTGATCCCTACGTTAGTATTACTGATAATAGTGAGTTTTATGGAAATATCCCAACAGGACAATCGGTATCGGTTGCTGATGCTTTTTCTTTCGATTTAGCGGCTAATGTGCCTGATGGTCATGTTTTTCAGTTTACTGTAGAGGCTACATCATTAACAAAAGATACATGGACAAATACTTTTAGCGAAACGGCTCATGCCCCGGTGTTGGAATATGATAGTTTTGTAATTTATGACCCTTCGGGAAATAATAACGGGAAACTCGATCCGGGTGAAACCGTTAATCTTGCAATTACTATTGCAAATAGCGGTTCATCTGAAGCTTATAATGTAATTGGTGAATTAGTTTGTGGTGATCCGTATATCACTATTAATTCGAATAATATTAATTACGGAAATATTGCAGGTGAAGGAACATCGGTTAATAATTTCAGTGTTACGGCAGATGCTGCCGCTCCTCCGGGACATTTAGCCGGTTTTATACTGAACATAAGCGCTGACCTTGGAATTACAGGTATCGGTTCATTTGATATAATAATCGGACAAATACCTGTTTTAGTTGTGGACCTGGATGATAACTATAGTTCAGGACTTATAATGAAAACCATAATTCAGAATCTGGGAGTTGGAGTTTCATACACTACAACATTTCCAACTGACATGAATTTGTATTCTACATTATTTGTTTGCCTTGGTATTTACTATAACAATCATGTGTTGTCGGCAACCGAGGGACAGGCATTAGCCAATTATTTAAACAGCGGTGGAATGATATATATGGAAGGAGGTGATACCTGGTATTATGACCCATCAACTGCCGTACAACCTATGTTTAATATTAATGCGACAGCAGATGGAACAAGTGATATGGGAATAGTTCTCGGACAAACAGGAACTTTTACTCAGGGAATGACATTTATTTATTCCGGTGAAAATAGCTGGATGGACCATATCGATCCTATTGCTCCTGCCTTTTCAATTTTAAAAAATCAATCACCTGTTTATGGAACCGGAGTAGCTTATGATGCAGGAACCTATAAGACGATCGGAACTTCGCATGAATTTGGTGGATTGAATGATGGTTCATTCCCGTCAACTAAAGAAGAGCTAATGTACCAGTATCTTGATTTCTTCGGATTAATACTACCAGCGGTTTATACGGTTGATTTGAAAGTCTTCCTCGAAGGGTCTTTTAACGGAACTGAAATGGAAACAAATCTTAATATTCAGGGTTTAATTCCAAATAATCAGCCTTTTGAAGGTTATCCCTGGTATTATTCAGGAACTGAAAATGTAGTTTCAATTCCTAATAGCGATGTTGTTGATTGGGTATTGGTTGAATACCGCGATGCTCCCGGTGCTTCATCTGCAACCTCCGGTACCATGATTGCCTGCCAGGCAGCATTCTTACTGAAGGATGGTTCGATAGTAGATTTAGATGGCGTATCAAATCTACAACTCAATAATTCAATAAATCAGCAATTATTTGTTGTCATCTGGCACCGCAATCATCTCGGAGTGCTTTCAAATTATGCCTTAATGGAACTCGGCGGTGAATATAATTATGATTTCACTTCCGGTGAAAACCAGGCTTTTGGTGGAAGTTTAGCGCATAAACAAATTGTTCCCGGAGTTTGGGGAATGATAAGCGGCGATGGAAATTGTGATGGAGAGATTTCAGAAACGGACAAAACCAATGTTTGGTCGGTTCATGCCGGGGAAGGAATTTACCAGACCGGAGATTTCAACCTTGATGGAAATGTTGACAACAAAGACAAGGATGATATTTTAATTCCCAATTTAGGTTCGGTAGGGCAGGTGCCATAGAATTTTATCTGAATTGAAGAAGACTATACAGAATTACAGAAAAATTATTTTATTTTTGCTTACGGTTTTAACACATCAAATAACATTATTGCAATATCAAACCAATTAATACAAAATAACCTATAAAAGTAATAAGAGAAATGGAATGGTTTATCACAACTTTAAGACAATACCCGGAACTGGCTATTTTTATGACGATTGCCCTGGGTTTTTTCATCGGAAGATTTAAGTACAAAACTTTCTCACTCGGCAGCGTAACGAGTGTATTGCTGGTCGGGGTAATTGTAGGACAGATGAAAATTGATATTTCGTCTGATCTGAAGCAGATATTCTTTTTGATATTTCTCTTTTCTGTTGGATACAGCGTTGGTCCACAATTTTTTAATAGCTTAAAGAAATCCGGCATTCCCCAGTTGATCTTCACAATCCTGATAGCCGTGTTCGGGCTGCTTGTTACATGGTTACTGGCAAGAATGATGGGATACGATGCAGGGCAGTCGGCAGGTTTATTGGCGGGAGCTCAGACAATATCCGCAGTGATAGGGGTTGGAGGTGACACTATTAATTCATTGAATATTGACGCTTCTACAAAACAGAATATGATTAACGCAATTCCTGTTTGCTATGCCGTAACTTATCTTTTTGGTACTATTGGTTCAGCATTTATTCTGGCACAGATCGGTCCGCTTTTCTGGGGCGGGATCAAGAAAGCCAGGCAACAGTGCCGGAACCTGGAACAAAAAATGGGCATGGACTCACAAGATATGCCTTCAATGATCTCACCATTTTCCAAGATTGTATCACGTGCATATAACCTGGGGGAAAATTCTGTTGCAATTGGAAAAACTACAAAGGAACTGGAAAACTATTTTTTAGAAAAAACTTATCATATTTATGTGGAACGCTTTCGCAAAAGAGGAAGCAAAGATATACTTGATGTTAAACCTGAATACCGTTTCCAGCCACATGACGATATAGTAATACAGGGACGTGGCGAATATGTGATTACTGAAATGAAGGAACTGGGAAAAGAGGTTTTCGACCGTCAGTTATTGAACTTTAAAGTTGACAATATAAAGGTGATGCTGATAAATAAAAAAGTTGTCGGGATGACTATCCGGAAATTAAGCCAGCAGAAATATGAATTCAAGGTTAATTTACAAAAGGTCACCAGGGGTGGTATGGAACTCCCTTTATTACCTGAAACCCAGCTCCAAAAAGGGGACATGCTTTATCTGATCGGGCCGAAAAATGATATTAACAAAGCTGTAAAAATATTAGGGTACCCTGATGTGAGGACAGAAAAGACGGATATGATTTCAATTGGCTTAGGGATTCTTTTAGGCGGACTGATAGGTGTGCTGGCATTGCATATCGGAAAGGCAACCATCAGTTTAAGCACAAGTGGCGGCGTCCTGATTGCAGGACTCTTTTTCGGATGGCTCCGTTCCCAGCATCCCACTTTTGCCCAGATACCGGAACCTGCCTTATGGATTATGAACAACCTCGGATTGAATGCATTTATAGCTGTAGTAGGAATAACGGCTGCCCCGGGTTTTGTACAAGGATTTAAAGAGGTTGGCCCCATGTTATTCGTAGTAGGCGCCATAGCAACTACTATCCCATTGTTCCTCGGTATGATCATGGCAAGATATGTCTTTAAATTCGATGCTGCTGTTGGCCTGGGATGCTGTTGCGGTGCCCGTACCACAACGGCTGGCTTACCTGCCGTGCAGGATTCCCTGGAAAGCAAACTTCCTGCCCTCGGTTATACAGTGACCTATGCGGTCGGAAACACAATATTAATTATTTGCGGTATTATCTTAGTCTTTCTCATGAGTTAAAAATTATATCCTATGGAAAACAAAATCCCCAAAATAAAAACAACACGTAAAACCGAAAAAGAACTTGAACAAATGAGTCCGTTCGAGTTAAAAAACAACCTGATTACACTTGCCAATCAAAGTACAGACAAGAGCACACATGCTATGCTGAATGCCGGTCGTGGCAATCCTAACTGGATATCAGCTATCCCCCGTGAAGCATTTTTCACCCTGGGAAAATTCGGTATTGAAGAATGCCGCAGGGTAATGAATTATAAGCAGGGCCTGGCAGGTATCCCCGAGATGAAAGGGATAGCAAAACGCTTTAAAAAATTCCTTAAGGATAATAAAACCGACAAGGGTATTGATTTGCTTGCCGAATTATATAAATATGGAATTAAGAACCATCAATTTGACCCGGATGCTTATGTTCATGAAATGGCAGAGGGAGTGATTGGGGATCAGTACCCGGTACCTGACAGGATGCTGAAGCACAATGAAGCAATTGTACATGATTACCTTGTTCAGGAGATGTGTGACAACAAACCGCCAAGAGGGAAATACGATCTTTTCGCCACTGAAGGCGGTACTGCTGCCATGTGTTATATCTTTGACTCCCTGATGATAAACTTACTTGTGAAACGGGGAGACAAGATCGCCCTTTTTGTTCCAACATTTACCCCTTATATTGAAATACCGGAACTGGACAGATTCAATTTCAATGTGGTTCTTATCAAAGCTACAGGAAAAACAAAAGAAGGTTTGCATAGCTGGGAATATCCCGATAAGGAACTGGATAAGCTGAAAGACCCGGAAATAAAAGTGGCTTTTCTGGTCAATCCCAGCAATCCCCCTTCAATGGCGCTGAACCCCCACGAAAGGAAAAAGATCATTGAAATCGTTAAAAAGGATAATCCCAACCTGATGTTTATCACGGATGACGTGTACGGCACTTTTGTTAATGGATTCCGCTCGCTCATGGCAGACATCCCGCATAATACTCTTTGTGTATATTCCTTCTCCAAATATTTCGGATGTACGGGCTGGCGTATTGGCGTTATTGCCCTGCATGAGAAGAATATCTTTGACAGGATGATCAAAGAACTTCCTGAAAACAAAAAGAAAGCTCTTCACAAGCGCTATCACTCAATAGACCTTAATCCCGAAGATATGAAGTTTATAGACCGTATGGTAGCTGACAGCCGTATGGTAGCACTCAATCACACATCAGGACTTTCTCTTCCTCAGCAAACACAGATGCTACTCTTTGCTGCTTTTGCACTTTTCGACAAGAAAAATGCATATAAACAGCTTACCTGTAAGATTGTTCAAACACGACTGAAACTTCTGTTTGAAGGAATGGGCTTCGCACTTAAGCCAAATCCTTACCGTACAGGATATTACGCTGAGCTTGACATAATGTTATGGGCGAAAAAAAACTATGGGAACGACTTTGCAGGGTACCTGAAAAAGAATTATGAACCTGTTGATATACTGTTCCGGCTTGCTGAACTCTGCTCTGTTGTTTTATTAAATGGCGGTGGTTTTGATGCACCCGAATGGTCCATCAGGGTATCGCTGGCAAATCTGAATGATGAAGCTTATGTTACCATTGCAAAAGCAATTAAAGAGATAGTAGGTGAATACCTGGAAGACTGGGAGAAAGAAAAATAATTACAACAGAAATTTCTACCTATGTCGTAAATAAACATTTGCGGAAAATAAATGGTTGGTTTAAATTTATTAGTAAAACGAAATTACAAATGCATATTTCAACTGAAAATAATTCGATAAAGCAAATCAATAATCCAACTGAATTTGAAATGATATTAATAAAAAGTGAGGAATAACTAAGCCTAACATAAAGCAAGGGATTATTCTGCGAAGCAGCATTAATCTCTTGCTTTGTTGAATGTAACCCGGCATTTTATGCACTTTCAATAATTTTATTTAAGGATTTGATTTTGGATAGCCTTGCTCATCGGGATTTGTGCGGCAGGTAAGCGGGAAGGATAATCCCGATGAAAATAATTATAGGATTCCTGCCCGCCGTTGTATTAGTTTATTGTAGGCAGGCTGGTGTAATCCCCTTCTGCAACATTAATTTTAGTTTTCCCCAATATTTTAACTTTTTTACTTATTTTTGAATTTCGTATCCCGCACGTTTGGGATTATTACGTTAGCAAACATAAGAAACAAATTTTAAAAAACCATTAAAGTTACTTAAAATCCCTTTAAAATGAAAGTAAACGTTTTAAATTTAATAGTATTATTATCTATGGTAGTAATAGCCAATGGGCAAAATCAATGGAATATTATTGATAATACATCCAAATGGAGTGTAGTAACCGATTATGGAGGATATTATGATACCCATTTCATCAGGTTTGGAACTGAGGATACTTTAATAGAAGATTTACCTTACAGAAAGGTATATAACACTTATGATCCTGACGAACTGAACTGGTCATTCATGGATTTATTTATTCGGGAAGATACTGCATCCAGACAGGTTTTCCTCAGAAATACATTAGGCGAGGAAGGGATGATTTATGACTTTTCCATCGAAATGGGTGATACCGTAAAAATCAGAAATGTAATATCCGGACCGAATATTAAGATGAAAGTCATTGGTGTTGATTCGGTTTTTATCTATAATGCCTATCGAAAACGGTTTCAATTCGAGCCGGTCAATTGGCCGTATTGGGATTCATGGATAGAAGGGATTGGAAGTATGGGACAGGGAATCATTTACAGCGGCTTTTATAACACCAGCCCCTGGTACACCTTACTATGTTATAAACAAAATGACATTGTATATTATATGCACCCTGATTATACTGCATGTTATTATCCCTATGTATCAGTAGAGGATAATGAAATTAGAAGTTTTAAAGTGTATTATAACTTTGAAGCCAATTGCATTGAAGTTGAAAATCTTCCGGCAAATCAATTCTTTGAATTTGAATTGTATAATCTGTTAGGGGCAAAAATACTCTACGTACCATTATCCGGTAAGGTTCAGATTAACTTGAACAATTATGGATTAAAGGATGGCATGTTTATTTATGTTATTAAGCATAAAGAATACATATTTTCAGATAAATTAATGATCTTTAAAAAGAAATAATACCTTTCAATTCAATTTCTGTCACTTTTTATCAGAAAATAAATTCCAATCCCGAATCCTGAAACTTAGGGACGGGAAAAAACCAAATACCAATTATTATTCTAAAAAATGAAATATTAAACAAATCCGTGTAATCCGTAGTGAAAAAAGAATGCACCACAGATATCACAGATGTCCACAGATGAAAACAAAAAAAAATCAATCTGTGTTAATCTGAGTAATCTGTGGTGAAAGAAAAAACTATCACTTAAATTTATTTATGGAT
>JADHVR010000006.1 GCA_016783885.1 Bacteroidales bacterium
TATCTCTGTGACATAGCTATTACACAAAGAATCACAGAGATTACACTAAGTTTCACAAAGAAAAATGAGTTATCGAAAAAGATTATTGGTTGAAGAAAAAGTAGTAATTGAAATAAAAACTGTTGAGGCACTTAATGATATTCATACTGCGCAAGTTCTTACTTATCTAAAGTTGGGAAACTATAAACCTGGCTTACTATTGAATTTTCAAGTAGCAGGACTTAAGAATGGAATTAAAAGATTGATAAATTGATCCCAGCACCTCAAAATAATATTTAGCCAAGATCAGGTCTTATTAAAATAACAAAATAAATCTTTGTAACTTAAAGACTTTGATTTTTATATAATTTTGTCAGGAAAATGAAGTTATTATTATGTATAAAAAATGAAATCTATGAAACTAAATGTACTGCTTTTTTTAGGGTTATTTGTTCAACTGAATGGCTTTAACCAAATAGTAACCACCGATCCTGAATATCCAACTCAGGATGCTTCATGTATTGTCTATTTTGATGCAACCGGTACTGATTTGCAAGGGTACAACGGCGATGTTTATGCACATACAGGGGTTACTGCAAATGGTTCACAATGGCAATATGTTATTGGTTCATGGGGTAATAATAGCACTCAGCCGCAACTAATTATTATCGGAACGGATTTATATCAACTGGATGTGACACCTTCTATCCGTGATTTTTACGGTGTGCCGGCATCAAAAAATATTACTGAAATGTGTATTGTTTTCAGAAGTTCTGATGGGGGCACTCAAACACACCCTGATATTTTTATTGATGTTTACGGATCAGAATTGATTGTGGTAATTCAAAAACCTGAATTGTCCGGTTTCCTTGTTGAACTCAACGAACCTATAAAAGTAATGGCAACAAGCCCTTTAGCCGATAGTATGTTTTTATATGTAAATGATGTGGAGATAAAGGCAATAGCGGATATTGTTTTAAATGATACAATCCTGGCTGATAATTTTGGTAGTTACTGGACTGAACAATGGGTAAAAATTATTGCCAGGAATGAGACCGATATGGTTGTTGATTCTTTTTCTTATATTGTAATTCCGGAATCGCCTGTTGCAGAATTACCCGAAGGTGTTATTGATGGTATTAATTATATTGATGAGTCAACAGTTATTTTGTCCTTATATGCCCCTGAAAAAAATTCCGCATTTGTTGTAGGTGATTTCAACAACTGGGAGGTTGGCGAAGCCAATTACATGAACAAAACACCGGATGGAGATCGTTACTGGATACAATTAGATAATTTAACCCCGGGTGAAGAATATGCTTACCAGTATTTTATTGACGGAGCGATTAGAATCGGGGATCCGTATTGTGAAAAAGTACTGGATCCGTGGAATGATCAATATATTCCAGAAGAAACATACCCAAACTTAAAACCATATCCAACCGGACAAGGCGACGGTATCGTATCTGTTCTCCAAACAAATCAGGAAGAATATGAATGGCAGACCACCAGTTTTGAGCCTCCTGCAATTACCGATCTTGTTATTTATGAATTATTGATTAGGGATTTTACTCATGCCCATGATTTTAAAACCATGAAAGACACAATTAATTACTTCAAAGGGCTGGGTGTTAATGCGGTCGAACTAATGCCGGTAAACGAGTTTGAAGGGAACTTAAGCTGGGGATATAACCCTTCATTCTATTTTGCCCCCGACAAATATTATGGACCTAAGGAAGACCTGAAGGCATTTGTTGATGAGTGTCATTCCAATGGTATTGCCGTAATTTTTGATATTGTGTTAAATCACGCTTATGGGCAAAATGTAATGGCTCAAATGTACTGGGATTCTGAAAACAATCAACCTGCTGCGAATAATCCCTGGTTTAATACTGTTTCTCCTAATCCGGATTATCATTGGGGCAATGATTTTAACCACGAAAGCCCTGATACCAAAGCCTTTGTTGATCGTGTTAACCGGTACTGGATGTCAGAATATAAATTTGATGGTTTTCGTTTTGACTTCACCAAGGGATTTACAAATACACCCGGAAACGGGTGGAATTACGATCCGGCAAGGATTGCAATTCTGAAACGAATGGCTGATTCAATCTGGGCATACAATCCTGATGCTTATGTTATTTTAGAGCACTTCGCTGACAACAATGAGGAAAAAGAACTTGCCAATTATGGAATGATGCTTTGGGGTAATATGAATTATAATTACTGTGAAGCTTCAATGGGCTGGACATCGAACTCTGATTTTTCCTGGGCTTCCTACCAAAACAGGGATTGGAATAATCCGCATTTGGTCGCTTATATGGAAAGCCATGATGAAGAAAGAATGATGTATAAAAACATTACATGGGGTAATTCAACAACCGGATACAATATAAAAGATACTACTATTGCTTTGCAACGCATTCCACTTGCGGCTGCATTTTATTTTACATTACCAGGCCCAAAGATGATTTGGCAATTTGAAGAACTGGGCTATGATTATACAATTGATTATAACGGCAGGACAGGAGAAAAACCAATACGTTGGGATTATTTTAATGACTATCGTCGAAAACTTGTTTATAACTTATTTTCTGAATTAATTAAGTTGAAAAAGAATTTTGAGACATTTAAAACTACGGATTACTCCATATCCGTATCCGGAGCAATGAAACGAATTAATTTGAACCATGCGAGTATGAATGTTACTGTTATTGGTAATTTTAGTGTTGAAGAAAATTCTATTACACCAAACTTTCAGCATACTGGTATGTGGTATGATTATTTTTACGGAGATTCAATAAATGTAACAAGTGTAACAGAAACCATTTCGCTAAGTCCTGGCGAGTTTAAAATTTACACTGATGTAAAATTAGAAACCCCTCAAATTGGATTAGGCGTTGATAATCCGGCAATTTTGGAAGAGAATATGAGCTTAGTTTACCCAAATCCCTCTGCCGGTTATTTTAATATATCATTTATTGTAAGATCCGAATCGCATGTTAAGATTACTTTATATAATATTAATGGCCAGCTTGCGAAATCTTTAACAAACGAGAAATTCAATAAAGGAGAGTATGTAATCAATTGGGATGGCTCGAATGATTCTGGTGAAAATATGCCTAAAGGATTTTATTTATGCGAGTTGATTATTAACGGTAAAAAGGAAGTTCATAAGATAATATTATATTAATTATGAATGCCGGAAATACCAATATTCCATTATTCCAAATAAAACAGCCGAAGGATGAAATTTGCAGATATCATTGGGCAGGAAACGGTTAAGCAAAAATTAATTAAAACCGTTAAGGCTAACAGGGTGAGCCATGCGCAATTGTTTTTAGGACCGGAAGGCTCCGGGAAACTTGCTCTGGCTATTGCTTATGCGCAGTATATTAACTGTACTAACAAAGTAAACAGTGATTCATGTGGCGAATGCCCTTCGTGCGTGAAATACAATAAACTAATTCATCCCGACCTGCATTTTATTTACCCCGTATCGGGAACGAAAGAATTTACAAAGCCTGTAAGTGTTAATTTTATTGCTAAATGGCGGGAGCTTTTAATTGAACGGAATTATTTTATAGGACTGAACGAATGGTATGAATATATCGGCATTGAAAAAAAACAGGCAATAATCAATGCAAATGACTGTAATAGCATTATTAAAACCCTGAGCTATAAAACTTACGAGGCTGATTATAAAGTGATGATCATCTGGATGGTTGAAAAGCTGTTCCACTCAGCAGCGCCAAAAATCCTTAAAATCCTTGAAGAACCTCCCGATAAAACACTATTTGTTTTAATCTCTGAAAACCAGGAGCAAATCATTAACACAATTCTTTCGAGAACGCAATTGCTAAAAATCCCTCCTGTTGATAATGAACAACTGCTAAAAGCATTAATACATGAGAATTTTGAGCCAGGCGTGGTTAATGACGCTGTGAAAATTTCCGGAGGAAATTACATTGAGGCAAAAAGGCTCATAACACAGTCGGAAGATGAGGAATTTAATTATTCACGATTTATTAAATGGATGCGATTGTGTTTTAAAAATAATGCTGCTGAAACAGTAGGCTTTGTTAGTGAATTTGCAAAAAACAGCCGCGAGAGACATAAGAGTTTTTTAAATTATGCGTTAAGAATTATCAGGGAAAGCCTTTTGATTAATTTAAACACTAATGAATTGGTACGCTTGAATAACCGTGAAGCTGACTTCATTAAAAAATTTCATCCCTACGTAAATTCGAAAAATGTTGATTTGATTACTCAGGAGTTAAATAAATCAATATATCATATTGAAAGAAATGCAAATCCAAATGTATTATTTCTCGATCTATCGTTGAAAATAGGGAAATTATTAAAAATGTAAACTGATACTGAACGTCCCGATAGTTATCGGGAGCAAAATATCGAACATATAACTTTCGTAATATCAACACTCTAATTTCTTGGTAATTTGAAAAGTTTATGCCTGCCCGTTTGTTCAGGCGGGCGTTTCAGTATAATTATTAAAAAGTGATTATTTTGCATAGGGCATGGAGCGTGAAGCAGGGAGTAAAAGGATTTAAAGAAATATCCAACACTCCATTGCCCCATGCTCCACGCTCCATGCTCCATGCTCTTTGCCCTATGCTCCCTTGATTTTATGGACAATAGTAAATTATTGACAAAAATATATTAATTTTGTTGACAAATTCAGATGTTAAAATGGAAGAAAAAAAAACTGATATAATTAATAATCCTTTTTTCACACGCAGCTTATGTGCACCACCTCAAGTGTATAAAGCAAGTGATGTTTACAGACCTTCTTGTGCCAAACTAAATGTTTATGACTGGCTTAATAATATTGAACTTGCACCCGATAAAACCAGGCATGAATACATTGAAGTAAGATTTAAGAACAGCAAAAAAGATTTTTTCAAGTTACTGCAGGGTATGAAGCTGGAGATAAGCGATTTTGTTGCAGTAGAGTCATCGCCGGGTCATGACATTGGGATAGTTACCATGAAAGGAGAGGCGGTAAAAATCCAGATGAAAAAAAAGAAATTCAGGTTGGATCCTGATCAGATTAAAAAAGTCTATCGCAGGGCAAGGGCTTCCGATATTGAAAAGTGGATATCTGCTGTTAATAACGAAGAATTAACAATGTATAAATCAAGGGGAATTGCATCGGAGCTTGGTTTGGAAATGAAGATAAATGATGTGGAGTACCAGGGCGATGGCACGAAAGCTATTTTTTATTACACGGCAAATGAACGGGTCGATTTCAGGGAATTAATAAAGATGCTGGCAGAACAATTCAGAGTGCGAATTGAAATGCGGCAAATTGGCGCCCGCCAAGAAGCTGCCCGCCTCGGGGGGATTGGCTCATGCGGCAGGGAACTGTGCTGTATTACATGGCTTACAAATTTTTCTTCTGTTACAACCAATAATGCCAGAACACAGCAACTATCACTTAACCCGTCTAAACTTGCAGGTCAATGTGGAAAATTAAAGTGCTGCCTCAATTACGAAAACGATATGTACATCGAAGCTCTAAAAGAATTCCCTGCAAACGATATAATCCTGAAAACAAAAAAGGGTGAAGCTGAATTCCAAAAGACAGATGTGTTTAAAAGAATTATCTGGTATTCATACATCAACGATAATTCAAGTATGATGGCTATCCCTCTTGATAAGGTAAAGGAGATTATTGAAATGAACGCAAAAGGACAAATACCTGAACAATTGGAGGATTATGCCGAAACCCAGGGCCAAAAAACAGAATACGTAAATGGTATTGATGAAGAAGAACTTATTCGTTTTGATGAGGAATATTCATAGAAATATTAATCCCAAAGTTTCCGGAGTGAAATCCAAATACAATGTAATATTAATTATAATCTCGCTGCTATTTGCCGTCATTTTTTGTCTTTCCTGTGATTCATCAAGGATTTATGAGGAAAACATACCGATTAATAACGGCTCCTGGAACAGGTACGAACCTTTGGTTTTTAAGGTAAATATTGAAGATACTATTTCAGCGAATAATTTTTATATTAATCTCAGGCATTCTGTCGATTACAGATTTAGTAATATTTTCCTGTTTATTGATACTTATTTTCCTGATGGAAATTATACCAGGGATACTATTGAATATATTCTTGCCGGCGCTGACGGTAAATGGTTCGGAAAAGGGCTGGGAAAAATAAAAGAAAACCGGATATTGTTAAAACAAAATGTTGTCTTTCCTAAAAAGGGAGTATATGAATTCAGGTTTGAGCAGGCAATGCGTATGGAAAATCTTGAAGGGATTGAAGATATCGGCATCCGCATAGAAAAAATGTAAGACACAGCAAGTCGAAGTTGGGTTTTTTGCAGGGCAGAGACTTGCTTTGTCGAAAAAATTCCGAAGGTTCAGTACCAAAGATTGAGTCCACTCCGAAAAATCAAAAATTAATAAGTCTTAATTATTTTAACAACATGATTGCTTCTTTTGCCGGTAACCTTTAAAATATATACACCTTGTGGCAAATCTTTCACATCAACCTTTTTATTCAGAATTCCTGAAATGCTCTCAATTTCTTCATTGAACACGTTTTGCCCTTTAAGGTCGGAGATGCTAATACAAACATTTTGAGTTTCTTCAAGCCTGAGTTCAATTGTAATAAATTGTTTAACAGGATTAGGATGAACAAGAACCCATGTCTGATCTTCAGTTTTGTTTGAAATTCCAACATTATTAATGGAATAAAAGGCAGTCCATCCCTGTTTGGTAATAGTGGGGTTTGAAGAAAATGTAACGAACATTTTACCGCTCGGTGATGTAACCGGTTCAGGCAGGCTGTCCGGCTCATAAGTTCCTGAATAAGTAGCGAGAAGCTGATTTGTTTCCGCATCATATATTTTAACTAAATCTTTGTTTTCTTCCGTGTCAAATTCAAGGAAGTGCAGAGTAATTTCCGAAGCCCATTGCGGCTGAATATTCCACATACAAATTGAACTGTTAAGATAATAAAACGAACCGCTTCCGTCGCTGAAAGTATCGACAGGTTCGGTTAAAACCGTCAAACCGCTACACCACTCCGGTTGCACCGATGTATAACTGATAAACCAGCCGGGTGCAGTAATTTCTTCATTTGAACCAAAAGTTATCAGAATTTTGTTACCCGAAGATATGATTGTTTCGGGCAGAGTAGTTCCTGAAAACTGCCCGAGTACTGGATCTTCAGTTGATGCGCCATCATAAATTGTAAGAATATCATTCACGGGTTCTGTGTCGAACCTGTTAAACTCAATGATTATATAGCTTATTGAATCCTGAACGGTTTGAGGGTCAATTAACCACGAACAGTCAGAATTATTCAAATAATCATATATAGCACAACTACCGTCATCAATAGTTCCTCTCAGCGCAATTAAAGTATCGGTTCCGGTACAATAATAAGGATAAGAATAATTAACCGTATCAGGACAACAATTAATGACTAATTCCTGGGCAAGATTAAAATTAGAGCCTCCGGGTGAGATGTCGTCAAGATAAAAATACCCGTCGAACGAACCGCCCCATCCCCAGTTAAAATGGAAATAGTCTTCGGTTTGATAGCCGTCGCAAACAAAGGCATGTCCGCTAACATTCGGCTCGGACCATCCGGCATAATATAAAGGTATTTTTCTATCGAGATGGGCAATAATTACGCTGTCCCATGCAAGATTTGTGCTGTCGCGAAACAGGTATTCCGTTTCAGGAGCATATTTGAAATAAGTCCGTAATGAATAAGCGGCTTTATGGTTCCACATACCCGAACCGTTCGGTCCGTAATCCATATCAACTGAAACTCCAAGATGAAATAACAATTCGGCTACGGCAAGATTTGGTCCGTTCAGTGAATTGGTCATTTCATTCCATTTATAATACGTTTCTCCAAAATTTGCTGATATGGTTCCATAAACCGGATGCTGATAAGTGTAGGAACCTGTGCCTGTATGGGGGCACCTGAAATAATAACAAATCTGTCCCATGGCAGTGGCAACACAGCCGGTAACGCAATGTCCGGCAGGGCCTGCCGGGTCAGCAGGACACATCTCGTTATAAAACTGTCCCTGGTCCCATGATGAGGTTAGCATTGGCAATACTTCTTTTTCGTCTTTAATAACTTTTAAATCTTCCGGGTTCAGTGATAATAATCTTTTCCATTCTTTTTCTGTTGCAGGAGCCGGAGCTATACTGTTTTCTATTGAATAGCTGATTTGATCATAGTATTGCGTCATCCAGGCAGCAAACTGTGTGGGCTGGTTTTCGGCTGAATAAGAAGATTTAAGGGAATAAGCCGGAACAGGAAGCACATTTCCGGTTCCGGAAACAATAACATAGCCTGAAGGTTTTATGCAAAAGGCGTAATAAACGGTATTGCTTTCCGAACAAATTGTATAAGAATTGCCAATACTTATATTTTTATAACTAATCGGTTCATATTGATTGATCCTTTCAAAATAGAAATTTAAAGCAACCTGTTTCGCATCTTCAATTTTTATATGCTGAGAAAACCCTGAAGTTACTGTAATAGTAAGGATTAAAGCGGTAATAAGTTTTGTTTTCATGATACTTAGTTTTCTTTTTGGGTATAAAGTTACAAAAAAAAAGCCCTCTCTCAATTGAAAAAGGGCTTAAAGGAGGTTATTATGAAAAAAAACTATTTTATAATGACTTTCCTGTTCACTGTTCCTTTGTTATTTGTCAAATTAAGGAAATAAACTCCTTTGGCTATTTCTGACAGATCTATTGTATTTACATAATTACCGGAAAATTCATTTGTGCTTTCAACATAAACAACTTCACCGGTAACCGATAAAAGTTTAATATCGAATGATTGACTTTCGTCGAGGCTAAAGCTAATGTTCAGGAGGTTGTTTGCAGGATTCGGATAAACCTTCAGATTACCGAAGCTTTCATTTTGCTCATCTACTCCAATGTTTCCGATTTCCCATTCGGCAGTCCAGCCGGGTCCGTTATATGCTCCGTCAGTTTGGAAAGTAATAAACAACTCGCCGCTTTCAGCAAAAACCGGGTCGGGTATACTGTCGGGGGTCCAGTGCCCCGAATAAGTAGCCAGTAACTGGCTGTTGCTTGCATCAAAAATCTTTACTTCATCAACAACTTGCTCTGTATCAAACTCGGTAAATGTTAAAGTAATGCCGACAGCATAAGCAGGTTGAATTTTCCACATACAGGTTGTGTAGTTATTATACCAGAAATCCCCGCTTCCATCATCAAAAGCACCTGTAGGTTCAGTTAAGACTTGTAATCCGCTGCACCAGTCAGGTTGAGATGTACTGTATTCAACCCTCCATCCCGAACCTGTAACGGCATCTCCGTCGGCTACAAAAGTAACCAGCATTTTGTTACCGGTTGAAGTGATATTATCACCGGGAGTTGTTGTTCCGGAATAAGTTCCTAATACAGGATCAGATGTGGTTTCTCCGTCATAAATTGTTACGACATCGTCATTTTCAGTATCAAGAGTAACAAAGTTTAAAGTAATATTGGTTACAGAATCTTCAGGAGTTTGAGGAGTGATAAGCCAACTGCAGTTTGCATTCGGGTCATAATTTTCCTGCGGGCCGCTGCCGTCCTCAAATGAACCTACTAAGTTTGTTCTTTCCATGTCAGGCTCACAACCGTAAGGGTATGCCGCATCATTCGGAAAGATATTCCTTACTATTGATTGTTGTTGTGTGAAACCGCCTGCATTTTGAAGTGTGAACCAACCGTTCATATATCCACCCCAACCCCAATTAAAGTGAAAAGTATTATCAGAGTGATAACCATCACAAACAAAAGCATGACCGCTTAGAGGAGGACCTGGATCAAATCCTGAATAATATACAGGACAATTTTCATCTAATTCGTCTTTTACATAATTTTCCCACGTGGGTTGAGAAATACCCTGATGTTCAGTCAAAACACATGTATTTGAATATTTAAAGTAATATTTTAATGCAAACGGTACATCATCACTGGAAGCACCGGAACTATTTGTACCATAGTGCATGTGAACGGCAACCCCGGCATGAAAACTGATAAGAGCTACTGGTAAATTTACTAAAGTGGGATTATCAACCATTCCATCCCAGTCATAAGTTGTTTCACCAAAATTCGCAGTTATCGTGCCATAAGAACCCCAGTTATAACTTGTTGAGCCATTACCTTGTTCGGGATACCTCCAGTAATACATGATCTGAGCCATTGCAGTAGCAACACAGCCTACAATTGCTTTTTCTCCGCTCGTGTTTACCGGGCATAGGTAATTATAAGGATGACCCTGATCCCAGGTGCAGGTAAGTAATGGTTCTATACTTTTTCCGCCATCTTTGGGAATAAATTCAATACAATTAAAATCGAGCAGCTCATTCCATTTGTTTGCAATTTCAATTGTTGCCTCAACATTATTTTCCCTCAGATAAATAATATTTGCAGCTTTTCCTTTCATCCAGCTTTTGAAATTTTCAGGGCTGTTGTCAGGGGAGTAAATGGTCTCGAATGAATATCCCAGTATAGGAATCATAGCATCTTCGGCAGAGATAATGATAAAGCCGTTATTCGTGATATTAAATACGTAATAAACAGTTTCACCGTTTTCGTTAACCACATAGTAATTGTTGATTTCAAGATCGCTGAAATTAACCGTTTCGTGGTATGTGTTCAGTTTCTGATAATATGCGTTAAGAGCAACTGTTTTTGCATCCTGTAATTCAACCTTGTTGGCAAACAGGATTCCTGCAAAGGAAATAAGCAGTAAGCTAAGTAATAATCGTTTCATTTTTTATAGAATTTTGTTAAAAATTTATTTTTTGCAAATATATACAATTTTTTATTTTATTTAATGTATTTCTGTTAAAATAGTTAAAAGCAGAGGGTATAAGGCAAAGTGCATTAATTTCTAAGTTTTTCATTTACAATTCAACTTATTGATTCATCCAATTACTTAGATTTTGAGTTCAGACTATTATTATAGTCGAAGGTGGGCTTTGTACAAGAGACCTGACTTGTCGAAAAATACCATTCAAAAGTCAAAATAACAAATAAAAAACAACAAAGTAAAAAGGAAAATCTCACACGTACAGGCAGTTGCGAGGAAACAGGTTGCAAGACGCTATGTTATTTGCATTTAAGTTACAAACTTCAATGTGTGAGGGATTAGAAGGATTTGCCATTGGAAGTGGATTGCCAATCCTGTTGTTATTTACCCCCTCTCTGGCGCAAGTCTTGTGTGTCCGCCTTGTGCGAAAGATGACTTGTGTCTATCATTACTCAATAAATTCAATATCAATCAACCCTTTTATCCCTGAATAACCTCTCTGGCGCAAGTCTTGTGTGTCCGCCTTGTGCGAAAGATGACTTGTGTCTATCATTACTCAATAATTTCAATATCAATCAACCCTTTTATCCCTGAATAATCCCTTGCGCTGGTAAAGATATAATCTTCCGGATTTTCAACAAAACCTGCTTCAACAGGGTTATTATGTAAATATTCTAATTTTTGATCAATCATTTTGTTATTTATAAGTTCTATTGGATGATTGTCTTGTTGCCAGAATTGAAACATCGTATTGTTTGAATTCTTCTTTCCTTCTTCTTCAAAAGCTTTAAGCAACCATTCTTTCCTGCTTTCCAGACTATTGGTTTTAATCGTTTTTATGATCTCCGTAGATGTAAACTTTTTCAAATCCCGCATTATATTTTCAAGATAAAAACCTTCTTCTGCAGAAATTATAATATGGACATGATTAGTCATAATCACATAGGCATGAATTTTTAAACCTTTTTTTCGTTGGCAGTATATAAAACTATCCAACAATATATTTCGGTAAATGTTTCGAGTAAAAACATCTATCCAACGAACCACAGAATAGGTTACGAAATATATACCATCAGGATTTCTAAATTTGTATTTACGGCTCATAGGACAAAGATAGTTATAAAATCTGGTTATGAAATTAAAGGCACAAGTCATCCCACCCTACAAACCCTTGCTGGAAGACTTGCGCCAGGTTGCGGATATGAGTAAATGAAATTGAGGTGGAGTCTATTTGTATTAATAAAGAAAGTGTTAATTGATTGAAATAAAATATTTTTTGAACAAATAAGTTTATTACTTTTGCACTCCAAATTAACGGCGAGATAGCTCAGGTGGTTAGAGCGTCGGATTCATAACCCGGAGGTCGCGGGTTCAATTCCCGCTCTCGCTACAAAGTCCCCTGTACGGGGACTTTTTATTTATGAGACAGTAATAAAAGGGTAAGAATTTATCGGGCATGCACTGTTAGGTCGAAAGAGAAAACGATTTATACTTTCAGGTTTGAATGAATATTTAAGTTATTCAGGAATTTCTTTAATTTGCATACAAAATTCTTCAGGTGACAAGAGCAACCAAAATATCCGGCTTCATTTTTTTCTTTATGATGATAGGGAAACCGTTATTTTCACAGTGTGTCCAAAATGAATTATCATTCCGACAAGGCGAAAAGATAACTTACGAAATTGCATACAACTGGGGCTTTATTTGGATAAACGCCGGAGAAGTGTATTTTAAAACCGATACAACCATTATCAACGGTAAAACTTATTTTTATTTCGACAGCTTCGGAAAATCATACAAATTTTACGACTGGTTTTTCAAAGTCAAAGACAGGTATCAATCTGTAGTTGATCCCGTAACATTTCATCCCCTTTGGTTTAAAAGAAATACTTATGAAGGCGGTTTTCAGGTTAACAACAGATACGACTTTGATTTTGATAAGGGAAGGGTGATCTCATCAGTTGAACATTCCGACAAACCGTTAACTGTCGATACACTCAATCTTGATTCCTGCATTTTTGATGTCCTCTCTGCCGTTTACTATGCCCGCAACATTGATTTTTCGAAATACAAACCCGGTGACAAAATCCCGATTGATTTTATTATAGATGGCGAATTTTATGAGCTTTATATCAGGTATCTCGGTAAGGAAACCATTAAAAACAGGGACGGGAAACAATACAATTGTATAAAATTCAGCGCTATGCTTGTTGAAGGAACGCTTTTTAAAGGCGGCGAGGACTTGTATGTTTGGGTTAGTAACGATGAAAACAAGATTCCAGTTTTTGTCGAGGCAAAAATCCTTATCGGTTCGGTAAAAGCATATCTTACAGGATATGAAGGATTGAAGTATAAATTAAATTCTTTACATGATTAGAATTTGTTATTATTTATTGTTTCATTGTTCCATTATTTTATCCTGCCTTTCGGGAGGAAACAATGGAACATTATATTAATTTTACATATTTTCGTAGCCTCAAAGACTGACCGATGAAAAAAATACTTACATATCTCAGGAATCATTATGCTGATATTTCTAAAGGGTCACTTTTTATTTTAAGTGTCGTTTTATTAGTACTTATCTTTCCGAAAGAAGGGAAATTCAAATATGAGTTCCGGAAAGGGAAGCCCTGGATGCATGAAGACCTGATAGCCCCTTTTGACTTTGCCATTTTGAAACCGGAGCAGGAACTTGAAGAAGAAAAGCAATTTGCCCTGAAAGACCTGAAACTTTATTTCAAAAAAGATGAGGAGCTATACCAAAAACAAAAAGAAAAACTAATAAATGATTTTGAAACTAAGTGGCAAATTAAATATTCTGATAAACGAAGGCTTGAGCAGAGAAAGGAAAAGAACCGTAATGTTTGCCTTGCGATTTTTGATACGATAATGCAGCACGGTATTATTGAACTTACTCCCGAAATAGAAGATAAACCTGAGGATTATACAATAGTTGTTATTACAAATAATGTTGCCGAGGAAAAACAGTTGGGCGATCTTTTTACAATTCATACTGCTGATAAGTTTATTCATTCCGAACCCGATAAATTCGAACCGGTTGATAAAAACCTTGTAGTAGGGTTATTGGAAAATTCGCTGATTCAAAATATAAAATTCGATACTAAAACAACCGAAAGAGAAAAACAGGCTTTGCTCGATAAAATATCATTAACAAGGGGTATGGTACAAAGCGGAGAACGGATCGTTTCTAAAGGTGAATTGGTGTCAGGTGAGAAATACATAGTGCTGGAATCTCTCAGGCTTGATTATGAATCCAAATTGGGTTCCTCATTTAAATATGCCGGAATACTTGCAGGTCAAATCATTTTGTTATCGGTTTCTATGTTATCACTTTTTCTTTTTTTATTCTTTTTTAAAAAAGAAATATATGCCGAAACAAAAAAAATAGTCCTGATACTTATTTGTATTTTATTCATGGTGTTAATAACAAGCCTTGTGGTGAAATATAAACCTGATTACCTTTACTTAATCCCTATATGCCTGATACCTATTATCACCGGAATTTTTTTCGATACAAGGCTTGCTTTATTTGTTCATTTAATTACCATAATAATAACAGGTTTGCTGGTTCCAAACAGTTATGAATATGTCTTCTTACAGTTATTTGCCGGAACCGTTACCATATTGAGTATCGTAAGGCTTGAACGCCGTTCCCAGTTTTTCCTCACATCAGTAATGATATTCTTTACGTATTCGCTGATATATACAGGTATGACCCTTATTAAGGAGGGCGGTCTTGAAGGAATAAATTACGTTTATTTTGTTCTTTTTGCCGGAAGCGCAACCTTTACATTGTTTTCTTATCCTATAATTTTCATTTTTGAAAAGTTATTTGGTTTGATAACCGATGTTACTCTGCTCGAGCTTTCAAACACAAACAATAAAGTACTTCGTGAATTGGCGTTAAAAGCTCCGGGGACATTTCAACACTCAATGCAGGTGGCAAATCTTGCCGAAGAAGCCATTTACGAAATCGGAGGTAACCCATTGCTTGTAAGAACAGGCGCTTTGTTTCACGACATAGGTAAAATTGATGACCCTTTATTTTTTATCGAAAACCAAACCACCGGCGTGAACCCTCATGATGAACTAACGTATGACGAAAGCGCCAGGATTATTATCGGCCATGTTATCAAAGGCGTTGAAAAAGCAAAGAAACATAAGCTTCCCGAACAGATCATCGATTTTATCAGGACGCACCAGGGAACCAGGAAAACAGACTATTTTTATACATTAGCAAAAAAGGATAATCCCGATGAGGAGATAGATGAAAGCGTTTATACCTATCATGGTCCCGATCCTTTTTCAAAAGAAACCGCCGTGCTTATGATGGCTGATACTGTGGAAGCCGCCTCACGCAGCCTGAAAAACCCCGATGAGGAAGCCATAAACAACCTTGTTGAAAATGTGATAAACAAACAAATGGAAAACCGGCAGTTCGACAATGCGGATATTACTTTTCGCGACATTAAGAACATAAAGAAGATATTTAAAAAGAAACTGATGAATATTTATCATTTGAGGATAGAGTATCCGGAATAGGGTTTAATGGTTAAATGCTTAAATGGTTAAATGGTTAAATGCGTTAATGCTTAAATGGTTAAAATGGTTGTAACTAATCAATAATTGAATTGAATTTCGTTATATTGTTGAAAAATCAGAAAATAAATACCAATTATCCCCTTCTGGAAGGGGTGTAGGGGTAGGAATATATACAAATAATATTTATTTTCTGATTTTTCATTGGCACACTGATTAGTTACAAATGATTGAATGGTTGAAGTGTCAGGAAAAATTCAACAAAGCAAAAATGTTAGAAAATAGAAAATAAAACAACTTTTAATTATAAAATATTAAATAGTATGAAAACTCAACAATATTTTTTTCAACTGATCATTATTCTGCTGTTGTTACCTGTTTCTTATGTTTATTCCGCAGATAAAGAACTAAAAGTCGGCTTTCATGTCTCACCGCCATTTATTATACAAAACAATGGTCAGTACAACGGAGTATGTGTAGATCTTTGGAAAGAAATTGCTGACACCCTGAAAATTGACTATTCATTCAGAAAATATGACCTTCAGGAATTATTGCATGTAGTAGAAAAGGGCGATATTGATGTTTGTATTTTTCCTCTGACAGTTACTCCGTCCAGAATGAAGAAGTTTAGCTTTACACAGCCCTTTTATATTACAAACCTTGCCTTTGCTACTAAAGCTGAACAACGCGACATCCTTATTTTGTTCCTTTCCAATATTTTCTCTTATGGATTTCTGAAAGTCATTATTGTCCTTTTTTTTGTTATCCTGATATTTGGCTTTATCGTCTGGCTTTCTGAATATAAACACAATCCAAAACAATTTCATAAAGGAATTAAAGGCATAGGTGACGGCATATGGTGGTCGGCAGTAACCATGGCTACAGTGGGATATGGGGACAAATCGCCCAAAACACCTTTGGGAAGGATATTTTCCATGATATGGATGTTTACGGCTGTAATCCTGATATCCAGTTTTACGGCAGGCATATCATCCAGCCTGACAGTAAATAAGCTTAAATCGAAAATAAATAGTATTGATGATCTCAGAGAGATAAGTGTTGGTTGTGTTACAGCCTCAGGCACCTCTGAATTTCTTGATCATTACAAGATACATTATGCCGGTTTTAATAACGTGGAAGAAGGGTTGATAGCAGTGAATGAAGGTTCGATCAAGGCTTTTGTTCACAATGAGGTGATTTTGAATTACTATGTGCATACTTATAAGTTTGATGAGGTGATAAATGTGATCCCAAGTTCATACTGTAAGGAATATTTCAGCTTTGCCTCTGCTGACAATGAACTCCTGGATAAGATCGATGAGACGCTGGTAGAGATAATTGTAAACCCCGGGTGGGAAACTATTTTGAAGAAATATCATATAAAACACAGGAATTAAAATAAAAACCATAAAATTGATTAATCATGGCAACAAAACTTGAAACTTCGTATCCTGTAAATTCAAATGATGTTTATTTAACAGTCATTATCGGTGAAGCACAATTGGGTAGCTCCTCCGTAACTTTGGATAGTGAGATTTTATGTACAGGTGAAATAAAAGACCTTAAAATTGGGAACGGAAATGATATTAAAGGAAAAATGCTTAGGGTCAAATCCATTGTAACAGACATTAACGATAATACTAATCGTACTTCAATAATTTACCGGTTCAGGGGTCGTAAGGCTGATACTGAATATCTTCTTGAGGAAACTGTTAGTCAGGATGGAGATTCTGTAATTTATAGGGCATATATAAAATTCATTTAAAATGATAACATTATGTGTAATTTCAAATATTTTGTTACGAGCCTTATCATTATTTTTCTGTGTTTGTTTTATAAAGCGACACTTTCACAGCAAGCTGATGAAATCAAATTAGAGGAATTACGAACACCAACTGCACCGGGATTTGTCTTATTGGGTGTTGAGCCTACTGCAGTTGACAAACCAACTACTCCACGAGACCTTGCCAGTACTTTACTTTCGACCTTTAAAGAAGGAAAGATAGCACCTGACTTTGCAATTGAGTTCTCACCATATTGGCTTTGTTCACATCCCTATTTAACTCTTTTAGATGATTACCTGAATAGAAATAATGTTGGAAGAAACATTATTCAGAATTTTTCTATTTCAGCAGCTTCTTCTGAAATGAATATTAAAAAAGATACCACCATAATTACAGGCACAGGTGTAGGTTTTGGGTTTAGGACACACATATTATCACAAAAAGCACCGGAGGAAACCCGAAATTATTTGAGTAAATTAAAGCAGATATATGAAGTTCAGTTTATAACTCTCATCCTTTTAAATGTAGAAAACAAACTTGAAGATAACCAAACTGTTATGGATAAAAATATATTGTTAATATATTTGAAAGATGTGATTGATACTTATTTAAATGATCCATCTAAATTTTCCTCTCTGCCTCTTTTTAAATATTCGGAGAAGGATAAGAAAAAACTATTTAACCAGGCTTATGATGAACTAAAAACCAGAATAGAAAAAGAAACGGTGAATTCGCAAACTGATGCTGAAGATCTTATATCTAAGATAATAATCGAATATCAAAGGAAAAAAATTACCGGCAAAGTACAAGAACTTAAAGATATGAATTTAAATAATAGTGGCTTTTCCCTCGAACTTGCCGGTGGAATGGTAACAACCTTTGTCAATGGTCAGACCAACCAGGCTTATATTACAAAATATGGACTTTGGCTTACTCCGTGTTATTCATTACCCCTGCAAAAATCTACTGCCTCCATAATAAAAGAATTGAATTTTATCGGGGTAGTTCGTTATTTATGGAACAGCAATTTAGTTGATTCTGCTTCATATACCGATATTGGTTTCCGGCTTATGTATGAATCACGAAAAATTAGTGTATCGGCAGAGGGTTTATTGAGAGGTCAAATTCGATCATTAGATGAAGAAGGTACTTTCAGGTTTTCTCATACAAACAGGTTTAGTTTCAATTTAGAATATCAAATAATGAACAATATCTATATCACCTATAGCATTGGGAAGGATTTTGAAGACAATTCAATAAGTTTTTCAGGTAAGCAGGAAGGAAATTTCTTTACACTCTTAGGCGTTAACTTTGCTTTGGGACGGAAAGAAAACTTCAAAATTGAAAATTAAATTAATCCGATTTATACTCTATACTTAATATCAAATACCAATTTAATATTCTTATCTTTGTAAAAACAAAATGTAAAAGTTCTAATTGCAAAGGTATTTTGCGATTAACATGAATAATTATAATCAATCATTGCGGAGGTAATCATGACACAACTTCTTGAGAAAGCTTTTAAACAGGCATCGAGTTTGCCTGCAATGGAGCAAAATGCTTTAGCCAGATGGTTAATCGAAGAAATTGAATCTGAAAAAAAATGGGATATAGCATTTTCCAAATCTGAGGACATTTTAGACAAACTGGCAGATGAAGCTCTATCTGAGCATAGCCAGGGTAAAACAAACCCTTTGAATATCGGCTAATCATGATTTCACATACAACTGAACGGTTTCGTAAACTACTTGCCGATCTGCCTTTCGAAATCAGAAGGCAAGCTAATGAAGCATATTCCAAATTTAAGAATGACCCTTATCATCCGGGATTATATTTCAAGCGGGTTCATTCAAAGCGACCTGTTTTTGCTATTCGGGTTTCAAGAGATTATCGTTCATTGGGTATACTACAGGGAACTGAAATAATCTGGTTCTGGATTGGTTCGCATTCGGATTATGATAAAATATTAAAAGAGTTAAAATAGTAACCTCAACCATCCAATACCTATAATTTTTATTCACACAAAACCGAATTAAAAAATAATTGTTAACGAAAACCACACTGTGCCGGAATCAACCCCTTTGTTGTTTTGATTGACATGGACAGATAGAATAATTTGAAGGAAGTTGAGGAAATGTAATTATTAAAAAATCCAAATACTAAATATCAAATTCCAATTTAATATTCTTATCTTTGTAAAAATAAATTGTAATATTAATTTGTAATCTGAACAAAAACGTCCCGATAGCTATCAGGAGCAGATTCCTTCAATTGTAGTTTGTTTAAACCCACGCAGTTAAATTATTACAAAATTGCAAAGTTTATGTCCGTTTGTTCAGGCGGGCGTTTTCAGTATAACATATAGTTTCCGTATAATATTAAAATAAAGAGTGTTATATGGAAAATTGCCGCTTAATAATACGTTATGTGTAAGCAAGGCAGGCTAAAGATATATATAGCAGAAGAAATTTTAGAAGGATATAAAATGAGAAAAAAGAAATATACTGTAATTGGAGCTGGAAACGGTGGGTTAGTAACTGCCGGGTATATTTTTTTAAAAGGATACGATGTTTCTTTATTCAACAGATCTGAAAAACGAATTAAACTCATAAGAGAAAATGGGTACAATTTAAAATTCGGTAATTTAATTAGTAAAATAAAGCCGGATTATGTGGGTACTAACCTATCAACAGCAGTATTCAACAGTGATGTTATAATTATTGTTATAACTGCAAATGGACATGAATACATTGCAAAAAAGATTGCTCCTTATTTAAAAGACGGTCAAATAATTTTACTTGTACCTGGCAGAACATGTGGGGTTTTATTGTTCAGCCAAACATTAAAAAAAGTAGGATGCAAGGCAAATGTTATTATTGCCGAAGCAAATACTTTGTTTTTTGCGGCAAGACTCACAGAACCTAGTATGATAGAAGTTAAAGGAGTTAAAATAAATGTTTCTGTGTCTGCATTACATTCTTGTGATACCGATTATGTAATTAATATTCTTGCTGATGTTTTTCCAAATATAACCAAAGCAGATTCATTTTTAGATACAAGTTTTAGTAATATCGGTGCTATATTTCATCCCACTATATTTCTATTAAATAAAGAAAGAATCATACGAAAAGAAAAATTTAATTTTTACACCGATGGTCTCACAAAGCAAATTGCACATTATATTGAAAAAGTAGATTTTGAATTCAAATCTGTTGCTACGGCTATTGGAGTAAATTCTCTTTCTGTACGCGATTGGTTAAATTCAAGATATGGACTTCCTCAATCTACTATTTATGAAATGATAAAATTTAATCCAACATATAAAGATATTTTGGCTCCTACAACAATAAATCACAGATATGTTTGGGATGATATTCCAACAGGATTGGTACCTATGTCTTCATTCGGTAAAAATCTGGGGATTCCAACACCAACGATTGATTATTTTATAGAACAAGGCAGTAAATTATTAAATATTGATTTTCGTTCAGAGGGCAGAACTTTACACAAATTAGGACTTTCACCTGATAATTTAATTTCTGATTTAATGGAATATTCCCATTAAGGAAGAAAATAAATTTCAAATTGAGACTAAAATAAGTTCTGCATTTAATAGAATTATGAGTAATACTATAACATTAGCCGATACAATTGGTTTAGCAAAAACAGATTTTGACGCCCATACTTTAGGTGTGGCTACAATTAAAGAATTTCTTACAGAATGTGGATTTAAAGTTGTTGTTGCAAACCCTGAAGTATCAAAAGCAATTACAAATCCACAAAATATTTACAATTCATCATTAATTGGAGAATGGATTATAGAAAATAATATACAAGGTTTTGGCTTTAGTTACCGTCTGAATGTTGATGATGCAGTACTGATATTCCAAAAACTCATGTACCAGTTGGAATCAAAGAAAATGTTGGTAAAAGACGGTGGAAAACTAAAAAGTATTTGGTTTGCCGGATTACCTGAAGCTTGTAATAAAATTAAATATTTATATAAAGACGTAATTGTTTTTTATGGTGATGAATCATTTACAGATAGTCTGAAAATGCTTGGCATAGATCCTTCATACGCACCAAAAGGATTTAAAGACGATAGTACATATAAAAATACCTTAGATGGTTTTGGTAAAGAGGTAATTGATAAAGGAGATTATATATCAACATTACCTGTGGATAGAAGTGGATATAAAAATTTCGGAACAGCAAATGATGGATTAATAGATCGCATCAGGTATGGTAGAGAAAACAATTTACCGCCGGTAATAAGAGCTCACGCAGGACCTTATATTGAAAACAGACACGAATCGGTTAAACAATTTATTGAATGGTCCCGTTTATTGGCTCATAGTGGCTATTTGGATGTACTGTCAATAGGAACTTCCCAATTAACTCAATCAAAATTTGGAGAAGACTGGGATAATCTTCCTAATGGTGGAGGTATAGGGGTTAATTCACCAGAGGAATATGAACGTATTTATGAAGCTGCAAAACCAATGCTTGTAAGAACTTATTCCGGTACTAAAAATCTTCGCAAACAAGCGGAAATACATGAGAAATCTTTAAATATCGCATGGCATGCCTTATCCCTTTGGTGGTTTTCTAAAATAGACGGACGAGGAGAGTTAAATCTTCTTGAAAATTTAACCGAACATTTTAAGGCAATTAAATATATTGCAAAAACCGGTAAACCTTATGAGGCGAATGTAGCTCATCATTTTGCATTCCGCTCATCTGACGATATAAGTTATGTGGTATCAGCTTTTCTTGCTGCAAAAGCGGCAAAAAAACTAGGAATAAAACATTTTATTCTTCAAATAATGTTAAACGACCCTAAGCATACATCTGCAATTAATGATTTAGCTAAAGCAAGAGCAACATTAAATATGGTAAAAGCACTGGAAGATTCGGATTTTAAAGTATTTTTGCAAACAAGGGTTGGTTTAAGTTATTTATCGCACAATATTGATAAAGCAAAAAAACAACTTGCATCCATAACCGCATTAATGGATGATATAGAGCCTTTCAATAATCAAAGTCCCGATATTATTCATGTGGTTAGCTACTCAGAGGGCAATGATTTGGCAACACCGGAAATAATAGATGAAAGCATTAAAATAACATTGCATTCTCTTAATAAATACCGTGAGTATCGAAAAAAAGGATGGATAGATAACATAAACGAAAATCAGGATGTTAACAAAAGGATGCTTCATCTAATAAGTGAAGCTAAAATAGTAATAAACACTATTGAGACTAATATAAAAGACACATATACTCCGCAAGGTTTTTATGACATCTTTAAGATGGGTTTTTTACCAGTGTCTCAGTTAATGTATTGTAGAGAGGAATTCCCTGAAGCTATAAAATGGAATACGAAATTAAGAAATGGAGGAGTTGATATTTATTTTGACGATAAAATAATATCGGCAAAAGACAGAATGAATTTATTAATAAGGAAAAACTTTAGAAATGACAAAAACTAAAATAGGTTTATTAAATAAAAAAAGAGGAAATTTTAAAATACAGGAAAAATTTGCCGGTGCAGATAATGTAGTTGACGAAACACACAAAGAAGTTGCTCATCATAAACAAGCATTAATTGATGCCGGATATGAAGTAAGTATCATTAACTGGGGCGCATCTTTTATTAAGGATTTGAGCGATAGTAATGTGGATTTAGTATTTAATGTGTCGAGTATGGCAGAAGCTGCTATATTAGAAGAACTTGAAATTCCTTTTGTAGGATCGGATACCGCTGCAATTGCTGTTGCAACAGATAAATCATTAGCAAAAAAAATATGGGAAAGTGAAGGATTACAGACATCACCTTTTCATGTGGCAAAATCTGTAGAAGATTGTTCAGTATTTAAAAATAATCCTCCTTTCGATTATCCATTATTTATTAAGCCGGTTGCAGGCAGAGGAAGTGCCGGAATTGATAATAACTCTATTATTGAAAATTATGAGCAGCTTGTAAAAGGTGTTGAAGAAAGATTAAATACAATAAAACAAGCTGTTTTAATTGAAAAGTTTTTGCAGGGTACTGAAATTACTTTTGGTGTAATAGGCAATGGAAATAATACTGAAGTATTACCACCACTTGAAATTTCTTTTAGCGGTGAGGCACGTTTTTTAACATTTGATAAAAAAGAAATTGATGATGACAGCTTTTTTTGTCCGGCAAGATTAAATGATGAAGAGATGAGCAAAATTAAAGAATTTGCAAAAAATGCTTATCGTGCTATTGGCTTTAAAGATTACGGACGAATTGATACCATATTAACCAAAGAAGGTCCTTTTCTTTTAGAAGGGAACTCCTTTGCAGGCTTAATGTGTACTCCAAAAGAAAAACCACACAGCTACATTGGTTTTATGGCTGTTGCGGATAATATGAGTGCTTCTGACTTAATTGATAAAATTGTAAAATCAGCTTTAAAAAGATATGAAATAATGTTATGCCTACATTAGAAATAGATATAAACAAGATAAAGCACAATGCTAAAACTTTAAAAGAATTATTTGCTAAAAAAGGGATATCTGTTACTGCCGTGATAAAGGGAGTAACAGGATCTCCTGAAGTTGCAAATGCAATTCTTGAGTGTGGGATCACTACGATAGCAGTTTCTCTGGTTCAGAATATAAAAAAAATGAAAGAATTCGGAGTGAAAGCAAAATTTTTGCTTACACGACTGCCTAATCTCACCGAAGTTGAAGATATTGTTAAATATGCTGATATAAGTTTAAACTCTGAGATATCAACAATTAAATTGTTATCTGAACATTCTCTTAAACAAGGTAAAAGACATAAAGTAGTTTTAATGTTAGAACTCGGTGATTTAAGAGAAGGGATATTACCTGAAGATATTGACTCGGTTATTGAACAAATTATACCGTTAAAAGGAGTTGAATTACATGGCATTGGCGCAAATCTTGCCTGCTTTGGAGGTGTTAAACCTTCAGAGGAAAATATGATTGAGTTATCTCAAACAGCAGAACGTATACAAGAAAAATACAACATAAAGCTGCATATGATTTCAGGTGGAAATTCTGCAAATTATGAATGGTTTCTATCTACTGAAAACACAGGGAAAATTAATAACTTAAGAATTGGCGAAGCTATTTTACTTGGCAGGGAAACTCTACACAGAAACAAAATCCCGAAATTATTCACAGATGCATTTACTCTAATATGTGAGGTTATCGAAAGTAAAATAAAACCATCTTTGCCTTATGGTGAAATATGTCAAAATGCATTTGGAGACACACCTGAGATTGCAGATATTGGTAATATCAATAGGATTATAATTGGAATCGGGGAACAAGATGTTGATACAAAAGCTATAACTCCCAGAATAAATGCCAAAGTTATTGGAGCAAGCAGTGATCATTTAATTTTACATTCCAAAAACCATATTGAAGTAGGAAGTGAAATAGAATTTGATATTAACTATTCAGCCTTGCTCCGGTTATCGACTTCACCTTATGTGAAGAAAGTGTTTATTTAATTCTTTTAAGCTATGCGACTATATCTGATCAATCCTTCCAACCCGCTCGTCAGTATCGTCAGAGTCAGGGAAAACCGCTGGAACCGTTACCGGGTGTGGAAACCGCTCAGCCTTATGGTTCTCGCGGGGCTCACTCCAGTGGAGTGGGAAGTCTCAATTGTGGACGAGAACCTCGGCGTGCCGGACTATCCGTCCATGCCTCTGCCTGACCTGGTGGGGATCACCGCTTTTACCTCACAGGCGAACCGTGCCTATGAAGTGGCCTCTCACTTCCGGCGCCTGGGCGTGCCCGTTGTCATGGGCGGCATTCACGCAACCATGTGCATAGACGAAGTCATGGAGCATGTGGACTCGGTTGTCACGGGGGAAGGCGAAGGCATCTGGACTCAGGTGCTGGAGGACGCCCGGCACGGCTGCCTGAAACGCCGGTATGACGGAGGGCTCGCCGAGATAAGCGATATCCCAGCTGCTCGTCATGATTTGTTGGCTACAGGATATGCCTTCGGAGCCATTCAGACCACGCGCGGCTGTCCCTTGAACTGTAGTTTCTGCAGTGTAACAGCGTTCAACGGGGCCCACTACCGGATGCGATCCATTGGGGACGTTGTTCGGGAATTCCAGTCGATCCATGAGAAACATGTTCTGGTGGTGGATGACAACCTCATTGGCACGCGCCCTGAACACATCGCCCGCGCTAAAGAAATGTTCCGCTCCATTGCCCAGGCGAACCTGAAAAAGAAATGGGTTGCCCAAGCCACCATCAACTTCGCCGACGACGAAGAACTCCTGGCGTTGGCCATGAAGGCCGGATGCAGAGGCATCTTCATCGGCTTTGAATCACCCGCGCAGGAAGGGCTCCTGGAAATTGGCAAGAAATTCAACCTTCTGAAAGGCCGGGACTTCCGCGCCTCTGTACGGCGCATCCAACGGCACGGAATCCTGGTCGTGGGTTCCTTTATCATCGGTTTGGACATAGATGAACCGGGCATCGGAAAACGAATCGCCAAGGCAGCCAGCCAGTACGGCGTGGACCATCTCAACGCGCTGTTTCTGACACCCTTGCCCGGCACGCGCCTGTGGGACCAGATGAAAGCAGAGGGCCGCATCGCCCTCGATACATTCCCGGAAGACTGGAAATACTACACGCTGACCTTCCCGGTAGCCCGGTATAAGAATCTGTCTCTGGATGGTATCAGTAACGAGATGCTCTCCTGCGACCGGACTTTCTATTCTATGCCGCGCATTCTACGCCGGGTTTGGGGCAACCTGTGGGGTCGCCGCCAGCCGCTGATCAGTCTGGTGGCCAATCTCTCATATAGGAAAAATTTTCAGCTGAGTTGTAAAGCATACGCAGCCTTCAAGCATTACTTAGGCAATAGGAACGACTGTGTAAAAAAGTTATGAAAAAAAATGGTGCTTGGCTTCGGCGTGAAAAAAATCATATTATGCCGGTATCGATCCCTTTGTCATTCTTATTGACATGGACAGATAGAATAATTTGAAGGAAGTTGAGGAAATGTAGTTCTTATAACAAAACTTCAAAAACCAAATAACAAATTTCAAAACTTGTCTGTACGACTGAAAGGAGTCCGTATGTATGGATAAATACCAAATTTAAAAACCTAAATTACAATTGAATATTTGTCTATATAGTCATAGATGTTTGGGAATTGTATTTTCTGATTAAGTAAAAATATATTATTATAATATTGATATTAATTAAACTCTTATATTTGCTGGAAGAAACCACAAAATTAATTTGAGACAAATATTTTCCGTATAACATATAAAGAGTATTATACTGACATTTACTTTTAAATAATATGTTATACCAATAAAACGAGTAATGAAACGGTGACTGCAAGAATCGTAATGCATGTTATTCAAAAAAGATGATAACATAGGATATATATGAACACTGATCTGTCATTTATTACTAACGAAGAAAACCAGAATCTTAAAGAAAGGTTTGAAGTTCTTATCAAAGACACTTCATTTTTTGATTGCCTTGTAGGATATTTCTACTCAAGTGGGTTTCACGCCATCTACCCATCTCTGGAAAGCACAGAAAAAATTAGAATCCTGATTGGCATCAGCACAAGCAGACAAACTTTCGAAATGATGGAAAAGGCAAATAAACCAACACGACAAACATTTGATTTTTCTCACGCCGAAGCCAAGCAGGAAGTTGAAAATCTTGTTCAAAATGAAATGGAGGTTTCCGAGGACAATAGAAACGTTGAACAAGGCGTCCATAAATTTATAGAATGGATTAGAAGCGGCAAGCTGACAATCAGGGCTTATCCGTCACAGAATATCCACGCCAAACTCTATATTATGACATTTAAGGAAGGCGACAGGGATACCGGCCGCGTTATCACAGGCTCCAGTAATTTCACACAAGCCGGGCTGGTTGACAATCTTGAATTTAACGTGGAACTAAAAAACAGAAGTGACTATGATTTTGCGAAAAATAAATTTGAGGAATTATGGAGTAACGCTGTAGATGTCAGCGAAAAATATGCTCAGACCATTCAGGATAAGACCTGGTTGACTCAAAATATCACGCCCTACCAGTTATACCTGAAATTTCTCTACGAATATTTCAAGGATGAACTCAGCCAAACAGATGAAGTGTTTGTTAAGTATTTGCCGCAGGAGTTTAAAAAACTTGAATATCAGGAGCAGGCAGTCTTAAACGCCAAAAAGATACTTTTGGAATATGGCGGCGTTTTTATCTCCGACGTTGTGGGGCTGGGAAAAACATACATTTCAGCAATGCTGGCGGGTCAACTGGACGGCAGAACGCTTATTATCGCCCCGCCGGTGCTTTTGGAAAAATCAAATCCCGGTTCATGGCCCAATGTTTTTTCAGACTTCAGAGTGCCGGCAGATTTTGAATCTATCGGTAAACTGGACTACCTGTTGGACATAGGAACAGACAAATACACAAATATTATTATAGATGAGGCACACCGTTTTCGAACCGAAACAACAATTTCCTATGAGAAACTGGCGGAAATATGCCGCGGGAAAAGAGTTATCCTGGTAACTGCAACTCCTTATAACAACACCCCCAAAGATATTCTTAGTCTTCTTAAACTGTTTCAGAAAGCCAAAAAAAGCACCATTCACAATCAACCAGACCTTGAAGCATTCTTTAACAGGCTGGATAAAAAACTTAAAAACCTGGACAGAAAGAAAGACCGCACCGAATACATAAATAATGTAAGAGCAAATTCACGGGAAATACGCGATAAAGTTTTGAAGTATTTGATGGTGCGCCGCACCCGAACAGAAATTGAAAAATATTTCAGCAAAGATATAAAAGAACAAGGCCTTAAATTTCCGGATGTTAAAAAACCGGAGCCATTATTTTATGAACTCAATGACGAAGAAGACGTTATTTTTAATAAGACCATTGACATTATTGCCAATCAATTCAGATACGCACGCTACATGCCAATGCTTTATTATGAAGGCAAGATTGATCAGCTTGAAGAGCAATCCCAGCGGAACATGGGTCGGTTTATGAAAATACTGCTGGTCAAACGACTGGAAAGCAGTTTCTTTGCATTTAGAAATTCAGTGGACAGATTCCTGCATTCCTATGAAATGTTCATAAATGAATTTGATAACGGTAATGTCTATGTAAGTAAAAAGCATACAAACAAGATATTTGAATTGCTGGAAAACGATGATGACGAAGCAGTCCAGCGATTAATAGATGAAGGCAAGGCGGAGAAATATGAGAGCAAGGATTTCAGAGAAGAACTCAAAAAAGACCTAGAGCATGACCATGCCATCTTGATGGAAGTCAAAAAGCTTTGGCAGAACATTAACCGGGACCCGAAGCTCATAAAATTCATAAACGAACTGTCAAAAAATAAAGTCTTAAAAAACAATCATCTCATTATTTTTACTGAATCAAAGGAAACAGCCAACTATCTGTCTAACAATATAAATAAAGAATATCCTGACAAGGTTCTTTTATTTACTGGTGGTTCTGGCGAGTCTGTGCGCGATAAAGTGCTTGAAAACTTTGATGCCAGAGCCCGTTACCCCAAAGAAGATTATCGAATACTTGTCTCCACCGAAGTCCTGTCGGAAGGCGTGAACCTGCACCGCGCCAATGTGGTGATTAATTATGACATACCCTGGAACCCGACCCGAATGATGCAGAGAGTAGGACGTATTAACCGGGTTGACACACCTTTTGACGTCATCCATACTTTTAATTTCTTCCCTACAACACAATCCAATGACCAGATTAAGCTGAAAGAAGCGGCCGAAGGCAAAATCAATGCCTTTTTAACCCTGCTTGGCGGCGATGCGGAACTTTTAACCGAAGGCGAACCCATCGGCTCTCACGAACTGTTTGACCGCTTGACTTCAAAGAAAACACTAGAAGGTGAGGATGAGGCAGTGGATAGCGAACTGAAATATCTGCAGGTTATCCGGGATATCCGCGAAAAGAATGCCGATCTTTTTGAAAAAATAAAACACCTGCCCAAAAAAGCCCGCACAGGCAAAGTAACTCAGGCTTCCAGCCTGAGACTTAATCGCTCCAGCCAGGATATCTCTGATATAATAATGTATTTTGATCCGGATAAATCAATCGAAATAAAACAGAGAAATTTGCCTCATTGGCAGCAGAAAGGAACCGCTTATTTCGTTACCTTTAGGCTATATGATTCAATTCCTCAAGAAGTTTCTGAAAGCATCAAAAGAGAGAGAAAACATTGGCTGGAAGCCAACAAAATCTCCAACCCTTCTGAATTCAAAAAACTGAATCAACACAAAAAGATTGAATACTACCGCCTTTTCTCCAAACGATATGATGATTTATTGGACAATGGTCATGGCTCATGCATATTAATGAACAAAAAGTGCAAACAAATTGTTGAGAAGGCATTAAACTATTTCGATGGTGAACGATACTATTTGGATAAATTTGTTGTCATGCCCAACCATGTCCATGTTATTGTAATTCCGAGAGGTGAATGGACTTTATCAAAGATTACCCATTCCTGGAAATCCTATACAGCCAATGAGTTGAATAAAATAACAAATCAAAGAGGATCCATTTGGATGTCCGAATCTTTTGACCATATAATACGAAGCCTTGAGCAGTTAGAAAGAATAAGGCAATATATCGTAACTCAAGCTTCCAGCTTGAGCGGTCAACCTCACAGGCAAGATGCCTGTGATAAAAACAACAGTCACAGGCAGGATGCCTGTGTTACTTTTTTTCGCCGTGGGAAACTGCAAAAATTTTTTATGGCGCAGGTTAAGCAAGCAGCCGAAGAACTGGATTTTATGACAGCGGCAGAGCTGCTTGAAAGCCGACCTGACGAAAAAAGGAAGCAGCTCCCCGGTGAGATTTATGACCTCCTGGATAAAAACAAGGAAGCTTTTATTATCGCTACAACTGAAGAAATGGCTGAACCCCAAAAAAGAAGAGGACGCGACAGCGCCGCTAATATCCTGAGAATTCTAAAAGCAACCATGAAAAACACTCAGAAATTTACCGAAGACCAGGAACTTTACCTTAAAAAAGTATTGACCCAGCTTGAGGAAGGCGGGCTGCCCAAACAAACGGCAAAAAATACATTAAAAGCCCTGGATGCGCTTAAAGATGAACTGGTAAATCCTTTCAAGGTGCTGGCAGTTCTCCAGACCCATATACCCGAAAAGTTGCTGGAAAGCCATTATGCCGAGCAGAACCCGGCAGTATTCGGAAAGCGTGAAGTAATACTTTCATTATATTTAGCAGGTGAATAAAATATGAAGAATAAAGAATCTCAAACAGTTGAATATAAACAGACCTGGCGAAATGACTGCCTTAAAGCCGTTTCAGCGTTTGCAAACAGTGATGGCGGCTGTTTATATATAGGGCTGGACGATCAGGGAAATCCCACCAGCTTAAAAAATGAAAAAAAACTGCTTGAAGACATACCAAATACAATCAGAAACAAACTTGGAATCATTCCCCCTGTTGAACTGAACAAGAAAAACAAGAAAGATATAATCAAGGGCACAGTTGCACCATGTTCTGTTCCTATTTCTTATAATGGCAAGTATTATATCAGAAGCGGGAGCACTGTGCAGGAATTACAGGGAAAAGAGCTGGCTGATTTTCTTATGAAAAAATCAGGCGCCACATGGGATGACATTGTTGAAGAAAGAGCAGGTCTTAATGAGATAGACAATGATTCCATAGAAAACTTTAAAAAGTTTGCCGTTGACAGAATTCCATCAATTATAAAAGAAACCAACAATACTACACTCCTGCAAAAATTAAACCTGATTGATGACAAAGAGTTAAAAAGAGCATCGGTTCTTCTTTTCGGCAACGAGCCGCAGAAATTTTACCGGCAGTCTGTAATCAGGATTGGCAAATTTCTATCAGATACAGAAATTCAAACAACCGATATTATCAAAGGGAATCTCTTTGTACAACTAGAAAGTGCACTGGAAATCCTTCGGACAAAATATCTGGTCAGCAATATCAAATATGAAGGCATTCACCGTCGTGATATTCTTGAATATCCTTATGAAGCGTTAAGAGAAGCAATCATTAATGCGCTGATTCACCGGGATTATTCAGGGACTTCACAAATCCAGATACGGGTTTATTCTGATAAATTGATAATTATGAATGAAGGCAAGCTCCCGCCCGAAATTCCCGTAGAAAAATTGAAAACCAACCATTTATCCATTCCAAGAAACACACTCCTTGCTAAAATTTTCTATTATGCCGGATTTATTGAATCATGGGGGCATGGAACAATAAAAATTATAGAAAACTGTATAAAACAAGGACTGCCGGAACCGGATTTTATCGAAGAATACGGAGTTATGACGGTTATTTTTTATAAAGATAAATGGAATGAAAAAAATCTGAAAAAATTGGAGTTGAATGAAAGGCAAATTAAAGCGGTGATGTATGTAAAGGAAAATGGAAAAATTACGAATAATCAATACCAAAAAATATTTAGCGTATCAAAAGCTACAGCTACCAGAAATTTAACTACTTTGGTAAACAAAGGACTTTTAGTACAATATGGAGAAACAGGAAAAGGAACTTTTTATAAATTAAAGGGCTCACAAACGGCTCAAAGGAATAGTATATGAATAAACAACAGGCACAGCAAATTATTAAAGAAACCTTTGAAAACCCTTTTGACAAGGGGCGTTTTACGAATTTCATTAAAAACCTTTTGAACAGTTTTAATAACGCGCCCTTTACTTACCAGGGAAATTATATCCCCGATGCGTATAAACAATACATCAGGACACTGGAACGTATCGGCAAGTTCAGCGACGGGGAAAACAGCATTGATATCCTTGTCATAACCTTACAGAAAGAGACATCCCTTGAACGCGCCCGTACCATGCAGCGTAATTTTATCGCCTGGTACTTAAACGGCAGCCGGGGCGGTGAAATGAAAGATGCCGCGCTGGCGGCATTTGTCTCTCCCTGTGAAGAAGACTGGCGGTTTTCGCTGGTCAAGATGGATTACAAATTTGAAAAAACCAAAACCGGCCTGTCTGCGTGCGGAGACGCACAGGCAGGCAGAATAAAGGTGAAGGAAGAATTCACTCCTGCACGGCGTTGGTCGTTTTTGGTGGGCGCCAACGAAAAAAGCCACACCGCCCAAAGCCGTCTGGTAAATATCCTCGCAAATGATGAACAAGCCCCGACCCAAAAAGAAATCGAAAAAGCCTTTGATATTGAAACTGTCACCAAAGAGTTTTTCCTCAAATACCGCGAGCTTTTCCTGCACACCAAAGAAGAATTGGACAGGGTTGTTACAAAAGATCCGAGAATCGCGGCGGATTTTGAGGCAAAGGGTGTTGATACTGTAAACTTTGCTAAGAAGCTATTGGGACAGATTGTGTTTCTCTACTTCCTGCAGAAAAAGGGATGGTTTGGTGTGGAGCGTGATGCGGACTGGGGTGACGGGTCCAAGCATTTCCTACGTGAACTGTTTGAGAAAAAACACGGAGATTACAAAAATTTCTTCAATGATATTTTAGAGCCGCTTTTTTATGAAGCCCTACGAACTGGACAGGAGAGAGAACATGAAGACTATTATTACAGCCGGTTCAACTGTAAAATTCCCTTCTTAAACGGCGGACTTTTTGATCCTATCGGCAATTACGATTGGGTGCATACCGATATAATTATTCCCGACAAGCTCTTTTCCAATAATATAAAAACCAAAGAAGGCGATACCGGAACAGGTATACTGGATGTGTTTGACCGCTACAATTTTACCGTTAAAGAGGATGAACCGCTGGAAAAGGAAGTGGCAATCGACCCGGAACTGTTGGGTAAAGCCTACGAGAAATTCAATGCCATACGCCCGGATAATTATGATGAATTTAGAAAGGCATTAAAGAGCGGCAAAAAAGGCGAGGAAAACAAATTCAATAAAAAATTCGGCGTCTATTACACTCCCCGTGAGATTGTGCACTACATGTGCCAGCAGAGCTTGATTAATTACCTGGCAACAAGTGTAACTCAGGCTTCCAGCCTGAATGACCACAGACAAGATGCCTGTGTTACTATAACCAAGGAAGATATCGAAGCTCTGATACATACCGGCGAGCATGTCAGCGAAAACGAAGCTCGAGTTATACAAGAAGGCAAAGAGACCAGAACCTATTTCCACAAACTGCCCGAAAGCATCCGCAACAACGCTGCACTGATTGACCAAAAACTGGCAGAAATCACAGTCTGTGACCCGGCAGTGGGTTCCGGCGCCTTTCCTGTGGGCATGATGAGCGAGATTGTGAGGGCGCGAAATGTGCTGACGACGTTTATTCACAGGCAGGATGCCTGTGCTACTTATGAATTCAAACGCCGCTGTATTGAACATTCCCTTTACGGTGTTGACATTGACCCGGGTGCAGTGGAAATTGCAAAACTGCGGCTCTGGCTCTCGCTGATGGTGGATGAGGATGACATTAAAAATATAAAGCCACTGCCGAATCTGGATTATAAAATCGTCTGTGGAAATTCCCTGCTGGGCGTAGAGAAAGACCTTTTTAATGCGCATCTGTTTTCAGAACTGGAAAAAATGAAGCCGCTGTTTTTCAACGAAACCAACCCCACCAAAAAACAGGAATATAAAAAGCAGATTGATAAACTGATAAGTGAAATAACCAGTGGACATACTGAGTTTGATTTTGAGGTTTATTTTTCAGAGGTGTTTTTGAGCGGAGCGAAATCCGCCTCTGGCGGGCACAACAAAGGCGGGTTTGATATGGTGATTGCCAATCCACCGTACATAAAAGAGTATGTTAACAGGAGTGCATTTGATGGACTTAGGAACAGTCCATATTATATGGGCAAAATGGACATTTGGTATATTTTTGCTTGTAAAGGTATAGACTTGTTGAAGAACAAAGGGGTTCTTTGCTTTATTGCTCAAAACAATTGGGTTACAAGTTATGGTGCGAAAAAAATGAGAAACAAAGTATTATCTGATAGCAACATATTGCAATTATTGGATTTTGGTGACTATAAAATTTTTGAAAATACAGGTATTCAGACAATGATTATGCTTTTTCAAAAAATCCAGAATTCGTCCAGCTATAAATTAGATTTTAGAAGATTACATTTTTCTAACAAAGTTAATTTTAGTGATGTGTTGGTTCTGTTATCAAAAAGTGAAAATGAACATGTTGAATACTTAATACCTGATATTGATAGTGACAACTTGATTGATAAACCAATTGTATTTAGTAATAGAGTATTCGAAAAAATACTTAATAAGCTAAAAGAGAAAAATAATTTTATTTTAGATGGGTATCAAGAAGTTGCGCAAGGTATTGTATATCCACAAGACTTCCTAAATAAAAAAAATAAAGAGATATTAGGAAATGATTTCAACGTTGGACAAGGTATTTTTGTCTTGAGCAATGAGGAGAAAAACTCAATCCACTTTACAGAAAACGAACTCAAATTAATTAAACCGGAATATACCACTAAAGAATCATTCAAGTATAATGCTAATCCCAGAAATAAATATTGGGTGATTTATACCGATTCCAGTTTTAAGAATTTGAATAAAATAAATAAATACCCAAACATCAAAAAACATCTTGACAGATTCCGAAAAGTAATCACTTCTGATAATAAACCGTATGGTTTGCATAGGGCAAGAGACGAAAAATTTTTCACAGGTGAAAAAATCATCTCAGTTAGGAAGTGTGCAGAACCAACATTCACATATACAGATTTTGACTGTTACGTTTCAGCAACTTTTTACGTAATCAAGTCCCAAAGAATTGATAATAAATTTTTGACAGCCCTTTTAAATTCAAAGCTTATTGCTTTTTGGCTAAGGCATAAGGGAAAAATGCAAGGAAATAATTACCAAATTGATAAAGAACCGCTTCTAAGTATACCAATTGTCAAACCGGGAAAAAACAAACAGGTACCAATAATAAACTTGGTTGAAAAAATTCTTGCGAAAAAAGAGTTTAATAAAGATACCGACGATGAGGAGCGAGAAATCGACCAGCTTGTCTACAAGCTCTACAACCTCACCCCGGAAGAAATCAAAATCGTTGAAGGAGAAAATGAAAACGCTGATTGATCAGATAAAAGCGCAGGAGAGTGCAGCAAAAAACCGGTATAACAAATCGTTCCACCTGACCTTTTTTCCACTGTCGCTCCAAAATGCAGGTGAACTCAAACGTCAACCAGCACTTCTTAAAAACAAAATCCTGTTCTGTTTTAGATTTATACTTAAATTCGCAGTATAAAACTTTTAAACTGGTGATGAACGGAAATGCAAAATTTGAAACACATAACTTTCGCAATATCAACACTATAATTTCTTGATTATTTGCAAAGTTTATGCCTGCCCGTTTGTTCAGGAGGGCGTTTCAGTATATTTAAATCTACTTCCGTGAAAAGCAACTATATACGTATAGCGGTTCTGTTAGGCTCGATTTCAATAATCGGGATCATCCTTTTCCAGTTGTACTGGGTAAATAAATCATTCGACCTCGCTGAAGAACAATTTAACAAAACTGTTGAAATAGCCTTGTATAATGTAGCGGAAAAGATGGCAACATTCACCGGCTCGGAATTACCTAATGAAAACCCGGTAAGGCAAATCTCATCCAATTATTTCATAGTGGATATCAACGATGTGATAGATGCCAGGATATTAGACCATTACCTTAAAACCGAATTTGAATACAGCAACATTAACATTGATTATGAATATGCCATTTACGACTGCGAAACCGACAGAATGGTATTTGGTAATTATATCAATCCTTCGGATGCAAAAAATAATAAAAATAGAAAATTTCAGAAGTATGATGAATTTACTTACTATTTCGGGATAATATTTCCTTCAAAAACATTGTACATCCTGAACACAATGAATATTTGGGTAATTTCTTCATTTGTATTGATCACAGCCATCGTTTTCTTTGCTTATGCAATTTTTATTATCTTCCGGCAGAAAAGGCTCTCGGAAATTCAGAAAGACTTTATTAACAACCTTACTCATGAATTTAAAACACCTATCTCCACCATCGGAATCTCTGCAAATGTTTTGTCCGATCCTGAAATAATAAAGGATGCGAACCGCCTTTCGAATTATGCAGCTATCATCGCCGACCAAAATAAAAGGCTGGAAAACCAAATTGAAAAAGTGCTGCAGATTGCACGAATTGAGAAGAAAAAATTTACCCTTAAAGCAGAGGAAACTAACCTGCATGAAATTTTGAAACATGTTGCGAAAAGTTTTGAAATGAACATCAAAGATATGAACGGTAATATAAATCTCGATCTGCAGGCGAAAGAAACAAAAGTAACAGCCGATAAACAACATGCAACAAATCTTTTCTACAATCTGATAGATAATGCCATTAAATTTTGCAGAAAGGAACCTGACATCACTATTAAAACATACAATTCGGGTAACTCGTTGTATTTGGAAATTTCAGATAAAGGAATCGGGATTGAAAAAAAATATATATCAAAGATATTTGACAAATTTTTTAGGGTTCCGTCAGGAAACATCCATAATGTGAAGGGTTTCGGATTAGGGTTGAATTACGTAAAAAGTATTATCATTGCACATGATTGGAAAATAAAAATTGAAAGTAAAGTAAATGAAGGAAGTAAATTTACGATAATTATTGTGGGGTAAAGGTTTCAGGTTCTGATTTCTTTTTATTTTACTTTTATCTTTTTACCCGCCCGAACGACTAACTTCGTTCAGTCGGGCGGGCTTTTATCTTGAAAACTATGTTTCAAAGCAAACCGAAAATATTATATGTTGAGGATGACATTTACCTGAGTTATGTTACCAAAGATAACTTAGAGTTGAAGGGTTATGATATTACTTTTTGTAAGGATGGCAAAACTGCTTTTGAAACTTTTTCGAATAACAAATTCGACCTATGTATCCTGGATGTGATGCTCCCCGAGATGGACGGCTTTACCCTGGCGCAGAAAATCCGCGAATCAGACAAGGATATCCCTATTATTTTTCTATCAGCCAAATCACTTAAAGAAGACAGGATTACGGGATTTACAGTTGGAGGAGACGATTACATTACCAAACCTTTCAGCATAGAAGAGCTTGTATTAAAAATTGAAGTCTTCCTGAAAAGAAGCAAAATTACTAAGGGAATTGAGATACAAAGCCCTGTTCAAAAAATAGGCGATTACTTTTTCGATTCGAAAAATCTGTTGTTGAAAAATAAAGATGAAACAAAAAGACTGACCTCCCGCGAAGCTGATCTGCTGAAGTTTTTTGTTCTGAACGCAAACAAAGTCCTTAAAAAGGAAGATATCCTTAATGAAGTGTGGGGCGACGACAGCTATTTCAACAGCCGGAGTCTTGACGTGTTTATTTCAAGATTAAGAAAATACCTCAAAAAAGATTCAAACATCCGGATCAATAATATTCACGGGATTGGGTTTATTTTAGCGATTAGTTAATCTTATTATTGAATAATAAACCTTTCTACATGAATTATATCATTATTTATCAGTTTTAAATAATATAAACCTTTGGTTAATTCAGAAAGATTTAACTTCTTAATGTATTTTTCCGAAGTGCAATTAACAGACTCATTATAAACTACCTGTCCGAAACTATTCAGTACATACATTTTAAAATTACCCTTTAATCTCCTGATTGTAATATAAAAAGTTCCGTTTGAAGGATTTGGTGATAAAGTAATATTGTAATTATTTTGTTTTTCAGGAATATAAGTACATTCATCAAAAGTAACAGTAATTGAATCACTGCCCTGACAATTATTACTATTAGTTACAATCACAGAAAATGTTTCAGAGCCAATTCCAACTCCTGTTGAATCAACGGTAATCATTTGAGTGGTTTCTCCTGTTGACCAAATATATGTAGCTCCGGGATTTCCTGCATCCAATGTTATTGTATTATAACAGCAAATAGAAGTATCATTTCCCAGATCAACAACAGGAACCGGGGCAATGGTCAATGTCATATCATCGCTCAAATCACCTCCCTGTCCGTCATAAGCGGTTAATGTAAGTATTACTGATCCTGCATTAATATCTTCGATACCCGGTGTATAAACGGGATTTAAAATAGTATTATCGTCATAAGTTCCTGTACCGGAAGTTGTCCATAGTAATGAAGTATAATTTGCAGCATTTCCTGAGCATGTAAAAGTGTATCCTGCACAAATAGTAGCATCTGCTCCTGCATTAACGGTTAATATTGATGCCGGAGGCAGTACAATATAATCAATCCAGCCACAATCACTTCCATTCGAAACGGACCAATCTTTAATATATACCCATTCGAAAGTATGTTCACCTGCTGATACAGGATAAGCAGCCTTAGACCAACTTTCATTTCCCGACCATTTTTCTTGTATAATATTATCAACTAAAAAAACCAAATAATCATAATCTTCCTCTGAAGACACTTTTTTGTAAAATGAAATAGTATCATCAGCCATTACTTCGTAAGTAAGAGAAAGTATTGAAGATTGCATATCTCCTATGGCTCCTGATTTTGCACAATATGTACCTTCATAAGCATTTGAACTTGTAATTGTCCAGGGGCTGTCGCCACCGAAAGTCCAGTTAAACTGACCAAAACCTCCTGTTTCCCAATCTTCCACAATCAAGCCTATGGTTTCGTAATAATAATTTAGCGCAGTATATAAACCCGATGAGAATATATAACAAAAGTCAACCGTTGTCCCAATCTGGGCTGAAGCATCAACTGTTACATTAAAAACAGCATAATCAGTTTCGCATGAGGGAAGTGTCCCGAAATTATAAGTAGCATTATTAACAGTAACATCTCCGTTTGTTGTTGACAAATTCCCGATAGAATTGATAGCATCGCTGCTTCCTGCGTTTGTTGTTGTAATAATAATATCTGCTGTTTCCCCTGGATCTAACCTGCCATTATTATTGCCTGTCGGATCAGAAACAAGCAATGCGCCAAATTCTATATTCGGAGCATGGGCTTCAATAATAAAATTGCTTATCCAATTATTTGTCCCATCTGTGGCTGTTACATCAAATAAAACATTATGTCCGTCAGGAATTAATTCTGAAACATTAAAAGCAAAACCATCTGCTATTGAAATTATTTCATTTGAAGGTATATTTCCATAATATTCGATATTATCAGTAATGGTAATAAATTCATCATCAGTACTTAATTCAACTGTAATATTATTTGCCTGTTGTGCCCCGACATTCTGCATCCCTAATGACAGAAGAATTGATTCGCCATAATCCATCAAACCATTTCCATTACCACTGTTATCATTAATTTCATAAGATTGCTGAACAATATAAGGACCATCTGAGTTTACGGTAATATAACTTTCTTTTATTTTAGTATCTGTACAACTGTCATTACTAACTGTTAATGTAACATCAAATATTCCGGGAACTTCATAAACAATATTTACAGGATTTATTTCATTCGATACCGAAGGAGTACCACCATCGAATATCCATTCCCATGAATTCACCGTACCTGTTGAAAGATCAGTAAAATTAACGCTTTCACCAGGGGATAATACTGTAACATCGGCAGTAAAATCAGCATAAACATCATTATCGTAAATAATAATATCGTCGATATACATCATATTTCCATGTCCGTTGTACGATTCGAACATAATTTTTACATCGGCATAACCTGCCCACGGGCTAAGGTCGATAGTATGGCAGTCGTCGCCATAACCTGCACCACACCAGTCGCCGGGAGATGAAGGAACAAACTCACTTGTAGTTGGTGAGTGTGTGGCAAAATCTTCACCTGCTTCAAATATTCTTTCCCAGCTTGTTCCGCAATCGGTAGAAATATAAATAATAACAGAATCCTTTCGTGTAGAGTTATAAATAGCATAAGCATGAGTGAATTTGAAATTTACAGTAGTATGTCCTGCAAAATTCAGCAAAGGCGTAATCAACCTGTCTCTTTGTCCTGTTGAAGTGTATTCGTAGAAGTTCATCCATGCAGCTTTACGGCTCGGCAAATTACCCGAAAGCTTATAATATCCGTCCCAGGTAATATTTCCGTCAGGATTTTCAATGGTCCAGTAATCTTTAAAAGTACCCACTTCAAAGGTCTCAGCAAAAGGCAACGTCAATCCGCCGGAATTAATCAAATTTGATTTTGTGATGGTATTACTTCCATTAGCATTTGAAACTGTTAATGTAACGGAATATACTTTTGCTTCATTAAACTGAACTTGCGGGTTTTGGGAATTAGCATTAGTACTGTTAACAAAAGTTACCGTATTAGGAACAAAATACCATTCCCATTCATCAGGAGTATTTAAAGACAGATCAACAAATGAAAAAGTTTCTCCGACACAGGCATTTGTTTCATCCACATCAAAATCTGCTACGGGTAAAGCATCATTAGTAACAGTAATATAGTCTGTTTTGGTAATTGTGTTAGAACCATTCCAGTTAGTAGCTGTTAAAGTTACCGAATAAGTTCCTGGTGTATTGTAAAAAATGTTTTCTGGGTTTTGAACATCAGAGGAAGAAGGACTGCCACCAGGAAATGTCCATGACCAGGAATTTGGTGTATGTTCTGTAAGGTCGGTAAAACAAACACAACTGCCGGTTAAAACAGTTGTAATATTAGCGGTAAAATCGGCGACCGGATCCTCGGGTGGTTTAACACCTGTAAGAGCAGCCTGGTAATTAGAATAATTATGTGTTCCCGGATGTAAATTCGATACAAAAAAATATCCGTTATATAAACCGCCCCAACCCCAGTTAAAATGAAAATGGGTATCATTTTGATAACCGTCGCAAACAAAGGCATGTCCGCCGCTACCAGAACCACTGTAATACATAGGCATTAAAGCATCTAATTCGGTTCTTAAAAGATTTTCCCATTGCGAAGTTGAATAATCATCTTTATACTCAAGTGATGCTCCGGACGAATATCCGAAATAATTCATTAATGCCGGACCTACGCTTTCTGAATAAGCTCCCGAACCATTCGGGCCATACATCATTTCTACAGCTACTCCGCAATGATAACCGGCTTGTGCAATTTCAAAATTATGGTCTGTAATATAATCCGGCATATCGTCCCAGTTATAAAAAGTAGCTCCGAAATCCGCAAATAAATAACCATAAGAAGAATTATAACCATGCGAACCTGTTCCCTGCGGAGGATAATTGTGATATTTCATCACCTGCACCATAGCCACAGCTACACAACCGACCCTGGCACGTCCGCAAGCGCCGCTGGGATCATTAGGGCATAATTCATTGTAAAAACAATCCTGGTCCCACATTGTGTTTACTAATGGTTCAACATTGTTCAAGGGCGATTTGTCAGGTTTTTTACTATATTTCTCCCATGCTTTACTGATTTTCGAATTGCTTTTTAGCTGATTATCTTTAACATAAATTATTTGTTCTTTATAATCTTCTATCCATTCGGTAAAAGCAGGCGGTTGATCGGAATTATCATAAGTGCCTTCAAATGAATAACCAAGAACAGGATAAACATTATCTTCGGCTGAAATTATCACAAAACCATTATCACCGATTATATTAAAAACATAAATAACAGGAGTTCCTGCCTCACTGCTTATTATAATTTCATTTGCAAATACGATATTATTGTATTTAACATCCCTAACCTGGTTAACTCTCTCGTAAAAAAGATTTTTACCAATTAGCTTTGCCTTTTCTACAGAAACTTCAGCAGAAAAAACCATATTGCCGGCAAATAGCAATATTAAAAACAACGAACTTAAATTTTTCATTTTCATAATATTGTAAAATTAAATATTAACATAATCCGGGAATGAATTCCCGGGAGTATTTTTAAAAGTCTCAAATTCATCCAAAATAATTGTTTACGTATATTACAAGACAAATGATAAAAAAATATGGTTGCAAGTTGTGGGCAATAATTAATGCTTTACGGTCTGAGGTTGTCTTAAAAGCCTGAAAAACTTGATAGCGAAGCGAATCAATATAATTCATCCGATAACTTGCCAAACCTCACAGGTTTGGCAAACCTGTGAGGTTTAATTTAACAAAGGGAAAATCCATCTTCGACTTGCTGTGTTTTTCCCAATCTGAAACATGAAAAATAAATAAAATATTAATTTGTTTGCAAAAGTTTATTATATTTGTTGAATTAGTATTAATTTTGAACAAAATATTTATGCGATGCCAACTCTATCAGTTGAAATAAATAGTGAAATTAAATCATTAAACCCTGTTTATTTGAAAGAAGTATATGATTTTATTCAATTTCTTAAAGAAAAGCAAAGGAAAGAAAGTGATACTGAATACCTAAGTAATATTCCGGGTATGGTTGAGTCTATTATTGAAGAAGATAATAAGCCTTTGAGTGACTACAGTAAAGAATTGGATTGGTAATGTACTCAATATATTTTTCCCCTTTATCGAAGAAAGATGCCAAAAACATTTCTAAATCAGGGTTAAAAAAGAAGGCTGAGAAATTATTAGAAATTATTAAAAAAGATCCTTACGCATATCCCCCACAATTTGAAATTTTAAAAGGTGAGCTTAAAGGATATTTGTCCAGACGAATAAATAAGCAACACAGATTAGTTTATAAAGTTCTTGAAGAAGAAAAAATCATAAAAGTTATTAGGATGTGGACGCATTATAGTAAATAATATCCGCAGGTTTAAGTTTGTAACCTAATCTTTTATTCCAGGCGAAAACACATTAGACATAGCAAGTCGGGGAATGATTGTGCGCCGGAGATTTGTCCGGTCTAAAAAATCAGCGAGAACTTTTCAACAAAGCAAGTCCCCTCCTTTGTGTCCATCCTCAACTTGTTGTGTTTTGACATCATTAGACACGCCAAGTCGAGGTAAGCCTGTGTGGCAGGGACTTGGCTTGTCGAAAAAATCTTCGGGCTTTTTCGGATAACAAACGCACTATGGCTGCACTCAATTCCGAAAGAGCTATCCTCTTTCGTCTCCGCTCACACTCGTCTGACCACTGCCTTGTGCGCCTGGCTTTTGCGCAGTGGTCTGACGAGTCACAAATAAAACCTCACTCACCGGTACAACCTCGACTTATAAATACCAAACCTGGCAAACAAATGCCGTACTGATACTCCCATTACTCCCATACCATATTTAAAACTACGACTAAAGTTAATTGATGAGGCTTCTTTGAAATATTTTGTAGGGCATGTAACCTCGGCTATATCATATCCGGCATAAAGTATTTGGGAGAGCATTTGATTGTCAAATACAAAGTCATCGGAATTTATTTTGAAATTGATATTCTCAAGAACCTCGCGCGAAAATGCCCTGTATCCCGTATGATATTCCGATAGCTTCTGCCTGATGAATAAATTTTGAATTAAAGTAAGAATACGGTTAGAAATATATTTATAAACCGGCATTCCACCTTTTAAAGCTCCCCTGCCTAAAATCCTTGAACCTAACACAACCTGGTAAACATCATTTGCAATCAGGTAAGCCATCGAATGGATCAACTTCGGCGTGTACTGGTAATCGGGATGAAGCATAATAACTATATCGGCTCCAAGTTCAAGGGCTTTGTTATAGCATGACTTTTGGTTTCCGCCATATCCTTTATTTGAATCATGTCGGATAATATGTTTAATGCCCAGCTTTTTGGCAACCTCGGAGGTATTATCCCAACTAAAATCATCCACAAGGATCACCTCATCCACAATATCAAATGGGATTTCATTATAGGTTTGTTCCAATGTAGATTCAGCGTTATAGGCAGGAAGGACGACTGTGAGTTTTTTATTATTGATCATATAACAGTAATTGAAATACAGAATTAACCATTTCCGAAGACAAAAATCCCAAAAAACAAAATACAAATGACAAATAAATTCCAATATCAAAATACCAAAATTGTTTGTTTTCAGATTTAAAAAATTGTAATTTTCACCTTTGCGTCTCTGCCTGCCCGACTTCCTGTCCGAAAAAAATTCATCCGGTTGAGTATCATTCCCGTCCGAATGGATTCATCCGGGTGGACAGGCAGGCGTCTTTGCGTGAAATTCAAACAATACTTCATTAGCCGGAATTGGTAATTGTTACCACAATATTCCTCACACTCCTCGGACCGTCAAACTCGCACATAAAAATATTCTGCCATGTCGAAAGTCCCATTTTTCCATTGATAATAGGAACCGTTTCACTCGGTCCGACAATACCGGCTTTTAAATGTGCATCGCCGTTCCCGTCTTGCCTGTCGTGCTCCCAGACCCCTGCCGGTATCAGCTTCTTCAGCAGGTTTATTACATCCGTTTGAACCGACTCATCCCAGTTTTCCTGTATCATAATAGCAGCCGTGGCACCCTGTACATACACATTGACAAAACCGGACTTTACTCCGCTTTCGGCAACGATCTTTTGAACAGAGTTCGTAATATCGTAAAGACCGTTATATTTGTCCGTACTTATTTGAATAGTTTGTTGCATATCTTTCCTTTTCCTTAGCCTCAGCCTTAGCTTTTTATTTCCTTAATCCAATTTAAACCAATCCTCCACAACTACGGTTTTATCTTCCGGTTCATTCTTATGCCTGAACTCATTTGTATGTTTGTTATAAATATAATCTTTTTCCAATTCCTTAATGTTTGAAACGATTTGTTTAAGGGCATCCACAAAAGAATAAAGTTCCTCGTTTGTCATTGTCGGATGTAAAGAAAGCCTCACCCATCCGGGTTTCTCTGATAAATCGCCTGAGTTTATCTTGTCGGTTATCTCATGCGAATATTCATAACTTACATCCAAAAGAAAGTGCCCGTAAGTCCCGGCACAGGCGCACCCGCCCCTGACCTGAATTCCGAATTTATCATTAAGAAGCTTAACAATAAGATTATAATGTATATTATCGATATAAAAGGAGATCACTCCAAGCCTGTCTTTAATATTATCAGCAAGGATGTGAATTCCCGGCACTTTCGGTAATTCCTCAAAAGCAATTTTCACCAGCTCTTCTTCTCGCTTTCTAATATTAACCGTTCCAATCCGGTTTTTTAATTCTATGCATAAAGCTGTCCTGATTGCTTGCAGGAAACCGGGTGTACCTCCATCTTCACGTGCTTCTATATCATCAAGATATTTATATTCGCCCCAGGGATTGCTCCAGTCAACCGTTCCACCACCGGGCTGATCCGGTGCATGACTTTTGTATAATTTCGAATCGAAGACCAAGACGCCCGAGCTACCCGGACCGCCAAGGAATTTATGAGGTGAAAAGAAAATGGCATCCAATTTTTCCATCGGGTCTTCGGGATGCATGTCAATATCGCCATAAGGAGCAGAAGCAGCAAAATCAATAAAGCAAACACCTCCGTATTCATGCATCAATTTTGCCATTTGATAATAGGGCGTAAAAATTCCTGTAACATTGGAACATGCAGTAAACGAGCCGATCTTAACTTTACGATCTTTATATTTCTCAAGTAATTCCCTGAATGCATCCAAATTGATGAGCAGGTCTTTGCCAGGTGGTATCTGTACCATGTCAGTCATAGTTTCGAACCAGGGAGTATGATTGGAATGGTGCTCCATGTGAGTGATGAACACAACGGGTTTTTCCTTTTCTTTAAGACATTCTTCTCCATAGATTTGGGAACAATGCTTCAATCCTAAAATCCGCATGAATTTATTAATACCGCCTGTCATCCCAAATCCGGAAGTAATGATCACATCATCAGGCTCTGCATTAACATGGTCTTTTATTTTTTTATGAGCAAGGTGGTATGCTTTGGTCATCAAGGTTCCGGTTTCCGAAGTCTCGGTGTGGGTATTTCCAACAAACGGACCGAATGTATTTGCAATTTTATCCTCGATAGGTTTGTAAAGTCTGCCGCTTGCAAGCCAGTCTGCATAAACCATTTTTTGCTTGCCGTAAGGGGTATTAAAAATCAGTTCATTACCGATTGTATTCTCGCGAAACTTCCTGAAATATTTTTCCATAAACGTTCTTGTTTTGAAACTGTACAAATTTATGAAAATTCTGTTTTCCTAATAATTCATGAAAAATCAATTCTATTTTGTTTAGTTTTGTTTGGGTTTTATATAATACAATAAAAGAAATCCTTTGAATTTTAATATTTCATACAGAAGTCTTGATAAGCAGTTATTTGAACAGTTGTTTAGGGATTATTTTACCCGACTTTGCAACTTTGCCCAAAGTTATATTAATGATTTGGATACAGCAAGAGAAATAGTACAGGAAGTATATATAAACCTCTGGCAGAAAAAGGAATCAATTGACACGGATAAATCCATAAAGTCATATTTATACGCTTCGGTAAAAAACAGATGCTTAAATTATATAAGAGATAACAAAAAATTCAGGAGCTATGTTCTGGATGTGGAAATTGCCGATTTTGAAGTAACTTTTGAAAGTGATGCTTTTACAGAGTCTGAATTACAAACAAAAATAAATAATGCACTCGGCAAACTGCCTGAAAAATGCCGGCAGGTTTTTCAGCTTAGCCGGTTCGAAGAATTAAAATATAAAGAAATAGCCGCTAAACTCAATATTTCAGTTAAAACAGTGGAGGCTCAGATGTCGAAAGCATTAAAAATACTGAGGGAAGAATTAAAAGATTATATCATAGTTGTTTTATTGATGATGATCTGATAGGAATTGCAATTTAAAATTTGAAATAAAAATAAATCATTTAAGGGTAAGTCCTGTTTTATGTGTATCTTTTAGGAGAAATAATGGAAAACGAAAATAAACATATCGACTACACTGAATTGATAAGCAAATACCTTGCAAATGAAGCAAGTGGGGAAGAAATCGCTTTGCTTGAAAAATGGGTTATAAAGGATAAAGCAAACAAACAACTTTTTAATAATTATAAGCAAACCTGGATTTTATCCCGTGCCGATCAATCGGATGATAAGGTTGATATAGACGAAGAATGGAACAAAATACGGTTAAAATTATTCGGAGATAAAACAGAAGAAATTGAAACCGGACAAAACGAAAAGCAAAGAAAGATAATTCCGTATGTTTTAAAAATAGCCGCAGTAATCGTAATTGCATTAACAGCTTCTTATTTCCTTTATTATTTAATTACGAAACCCGGTACTGAGACTTTTATAGCCCGGGATTCGATTAAAACAAGCACTCTTTCCGACGGAACAATTATAACGCTGAATTATCATTCAACATTAACATTTCCAAAAAATTTCGATAAAAAAATAAGAAAAGTTAAACTCGAAGGCGATGCTTTCTTTGAAGTTGAATATAATAATGAACAACAATTTATTATTAAAACTCAGGATGTCAAAATCGAAGTTCTAGGAACTTCTTTTTATGTAAATTCCCGCCAACAAGACCCCACGATTGAAGTTGTGGTTAATATAGGTAAAGTTGCTTTAAGAACTCAAAATAACGAACAAATTATCTTAACAGCAGGTGAGCGGGGTGTTTTAATAAAATCGAGCGGAGAATTATATGAAAAAAATAATGATGATGTGAACTATATCTCATGGAAAACAAAACGATTGGTATTTGAAAACAATGAATTGTCTGAAGTGGTTCAAAAAATAAATGAAACATATTATGCCGATATTAAAATTGTTAATCCTGAGATAAACAGTTGCAGGATTACTACTACATTCGACAATAAATCACTCGATGCTGTATTAAATATCATTCGGGAAACACTGGATTTAAAAATTGAAAAACAAAACAATACAATTTTCGTTTCAGGAGAAGGGTGTAAGTAGTTTAGTTATAAGAAGTAAGAGCCAAGATGCAAGATACAAGATTGAGTCTACTCCGAAAAGCAAAAAAAATAAAAAATGCCACAAAAACACCAAGACACAAAAACCCACAAAACAAAGATAATCAATTGATTAATTTTAGTGGGATTTAGTGATTTTGAGCTTTAGTGGCTAAAAAATACTTTTCGGAGTGGACTCAAGATTAAAGTAAAAAGAAATCAGAACTTGAAACTTGACCCCGAAAGTTTTCGGGGGAAACCTGAAACCTGAAACCTGAAACTTGAAACTTGAAACCTGAAACTTGAAACCATTTAATGACTTTTAACTGCACAAAATATATAATCTTCCTGTTTCTTATTTTACTCTGTAATCCGGTTTTTAGCCAGAATATTAACCTGTTGCAAAAAATCACTATCAATGCAGAAAACACGCCGGTAGAGAAAATCATAATAGAAATCAGCAAACAAAGCGGGATAGATTTTTCTTACAACAGCAAAGCCATTAATGCTAAGCAAAAAATTACCTTTTTTGCAAAAGATAAAACCATGAAAGAAATCCTTGACCGGTTATCAAAACAAATAAACATTGAATACAAGGTTATAGAAAATCAGATTGTTTTAAAAAAAGCAAAGAAAAAACCGGAAAGCGAAAGATACACCATAAGCGGTTATATAAAAGATAAAGAAACAGGAGAAAGCATGATAGGCGCTACAATACTTGTTGAGGGCACAAGCACCGGGACAATCAGTAATTCTTACGGCTTTTATTCACTTACACTTCCAAAAGGGGAATACACTATTGAATATTCTTATATCGGATACTTTAAACAAAGACATGAAATAAAACTAAATAAAAATACAAACCTCGATTTTGATTTAGAACTGAATTCACAACTTTTAGGGGAAGTTACAATAGAAACCAACGAGCAATTGGAAACGCTGGAGAAAAGCCAGATGAGCCGGATAAAAATTAATCCGAAAAACTTAAACAACCTGCCCGAATTTGCCGGTGAAGTCGGGCTGATAAAAAGCCTGCAAACATTACCCGGCATAAAAACCCACAGCGACGGCTCAACGTTTTTTTTTGTCAGAGGAGGCAACAAAGACCAGAACCTGATACTGATAGATGAAGCTCCCATTTACAATCCCGCACATCTGTTTGGTTTTTATTCCGTAATTATTCCTGAAGTTACTAAAGATATCAGTATATATAAAGGCGATATGCCGGTAAACCAGGGCGACAGGCTGTCATCGATAATTGATATTAAAACCAAAGATGGCAACATGAATCGTTTTGAACTGAATGGTATTTTAAATCCGTTAATTTACAGGTTCTCATTAGAAGGTCCCATAGTGAAAGAAAAAAGCTCGTTTTATACATCGTTCAGACATTCTAACTTTAAATGGCTTTATCGTAAAGAAAAACCAAATCTTAATATGTATTTCTACGATATTAATGCTAAATTGAATTATAAAATAAATAATAACAACAGGATATTCTTTTCATTATTTTACGGAAAGGATAACCTGACAAATACCGCTGCGAGTGAACTGGGAGGCATTCAGTGGGCAAATTTTGCCTCCACCCTCAGATGGAATCATATATTTAACAGCAAGCTTTTTTGCAACTCAATGATATATGCCAGTTCGTACAATTATATTCTTTCTTCAAGACAAACTAACTGGATATCTGCAATCAGCAATTTTAATTTTAATATCGACTTTACATATTACGTACTTCCGAAATATACGATTAAATTCGGCTTTAATCAAAGCTTTCATGAATTTAACCCGGGAAATCTCACTTATGACACAGTAAGTTATTACATCCCGAAGGTTCCTAAAAACCACTCATATAAAAGTGCCTTCTACTTTAACACTGAACATGATCTGACAGAAAAACTATCGTATAAATTAGGCTTTCGATTGCCGGTATGGACCAATGTGGGACCAACAACTGTTTATAGTTTCGATACCAATTATAAGGTTACCGACACTCTGATAATTCAGGGCAAAGATTCATATAAAACTTATGTGAATTTCGATCCGCGGGTTAGTATTAAGTATCAGTTAAACCGCAGTTCGTCTGTTAAGATAAGTTACGGCATCTATCATCAATATCTGCAATTACTTTCCAATTCAATAAGTCCGTTTTCATCGTTTGAAATATGGCTGCCAAGCGGAACCAATATCAAACCACAGCGTGCCGACCAGGTGGCTTTAGGCTACGTTAAATTTTTCAATAAGCTTAATCTTGAGCTTAATGCCGAAGCCTATTATAAATATATGAGGAACCAGATTGATTATGAGTCTCACGCTAATTTACTGCTGAACCCTTTGATTGAGGGGGAACTTCGTTTTGGAGATGCCTGGTCGTACGGTATTGAATTGCTGCTGAAACGAACCAAAGGAAAATTAAGCGGATGGATAAGTTACACATATTCGCGGATTTTTAAAAAAATAAACGATTTAAACAATAATAAAAAATTTCCGGCATTTTACGACAGACCTAACGATTTTTCAATTTATCTGTCATATCTTATTTCCGACAGGTTAAATGTTTCGGCAAACTGGATTTATTATACCGGTTCGGCAATAACAACACCAATAAGTTTTTATGAATATAACGGATATACGGTTCCTCTGTACGGGGATAAAAATAACGACAGACTGCCCGACTATCACAGGCTTGATCTCGCATTGAGCTACAGGCTGAACAAACGGGAAAAAAATTTCAGGCACAGTATAAGCTTTGCCATTTATAATGTTTATAACAGGATAAATCCTGTTTCAATCAATTTTAATAAAATAAAAACAAAGAATGGAAATTTTATTGTTCCTGCTAATCTTTTCGGAACAAATGAAATTGTAATAACAGAAAAATATTTATTGGGAATTATGCCTTCGCTTACTTATAAATTTAAAATCATAGTGGGTAATTAGTGTCCGTCCTTAATATGTAAGGGAAAACTTAAATGAAAATAAAAATTGAAAAATTTTATCTTCATTTCTCTTTTCTCGCATTTTCAGACCGGTAGTTATCAATATCATTGAGGATATTAACGGCTTCAACAAGGTAAACATCCTTTTTCAGTCCGGTTATCCATGCTTCTGTTCTGGCTTTTTTAGACGTGTCAGCCTCAACACCGGGCAAGTCGGTTTTTAATATTTCAATTGTGAGCCCAAGAGTATCCTTTCCGATACGTTCGTATTTCTCCCCGCTTTTTTCTCTTTTTTCTATCCGGGATTTATAATTTTCATAGTTAAGGCTGTATTCGGTATCTTCCCTGAGTTTTTTGAGCCTCTTGCCATTTTCATCCACAAGCACCAGGATAGAATCGCCTTTTATTCTTTTTTTACTTATTTCTTCAATATAATCCACGTCATAAGAAGGTGTACATTTATTGTAGGTCAGTGGAAAAATTTCACTCCAGGGCATAGCATTGTCTAAGTCTCTTTCGCCAAAATCCATGTAATTATAATAATCAGGCAAAACAATATCGGGAGTAACTCCATTGAGTTGAGTTGCTCCGCCGTTTACCCTGTAAAATTTTTGAACTGTCATTTTCAGCGCCCCGAGAGGTTTCATATCAACAGGTTTTTTCGGAACCATACGGTCAAGTTCCGTGAAATTCTGAACAGTTCCTTTTCCGTAAGTTGAGTTGCCTCCGATAACGATTGCCCTGTTATAATCCTGCATTGCTGCTGCAAATATTTCGGAAGCCGAAGCGCTTATAGCATTTACCATAACAATTAGAGGACCTCCGTACTGAATTTCCGGGTCAAGATCCTTGTATGTTTTTTTCATACCTTTCCTTCCCCTGGATTGCACAATTGGTCCTTCTTCTATGAACAAGCCCGCTATTTTAACAACATCTTCTAACGAACCACCGCCATTGTTGCGTAAATCAAAAATAATCCCGTCAACATTTTCTTGTTTAAGCTTTTCAATTTCATTCTTCACATCGTCAAAGCAATTTTTGCCATTTATCTTGTTAAAATCAATATAAAATGAAGGTAATTTGACATACCCGAAAATTCTGTTTGATTCATCATCCCTGATAACCGCTGATTTTGCATAAGTTTCTTCAAGTACCACTACATCCCTTATAATGGATATTTCTTTAATTGCACCGTCCAATTTTTTAATGGTCAATCTTGCTTCCGTTCCCTTTTTACCTCTGATCAGCAAAACAGCTTCATCTAATCGCATATCAACCACGTCAACAGGTTCTTCATCACCCTGTGCAACCTTTAAAATATAATCGCCCACTTCCAGCTCCCCTTGTTTCCATGAAGGGCTGCCGGGAATTATTTTTATAACTTCAATATAGGCATTCTTCTGGGTAAGCTGAGCGCCTATTCCTTCTAATTGCCCTGAAAAACGGATATCGAAATTTTCTTTATCCTTAGGAGGAAAATATTGAGTATGCGGGTCAAAAACATTTACAAGAGAATTGATATAAATGTTCAGCCTGTCGGTTTCATCAAGCTTCGACATACGGTGAAACCAATCATCGTATCTTTTTAAAACTTTTTCTCTTGCCTCTCCCTCAAGCTCTGCAAAGCTTTTCTCCTGAACCGTATCGCTCTTTTCAACGGCTTTTTCCTGCTCTTCAATCAAATCGTTCAATCGTGTCAGGGTTTCGTATTTTAATGATTTGCGCCATCTTTCCTTTAATTCGGTTTTATTTGCGGCATAATACTTTTTATCAGGATCAAATTCATAATATTCATCCTTTTCAAAGTAAAACGGTTTTTCCAGGGCTTCTTTGTAATAACTTTCAGATTCGTTAATACGTTTATTTAGAATAGAAACAGAAATATCGAAAAACTCAAAATCATTATTTTTCATTTCATCATCCAGCTCTGTTTTGTATTTCGATAGTTTTTCAACATCTTCTTTCAGCAAAAACCTTTTAGCATAATCAATCCTTTCAACGTACAAGTTATAAGCTTTTACAGAAAAATCATCATCAATATCACCCGGATGATAGTGACCGCTGTTAATAGCGAATGAAACAACTTTGACGAGTAAATCTCTTCTTAAATCATCAGTACTGCTTTGATAAGAGATAAACAGAAGGCTTGCAAAAATCAAAAGAACGGCAATAGCAACAAGTTTGATATTTCGAAAATTCATAAGAAATAATTTTTAGATAAAAAGAAACTCTTTTAAAATGTAAAATTACGGATTTTCCAGTATAATTACGTTGAAAATTGTTAAATGTTGTTAATTGACTAATAAAATGATAATAATAAGTTACGGGTTACTGACTTCAGTTTGCCGGTTGCGGATGTATCAGATACTAAATACTCAGGGCTGTTTAATTCTCTGATTAACAATTTTAAAAAATTTACTAATTACTTTTGGATTAACTAACGCACTATGTGCCATGGCTCAAATCCGAAAGAGCTATGTTATAACTGATCAAATCCCTGCCAAAGCAGGCATAGACCCATACCTGGTATTAATTGACCGGGAAATGGATAATAATGTATGTGAGGTGAAAGAATGGGATGATTTGCTTGTTTCGTTTTTAATGAACCTGTCTTTAAAATCAGTATTGCAGTATAGCACAGCTAATTGACTTTCAAACAGGATATCCAAGATGAATTTATCAGGCAAGTTAAACCGTTAGTTATCGGGAGGGTGAATGCAGGCGTGTTGAAAAAAGTTTTGTTCTCACTTCCAAAAATGTCAATAAACGGAACACGAATTTTGTAAAGCGAAGCTATATAAAATTGGTGTAGAGTAGTAGTGAACATTATACTGTTAAAATAATTTACCATATACGGTTTTTTGCATGATTATACTTATTATTTTTGTACTTTAGTAAATTTTTCTCCAAAATGGAAAAATCTACCTATATTGATATATTTGCTGGTTGTGGAGGATTATCATTAGGCTTATTTAATTCTAGTAAGTGGAAAGGTATTTTTGCAATTGAAAAAAGTCCTGATGCATTTAATACTTTAGAACACAACTTAATTCATAACAAAAATCATTTTGATTGGCCAAGTTGGTTACCTCAAACATCACATGACATAAAAGAAGTTCTGAAAAAATATAACAACGAACTCATATCTCTTAGAGGAAAAATTGATTTAGTAGCAGGTGGTCCACCATGTCAGGGTTTTTCTCCAGCTGGAACAAGAAATGAAGCTGATTCGAGAAATAAGCTTATAAAATCATATATTAAGTTTATAAGATTAATCCAGCCAAAAGTGATTTTCTTTGAAAATGTTAAAGGATTCACTCAAAAATTTAAAAAAAATAAAACAAAAGGCATAGCATACTCTGATTATGTATTAAATGTTTTAAAATGTAATAGGAAAGATTATATAGGTTATGATGTTTATGGAGAATTAGTTGATTTTTCAAAATTTGGTATTCCTCAGAAAAGAACAAGGTTTATTTTAGTTGGGATTAGAAAGGATTTAATTTTAAATGTTCGAGCAAATGTATTTTTTAAAAATATTTGCGAAAACAAAGAGTCATTTTTAATCAATAAAAATTTAGATACAAGTGTTACTTTATATGATGCTATTTCTGATTTACTTCAAGCGAATAATCAAATTGGATCACCAGATTCCAAGGGATTTAAAGCAGGTGCTTATGGTAAAATATCATCAAAATATCAGGAATATATTCGTTCAGATATAAAAGCTATAAATCCTGATAGTCATCGTTTTGCGAAACATAGAAAAAAAACAGTAGAAAGATTTAATTTTATCCTAAATAATGCAAGCAAGAATAAAACTCTATGTTCTGAGATTAAAAATAAATATGGCATAAAAAAGCATACTGTTATACCATTAGATGAAAGTGAACCTGCAGCAACCTTAACAACCCTTCCTGACGACTATATTCATTATAGCGAGCCCCGGATATTTACTGTTCGAGAATATGCTAGAATCCAATCATTTAATGACTGGTTTGAGTTTAAGGGGAAATATACAACTGGAGGAAAATTAAGGATAAAAGAAGTACCTAGATATTCACAAATAGGTAATGCTATACCCCCCTTGTTTGGTGAACAAGCAGGAATTGCTTTAAAAAAAATACTCGAAAATGGCTAGGGAGCTTCAATTTAGAATTAGTGCTGCTTTAAAGAACATTATTGGACGTGATTTAATCACAGATGATTTTATTGCAGTATTTGAACTAGTAAAGAATTCCTTTGATGCTTATGCTAATAAAGTAAAAATTGCCTTTGAAAAAGACAGGCTGATTATATGGGATGATGGAAAAGGGATGGATTATGACGACATAGTGAATAAATGGCTATTTGTGGCCTATTCTGCTAAAAAAGAAGGAATTGAAGATAAAGAATTAAGAAGAGAAGAATACCAAGATTACAGGAACAGAATACAACCAAAACGTTACTATGCTGGTGCTAAAGGAATAGGTAGGTTTTCATGCGACAGGTTAGGAAGTCACCTTATACTAACTACTAAAAAACCAAGTAAAAAAGCTGAATTAGAACAAATAATTGTTAACTGGGATGACTTTGAAAAAGATACAAAAGATCAATTTATTAATATAAATGTAAAGCATGAAAAAAATCCAACGATTGAACATTTGGGTTTTAAACAGGGAGCAATAATAGAGATTTCTGGATTAAGGTCTGATTGGAAAAGGGAAAAGATTCTTAATCTTAAATATTCTCTTGAAAAACTAATTAATCCATTTGATATAATTGATGAAAAGGATGCTCAAAAGAAAGAGAACAAATTCACGATTAGCATTGAAGCTAAGCATGAATTAGAAAAAGATCAAGAATATAAATCACCTCGAGAAAGAGTCAACGGGCCTGTAAAGAATTTTATATTTGAAACTCTTAATGTTAAAACCACCCAAGTAATAACCGAAATTGATCAGACGGGCAAATATATAACGACTGAATTAAAAGATAGAGGTGTTGTAATATATAAGATAAGGGAGGAAAATGTGGATTTTCCTTTTCTTGAAGATGTAGTTGTAAAATATCATTTGTTTTATTTAAATAGGGCTGCAAAAAATAACTTCACAAGGCAGATGGGAATACATGCTGTCAATTTTGGCTCAGTTTTCATCTATAAAAATGGGTTTAGAGTTTATCCTTTTGGAGAAGTAGGTGATGATACACTTGGTATCGACCATAGACATCAACAACGTTATAGAAGTACTTTGAGTACAAGAAACCTGCTGGGAAGAATTGAAATAACCGGGGAAAATGATGAATTCAAAGAAGCATCTAGTAGGGATGGTGGATTAATTAAGACCGCAAGTTATGAACAACTTGTTGAAGGTTTTATGGAAAAGAGTTTAAAGCGATTGGAAAATTATGTTGTCGACATCCAATGGAAAATAAAGGAAGATCAATTTAAACAAGATTTATCAGAGCTTGATAATATTGGGGCTAAAGGTGCAATTGCGAAACTGGTTTCAAAATTTGCCGAATCTGACAGAATTGAGCTTTTAGATTATGACAAAGATTTTCTAAATATCGTTACTGAAAAACTTGAAGAGTTAAACCCGGAGATATTTGAGAACTTATCTAAGTTAGCTAACAAAACAGGAGATGAATATTTTATTAAAGAAATTGAAGAAGCCCAAAAGAAATATCATAACCTAATTGAAGAAATAGCTGAAGCGGAAAGAAGAGCTCTGGAAGAAGAAGAAGCAAGGCGTAAACTTGAAGAAGAGCTAGAAATAGAAAGGCAGAAAAATACGTTCTTGTCGGCGAACACAAGGGGAATAAGTAAGGAGGCACAAGGACTTATTCACAATATAAAGCTGACAACAAAAAATATCGAGGGGAATGTAGAAACCCTTATCAGGAAAGCAAAGGATGGAATGCTACAAAAAAGAGAGCTATTGAGAAGATTAACTGATATTAAACTAAGTGCAGATAAGGCTCTGAAGATAAGTAAGCTTATTACCCGATCTAATTTTAAAGAACAAGCAGCCAAACAAAAAGTTGACTTGGCAAAGTATATTGAACAGTATTTCTTACTATATTCTGATTTATATGAGAAAAATCAATTACAGTTTGATTTACATGTTAATGATGCTTGTTTATGGACTAAGATTAGCGTATTAGAGATTTCGATAATACTGGATAATTTAATTTCAAATGCAGAGAAATCAGGAGCAAAAAATATTTACATAGCACTTAACAACACCATAGATAATGGACTTGAAATGATATTTTCGGATGATGGTAAAGGAGTCAATAAAAAATATCTTGATAATGTTGACTATATTTTTGATTTGGGTGTAACAGATACTTCAGGATCTGGTATTGGACTTTATACTGTTAGATCATCTTTGAAAAGTATGCAGGGCGAAATTATGTTTATTGGAAATGGTATTTTTTTAAAAGGAGCGACATTTCAGTTAAATTTCAAATAATGGAAAAGGTTTGTTTATTTGTTGATGATAATCTGCAAAGAGATGTTATTGATAATATCCCACCACGGGCAAAAGTCAAGGGGCTAAATGTTACTTGTTATGAATTTAATCCAACTGATAGAGAGTTCCAAAACAAGGATTTAGACATAGATTTTGAAAAAGTGAAACAAGTGCTTCAAGATAATTGGCAACACAGGAAATTGGATTTAATTGCCTGTGATTATTATTTTGGTGATGACAATGTGAATGGGCTTTCTATTATTGAGTTTATTAGGACATTTAATCAAAAGTGCCCAATTATTCTGTATTCTGGCAACTTAGTTAAGATAATTGCGGATATTCTTCAAGGCTATAATGGAAGGAATCCTCAACCTCTAGTGGACAAACTTAAAAAACTTTTTAGAGCAAATATAGCTGACTTTATTGATAGAGAAGATTATACAAATGATGTGATAACTCTTTTGAAAGAAACGCCTTTGGAGATGATAATTGCTGATAAATTGATGGAATATGCCGATTATGAATTCAAAAGTGGTTACTTAGCTTTTAAAGGGATGAAGTTAGGACAGATTGCGAAGGCTTTAAGGAATAATGCTCCACAAGCTGGTGAATTTAAACAGGAAATCATTGAACAAGCAATTGCCCATTTGATTGCTTTAAATGAAGAAGAATAAATGTCGTACGTACTTTGTATAAGGCCACAAGATAATACAACGAAATTTCTTGAGCGAATTCCTAACGCACTGGAAAACACTTTCCAGGAAATTGTTAAGTATATTAATATTGAACCAAGCGATCAAGCCCATGTTACATGCTATGATGAAATATTAAGAGTTCCAGAAGATGGATTTATTATCTTTTTAGGGCATGGAACAAGAGAATATTTACAGGGTGCCGTTATCAGGGGCTTTTCTAATGCTGGCTACGCTAAGCGCGAATTCATTAATTCCGATAATATAGATATATTCAAGGATAAAAAGGTTTTTTGTTTATCCTGTTATTCATCAGATAAGTTGGGGGATATAGCCATAGAAAAAGGAGCTAAAACGTTCGTTGGTTTTGGAGAAATACCAACTGAGCTAAGCGAATTTGAAGAAGAACAAGAACAACCCTTGAAAAGAATTATAAGTGATTTTAAAGGCATAATCCAAGAAACTGTCAGGGAATCCCTAATATTTGCTTTGCATAACGACTTGTCAATTAATCAAATGATTTTACATTTAAAGTTGTTGCTAAATAAAAAGCACGGGGATGTTATTATTAACCATAAAGGCAAACGAGATAGAAGGGAATTAGGAGAATTTATTTATAAAATGAAAAAGCAAATTAAGGTTTTTGGGAATGGGGATTTTAAGGTAATTGGGTAATAAACTTACAGTTTTTATTAAGTGAACACATCGGGCATTTAGGATCTCTTGCTTTGCAAATAGATGCTGCAAAATCAATTATAGCCCAATTAATTTCATATGAGTTTATGGAAGTTACAAGCTTGTGAGCTAAATCTTGTAAGTAAGGATCGTACCGAATATCAGATAGTTTTCTTTGGCCAAAATATCTTTCTATAACTCTAGCCATGTTAACATCTAAAAGAGGAGAAGACTTTTTTAAAATAAATAGTTCATAAGCATTAGTTATGTATTGACCCATCATTGGTAGTTCTTCAACTTCAGACCTTTCTTTTGGGAACCTACCTTTTCTTTTTTTTAATTCCTGAGCTAATTTAAATAATCTGGAACCTCTTTGTTTGTATAAGCCAATTGGTCTTAGGCTCTCTTGCAATTCTTCCTCTGTTGCATTTCCAAGTTGTTTCCAGGAAGGATATTTACGAATGAATTTTGGAAAAAATTTAGCTATAGTTACCGCTTTCGTTCTTTGTAATAATACCTCTGATACAATTTTTTGGTAATTAGTAGCAGACTTATTCCTCCAAGGGAAATGCCTTCCGTTTTCTTTATACCAAGAAAGTAGTTTGGTTTGGAATTCAACAACTTGTTTATCGCTTATCGTCATATAACAAAAGTAATATGAATATTTCGAAAGTACGCCAACCAAAAAAAACCCATACCTTCATTTCATTCCAACAAATAAAACGGACATGGGCTTGACCAGTAAAATAATTTCAATTCTTATATTTGAAGATGAATTAAATCTTTATTGAAAATTCACTGAGAGTTTATAGTAAAGATGAACCGGGTAAGGGAGCTATTGTCGCAGAATAGGAGATTGTTCAAATGGCAAAAATAACTTGACAGTTCAAAAAGAAGGTAACCGAAATGTAAACAGAAAAATTTGATATACCAAACATTAAAGACAGTATATTTTAATGTTTGCTCGGTTTTTGGCATTAAATCATTTGAGGAATTATTAGCGATTGCCTTATGGGTGGATAATCCGGGCGCTAATAATTATAGGATTTGTAATCCGTTTTAGAATAAAGATATTCGTGGATTATAAATCCTTTGCTATTTCTTTTCGGATTATCCGGCGCTTTTTCCATCGCCTAAATCCGAAAAAGCTCTGGGATTTTGGCTCTTGGCTTTTACGTCTAACTATCTATGCATCAATATTCGCATACTTAGCATTTCTCTCGATAAATTCCCTTCGCGGAGGAACTTCGTCGCCCATAAGCATAGAGAAAACACGGTCGGCTTCAGCACCGTTTTCAATGGTTGCCTGGCGTAAAATCCGGAATTCAGGATTCATGGTTGTTTTCCATAACTGATCGGCATTCATCTCACCCAAACCCTTATAACGCTGAATATGGATACCTTTCTCGTTTCCATTGTCAGAAAACTCTTTTACGGTGTCAACTCTTTCATCTTCCGTCCAGCAGTACTTTTCCTGTTTGCCTTTTTTAATTAAATAAAAAGGAGGGGTTGCAATATACACGTGCCCGTTTTCGATAAGTTCTTTCATATATCTGAAAAAGAATGTAAGCAGCAGCGTGGCAATATGGCTTCCGTCAATATCGGCGTCAGTCATTATGATGACCTTGTGATAGCGCAGTTTTTCCAGGTTTAATGCTTTGGTGTCTTCTTCAGTTCCTATGGTTATTCCCATTGCTGTAAACATATTTCTTATCTCTTCATTCTCAAAGATTTTATGCTGCATTGCTTTTTCAACATTCAGGATTTTACCTCTTAGGGGAAGAATTGCCTGGAACTTCCTGTCGCGGCCCTGTTTTGCGGTTCCGCCTGCCGAATCGCCCTCAACAAGGTAAATCTCGCAGAGTGCCGGGTCTCTTTCCGAGCAGTCGGCAAGTTTACCTGGCAATCCGGTGTTTGAAAGCACATTTTTTCTTTGAACCAACTCACGTGCCTTACGTGCGGCATGTCGTGCAGTAGCAGCCAGGATTACTTTATTAACGATGGTTTTGGCTTCCTTCGGATGCTCTTCTAAGTAATTTGAAAGATGTTGGCTTACCATCTGATCAACAGCGCCCATTACCTCCGAATTGCCGAGCTTTGTTTTTGTTTGTCCTTCAAACTGAGGCTCTGCAACCATAACTGAAATTATAGCTGTTAATCCTTCCCTGAAATCATCGCCGCTAATATCAAATTTTAGTTTAGCAAGCATACCCGATTTCTCGGCGTAAGATTTTAAAGTCCTGGTCAATCCTCTTCTGAAACCGGCAAGGTGAGTACCGCCTTCATGGGTATTGATATTATTAACATAAGAGTGGAGATTCTCGGCAAAAGAAGTGTTATATTGCATTGCTATTTCCACCGGTATGTCGTTTTTCTCGCCTTCAATGGTAATAGGATCGTTCATCAGCTTCTCCCTTGTGGCATCCAGGAAATTGATGAAATCTTTTAATCCCTCTTCTGAAATATAAGTATCTGTAATAAAATTACCTTCATCATCCTTTTCGCGCTCATCGGTAATGGTGAGCTTTATTCCTTTATTAAGAAAAGCTAATTCTCTTAACCGCGAAGACAGGATGTCATAATTATATTCCAGGGTTATAAAAATGGTATCGTCAGGTATAAAAGTAACTTCTGTTCCGGTTTTTGTTGTTTCACCGATAACCTTTACAGCGTATTGTGGTTTTCCTTTTTCGTATTCCTGGATAAATATTTTTCCTTCACGACATACTGTAACTTTAAGTTTACCGGAAAGAGCATTAACGCATGACACACCAACCCCATGCAAACCACCTGATACTTTGTACGAGCCTTTATCAAATTTTCCACCGGCATGTAACACTGTCATTACGACTTCAAGCGCTGATTTATTTTCTTTTTCGTGTATGCCTGTGGGGATACCTCTTCCGTTATCAACAACAGTGATTGAATTATCCTCGTGTATGGTTACATCAATTGTATCACAAAAACCGGCAAGCGCTTCATCAATAGAATTATCAATAACTTCATATACTAAATGGTGCAAGCCTCTTGAGCTTAAATCACCAATATACATGGCAGGTCTTTTCCTTACAGCTTCCAGTCCTTCAAGAACCTGAATATTATTTTCATTGTAATTTTCCTGTGCAAATAGATTTTTTTCTTCCGCAGTCATTTTCAGTAAGTTAAATTAATTTTTTAAAGATGTGCAAAGATAATTATTCTTTTGGAGAAAAGCTATCGAAACAACTTAAAAATCAACGTTTTTATTAACAAATTGTTGTTAAAAAAGTCTGGGATTGTTCAAAAAAATTTTATATAAAACAATCAGAAGTATTTATACTCATATTTCAAAATATACTGCTGGTTAATTCCCTGCCCATGAAAATTGATAAACACTTTTGTTTCGATCACATTATTGTTTTCATTAAATTTTCGTTCGACTGAATTGTTGACTTCCCCTTCCTTATTTGTTTCAATCTGCTCAATGGCGTTTCCTCTTTCGTTATAAGTGATTTTGGTGGTATTTTGTCCGTAAGGAGTTTCTTCTGTAATTTTTATTAATTTACCGTTATCGTCATAATAATAACCGGCTTTGCCTGTTAATTCTTCTTTTTTGTTATACTGTCGTTGTTCTAAAAGATTTCCTTTTTCATCGAAAGTATTTCTGAATGTAACATTTTCTTCTTCGGCAAACCATACATTATGTTCTGTAATATTTCCCGAATCATCTAATTCAAATGTTTCCTTTTTCATCAGTTCGTCATACTCATATTCTTCTTTCAGTATCAGCTTCCCATCTTTATATTGAGCCGTATCCTTTGCCTCAATCTCACCATAAGAATCCACCGTTATCTTTTCTGTCAGATTTTGCTCAGCATCATATTTGTACTCGATGGTGTCTTTTGTCCTGTCCTGGTAATGCACGAATGATTTGATGATTTTTCCTTTTTCATCTCTTTCATACGTTTTATGTTCGGCAATTTCATTTTTATCCAAATAGCTGATCTCTTCGATAAGGTTGCCTTTTTCATCATACTTGTTTTCATACTTATCTTCTATTTTGCCCGAAGAATCGTATTTTATTTCTAAAATCATATTGCCGTTTTTATCGAATTCCGAATGGCTGTATTTAGAGCCTTTCACTTCCGGTTGTTCTGCGTGGATGTTTTCGGCAACGTAATCGTACTTGTATAAAGTAGATGATTTGATTTTTCTCATGTGCTTAAAAATTTGTAATATATTAACTGTTTGCCACTTACATTCCAATCATCCCCCGCTGTGTCTCAATATAAAAAAACATAAGTGTTTCATAATTATATTAAATTATAAATTAATTTTGGCAATGATATAAAATTTAAATTTAAGTTACTATGAAAAGATTTAATTATTTAATTATTCTAATTGCTTTTGCATTTATGACAAGTTGCGAACAACAGCAAAAAAAGATTGTTACCGCCCCTTATCCGGCAACAAACAAAGTTGACCAGACAGATGATTACTTCGGAACAATAGTTGCCGACCCATACCGCTGGCTCGAAGATGATAACTCTGAAGAAACTGCTGAGTGGGTCAAAGCGGAAAATGAAGTTACCTTCGCTTATCTCGAACAAATTCCATTCAGGAATAAGGTTAAAGAAAGACTGAAACAAATTTGGGATTACGCAAAATACAGTGTGCCTTTTAAAAGAGGCAATAAGTATTTCTTCTTTAAAAACGATGGAATGCAAAACCAGTATGTCCTCTATATTCAGGACGATCTGGAAGCCGAACCAGAAGTATTTCTCGACCCGAACGAATTTTCGGAAGACGGAACTGTAGCTTTGTCAAATCTGGCAGTAAGCAAGGATGGTAAATATCTTGCTTATGGTATTGCACAGTCGGGTTCCGACTGGAATGAGCTTTTTGTTATGGATGTGGAAACAAAGAAACAATTAGACGATCACTTAGAATGGGTCAAATTTTCAGGCATTTCGTGGAAAGACGACGGGTTTTATTACAGTCGCTATGATGAACCCGGAGAAGGTGAAGAGCTTTCGGGAAAAAACGAATATCATAAAGTTTATTACCACAAAATCGGCACACCGCAAAGCGAAGATGTCTTGATCTATAAAAATGATGAATACCCGCTTCGAAATTATTACGGAGGAACAACAGAGGATGAATCATTCCTTATCATAAGTGAATCGGAAAGCACCAGCGGGAATGTTCTGTATGTGAAAAAGCCGGATGGAAGTAATAAAGATTTTATACGAATAACTCCTGATAATTTCGACAATGAATATAACGTAATCGATAACCTGAATGACAAGCTGTTGATCATGACTAATGAGGATGCACCCAAATGGCAGCTTGTTTTAGTTGACCCTGCAAATCCTTCTAAAGAAAACTGGCAGATAATTATCCCTGAGAAAGAAGAAGTATTACAGACAATTTCATTAATAGGTGGAAAAATTGTTGCCGAATACATGAAAGACGCCACAAGCAAAGCGTCTATCTATACCTTTGACGGCACATATCTTGATGATCTTGAAATACCAGGCATTGGTTCTTTGTCGGGTTTGAGAGGCAAAAAAGATGAAGACCTTGCGTTTTACGGCTTTACATCTTTTACATTTCCGTCTGCCGTGTATAAATACGACATCTCCACAAATTCATCGGAGATTTACACGCGTTCTGAAATCGACTTTGATGTGGATGCCTACGAAACCAAGCAGGTTTTTTATGAAAGTAAAGACGGAACAAAAATCCCGATGTTCCTGGTATATAAAAAAGGCATGAAAATGAATGGCAAAAATCCAACATACCTATACGGATATGGCGGGTTTAATATCAGCCTGACACCGAGTTTCAGACTGGGCAGGTTGATACTGCTGGAAAACGGTTTTGTATTTGCCATGCCGAACCTCCGCGGTGGAGGAGAATATGGCAAAGAATGGCACAAAGCAGGTACTAAACTGCAAAGGCATAATGTATATGATGATTTTATAGCTGCAGCAGAATATTTAATTAAAGAAGGTTACACTTGCTCTGATAAGCTGGCTATTGCAGGCGGTTCTAACGGAGGACTGCTGGTTGCCGCCTGTATGATACAACAACCCGACCTGTTTAAAGTGGCTTTGCCTGCTGTCGGTGTATTAGATATGTTGCGTTACCACAAATTTACAATAGGCTGGGCATGGGCTTCGGATTATGGTACAAGCGAGGACAACGAGGAGATGTTTAGATATTTGTATAAATATTCTCCTTTACACGCTTTAAAAGATGGTGTTGAATATCCTGCAACCTTCATAACTACTGCCGATCATGACGACAGGGTTGTGCCTGCACATTCATTTAAGTTTGCAGCAACCTTACAGGAAAAACAGACCGGCGACAATCCTGTTTTAATAAGAATTGACGTAAAGGCAGGTCATGGCGGCGGAAAACCAACAGCAAAAGTGATAGAAGAATATGCAGATGAATGGTCGTTTATGATGTATAATTTGGGAGTGGAGCCGGAGTATTAAAAGATATTGAAGAGAAATAAAAAAATTCTTATAACTTCTTGATAAACAAAAAAGTCATCATCGGTCTTTCAGGTGGAGTGGACTCCAGCGTGGCTGCATATCTTCTACAAAAGCAAGGCTACGATGTGGAAGCCTTATTTATGATCAACTGGAAGGACAGCAGCGTTACACTTTCGGGTGATTGCTCATGGGAGGAAGATATCATTATTGCAAAATTAGTGGCTAAAAAACTGAGGATTCCCTTGCATGTAGTCGATTCCAGCAAGGAATACATGGCAAAAGTGGTGGATTATATGTTCTTGGAATATCAGAAAGGCAGAACGCCAAATCCTGACGTATTATGTAACCGCGATATCAAATTCGATGTTTTTATTGATAAAGCCCGTGAAATCAGGGCTGATTATTTTGCAACAGGTCATTATTGCAGGAAAGAAGAAATTCAAAAGGACGGTAAAATAATTTACAGACTTCTTGCCGGCAGCGACCCGAATAAAGACCAGAGTTATTTCCTGTGCCAGTTATCGCAGGAGCAGATCAAAGATGCCCTTTTCCCTGTTGGCTATCTCCTGAAACCGGAAGTAAGAAAAATAGCAAAGGAACTTGACATGGCTTCTGCGTATAAAAAGGATTCGCAGGGAATCTGTTTTGTGGGGAAAGTGGACCTGCCAACCTTTTTACAGCAGAAGCTCCAGCCAAAGAAAGGCGATATTATTGAAATCCCGAAAAAAAATGTTCCTGATGAAATTGCCCTGGCAGAAAAATCGGGTTCGGAAGAAGAAAAGCTGAAAATCATGACTGCGGAAAGGCAATACCAACCTGAAGACGGAATAATTGTCGGACAGCATAACGGGGCGCATTATTTTACTATCGGGCAGAGGAAAGGATTAGACGTGGGCGGCACACCGGAACCATTATTTGTAATTGCCACTAATATTGAAAAAAACATCATTTATGTCGGGCATGGTAAAAATCATCCGGGATTATTCAGGAAAGGATTATATATTAAACATAACAATATTCATTGGATTCGCCCCGATTTAGAACTCAAACCCGGAAAAAGTAACAGGTACAGTGTCCGTATCCGTTATCGCCAGGAATTGCAGGATGCTACTATTTACAGATTGGAGGATGGGCTTTATATTGTCTTTGACAAATTGCAAAGAGGTATCACTTCCGGGCAGTTTGCAGCATGGTATAAAGATGATGAACTGTTAGGGTCGGGGGCAATAGAGTAATACAGGAAATATTTTATTTTTAATATTTTAATAATAATGGATACTGTTTTTTTATTACAAAAAGTTGTATAATTTTGCTTGCAAAAAATTTGAAAATATGAAACTTGAAAAAATTCTTAACAGATTAAATTCATTTGAAAAAAATTCATTTCTGAAAATCGTTGACAATATTATAGCCAACAATCCAAGAAAATCAAAAGAAATTGAGATAATACTCAGTGACTCAAACAAAGATCTAAAAAACGCTGACAACCTTAATGTTGCGAAAGTATTTAACCTCATAGAAAGAGAATTTTCAGAATACTTAAAAACCGAGTTTGCTAATACAACATCGCAACTTGATATTTTAGTTGATATTGTTATAAGAGATGGCAACTGCATAATGTCAAGAGAATGGTTTAACAAACTATATGAAAACGAATTAAAGCAATTAAATGTAAAATTAAAGGAATTCAAAACAACCATTTCAAGTAATAAAGCAGACATTGAGGCAGATAGGTTGAGAGATTATAGAATTTATAACGCTTGCATTCATACAGCATATTGGAACGATCAGGAAAACAATCTGGAACCTAAAATAACTAATGACGAACAATCAATTCTTCTTACTCTTGCAAAACAGTTAGAACTTTCACAAGAAGAAATAAAACTTATAAATTACTCTATTCTACCTATTAATAAACAGGATATTGATAAAATAATCAACGACTTAAAAATTAAAGGATTACTATTTTACTCAAAGAAAAATCATACTGTTTACATTGCTGATGAAATTGTAAAAATTTTAAGAAAAGTAAGAGGGAAAGAAGTTGCTGACAAGTTCTTCCGACGTGTTCTTCGATTATTAAAAGACCCTCAAATTAATCTGGTATGTAAGAAACATAATATTAGCTTGAAACTTCCAAGAGAAGAAAAAATAAAGGAAATAATAAAAAAAGGAACATCGTTCTCCCGAGTCCTTCAAAATGAAATATTTCGGGACGGAATAAAAGTAACTGAGAAAAAGATTTTTATTAATGCGCTTATCGACAAAGGACTAAAAATAACTCCTGCACTGAAGGGCGCAACAATCGAGGACAAAACCAATAATCTTATCCAATACTTTGAAGATATTGAAAAAGATGACAAAGTTGGTATTGCCATTGACGGTTATGAAAAATTACTTCTTGAACTTCATGAGACTTTACCAAAATTGAACGCTATTGTAAAAGAAGAATTTGAATTACAGAAAGAAAATACTTTAAAAAGTAATTATCTTTTGGATTATAATATTAAACCAAGAGATATTTTAGAATTAATTGATGACAAAGACCTTGAAAATTTTTGTAAAACAAAATCATTAAAAGTTAGAGGCAATAAGATTTTCAATATTTTAGAGGCATACGAAGATGCTGATAATTTATACTTTGAGAATTTTGAAAATATTGGCTTCAGAAATTTAGCTGCATTAAAGGAAAACGGAATACAACTAAAAGAAAGTGAATTAGGAATAAAATTTGAAGACTTGACAAAATCTATATTTTCCATGTTAGGCTTTAAGGTTGATGAAGGTCTTAGAAAAAAATTAAACACTAAAAAGAATAAAATTGACATTCTCCTGAATTTAGATAATAATGAATTAATAATAATTGAATGTAAGACAGTAAAAGAGAGTGGTTACAATAAATTCAGTTCTGTATCCCGTCAAATAAAATCATATTTTGAATTAGCACAGGCTAATGATTACAAAGTAATAAAATCACTACTTGTTACTCCCGATTTTAGCGATGATTTTATAAATGACTGTGAACTCGAATATGAACTAAATCTTTCTTTGATAACAGCAGCTTCGCTTATTAAAATTTTAGAGGGCTTTAAAGACTCAAAGCTCAAAAAATTACCTTACAATCTACTTATGAGAGATGTATTAATAAAGGAGGACAGGATATTAAAAGCAATAAACAAATAAAATGAAACGAATATTTCTGAATGATAAATTTATTTTGTTTTGAGCAATATTAAATATTATTTCTAAATTAGCCCTGTTTATTTTTAATTTAAAATAATTAATATTATGGAAAAAATAGATTGGGGGAAACTACCCTTTGGTTATTTCAAAACCGATTATAATGTAAGATGTTATTACAAAGACGGAAAATGGGGTGAGATTGAGGTCTCGTCATCAGAGTATATCAACATTCATATTGCTGCCACTTGTTTGCATTACGGGCAGGAATGTTTTGAAGGGATGAAAGTGTTCAGAGGAAAGGATGGAAAGATAAGGGTTTTCAGATGGGAAAAAAACGCCAAAAGGATGCAACGTTCGTGCCATGGTATTATGATGGCTGAGCCGCCTGTTGAATTGTTTAAAGAAATGATGATTAAAGTAATTAAATTGAATAAAAACCATATTCCTCTTCCGGGATTGGGTGCATCATTATACTTAAGACCGCTATTAATCGGTTCGGGAGCACAAGTTGGGATAAAACCTGCAAATGAATATTTGTTCGTGATATTTGTTGGTCCGGTAGGTCCGTATTTCAAGGAAGGTTTTAATCCTGTTGATGTACAGATAGTAAAAGATTACGACCGTACAGCACCTCAGGGCACCGGTCATATTAAGGTTGGCGGTAATTATGCAGCCAGCTTAAGACCTGCTGAAAGGGCTAAACAGGAAGGATTCTCTACCGTGTTATTCTTAGATTCGAAAGAAAACAAATACATTGATGAAGCAGGTCCTGCTAATTTCTTTGGTATTAAAGGTAACACTTATATTACACCCGATTCTAGTACTATTCTTCTTTCCATTACCAATATGAGCCTTCGGACTTTAGCTGAAGATATGAATATGAAAGTTGAAAAGCGACCGGTGCACATAGACGAACTGGCAGAGTTTGATGAAGTGGGCGCCTGCGGAACGGCTGCCGTGATTTCACCCATAAAAAAGATAGTTGACCGTGAAACCGGAAAAGTTTATGAATATTGCAAAGATGGGAAAGCCGGACCCATTTCAACAAAACTGTATAATACCCTGAAAGGAATACAGGAAGGTGAAATTGAAGATAAGCACGGGTGGAATATGATTATTGAGTAAACCGCGGGGCATTAGTGCAGAATCTGATGTTTAATTTATTACTTCTGATGTAACCCACATTCTTTGTATTCAGGCATTTCCCACCACCAGCGTCCGGTGCGAATGTTTTCACCGGGTTCAGTAGCTCTGGTACATGGCTGGCAGCCTATGCTTGGGAAGCCTTCTTTATGAAGTTTATTATAAGGAATATTATACTGTTCGATGTATTTCCAAACCTGCTCTTCGGTCCAGTTGATCAATGGATTTAATTTTACCAAACCGTGGTTATTTTCATCCAATTCAACAAGGGCGTTATTATTTCTGGTTATTGATTGTTCTTTCCTTAATCCCGTAATCCATACTTCATAACCTTTCAGCGCCCGATGAAGAGGTTCGATCTTTCTGATATTACAACATAATTTCCGATTCTCTATACTATTATAAAATAGGTTGATACCCCTTTCTTTTACCATTTTCTCAACATGATTTGTTGTTGGAAAATAAATCTCCATATTAATTTTAAACCGGTTACTGGTTTTTTCGATCAGTTCATAAGTTTCGGGGAAAAGCCTGCCTGTATCGAGGGTGAAAATTTTAATGGAGGGATCAATAGAAACAATTATATGAGTCAACACCTGGTCCTCCGCACCAAGGCTTGATGCAAAAGCTATCTTGTTTTTGAACTCCTTCAGGAAAAATGCTAAAACTTCCCGGGCTGTTGAGTTTTTAAATCGTTCGTTATAATTTTTTATCAGAATATCCTTCATATAATCGTGCAAAGTTATATTAAAATTTTTCTGATTATAACGTTTTAAAAAAATAAATACATTTGCCGAAAAGCAAAAAATGAAAATCCATTTCATAGCCGTTGGCGGAAGCGCAATGCACAACCTCGCAATAGCTCTCCATAAAAAGGGATATAAAGTTACCGGTTCGGATGATGAAATTTTTGAACCCTCAAGAGGAAGGCTGAAAAAGTATGGAATACTTCCTGATAATGACGGTTGGTTTCCTGAAAGAATTCATAACAACTTAGATGCTGTAATACTCGGAATGCACGCAAAAGAAGACAACCCTGAATTATTGAAAGCAAAAGAGCTGGATCTCAAAATTTTCTCGTATCCCGAATATCTGTTTGAACAATCAAAAAATAAGAAAAGGGTGGTAATTGGCGGGAGTCATGGAAAAACCACTATCACTTCAATGATTCTCCATGTTCTGAATTATTTTAAAATAAATTGCGATTATATGGTCGGCGCCCAGCTTGAAGGCTTCGACGTTATGGTTAAAATATCGGATGAAACGCCGTTTATGATTTTTGAAGGTGATGAGTATTTAACATCGCCTATAGATAAAAGACCGAAATTCCATGTTTATAAACCCGATATTGCTCTTATCAGCGGAATTGCCTGGGATCATATAAATGTATTCCCTACTTTTGATAACTATGTTGAACAATTTAAAATATTTGCCGACCTGATCACTCCCAATGGAACTCTGATTTATTGTAATGCTGATAAAAATGTTAACACGATAGGACTATCAGCAAGGGATGATATTATTAAGAAGCCCTATTCCATTCCCGAATATGTTATTGAGGACGGGATTACAAAGCTCATTTATAAAGGTCAGAAAATAGCTCTAAAAGTTTTTGGCGAACACAATCTGCTAAACATTAACGGCGCACGCCTCGTATGTAACCAACTAAGTATTGATGATGAAGCTTTTTATTCTGCAATTATTTCTTTTACCGGCGCATCCAAAAGACTGGAACTCGTTGCTGAAAATGAACACACAACAGTATTCAAAGATTTTGCCCATTCTCCCTCAAAATTGCTTGCCACAAATAGAGCTGTTAAAAACCAGTTTAAAAACCGGCAATTGGTTGCCTGCATCGAATTACATACTTACAGCAGCTTAAATGAGAAATTCCTTAGATACTATAAAGGCTGTATGGATTATGTTGATATTCCAAAAGTTTATTTTAATCCGCATACAATTCAATTAAAAAAATTACCTCCTGTTTCCAAAGACCAGGTTAAGGAATCGTTCGGAAATCCAAAGATTGAAGTTTATACCGATTCTTCGGAATTAATGAATGACCTCCTGAAAATTGACTGGCAGGGAAAAAATCTGCTTATGATGAGTTCAGGGAATTTTGATGGGATTGACATTTCAGAGTTAGGACAAATAATTACGGGATCATAAGTAAAATTTTTATAAAAAATAATGATTAAATTTGTGAATTATTTACAAGGATTATAATGAAAAAAAAACTCACCATAGAAAAACTTAAAGCAGAAGCGAAAGCCTTTTGTATTGCAGAATCAAAAATAAAAAACAAAGACCTTTTTGGTGTAACGGACGGGAAAGCAGTCGGAACACATATTGAGCATAAGTTTCAAGAGCATTTAAATAAAAAATATAAGACTACTATTGGTTCTTCTGCCAATGGCATAGACTTACCTTCTGACGACATTCAGACAGATATAAAAGTAACCTCTATAAAACAACCTCAATCATCTTGCCCATTTAAAGATGCAAAACAAAAAATATTTGGACTTGGATACAATCTGTTAGTGTTTGTATATGAAAAAGATGACGACCCGAAAACTAAAACTGCAATACTTGATTTTGTAAGCTGTTCTTTTATTTCAAAAGAAAGGACTGCTGACTTTACAACAACTTTCAGATTGCGTGAAATGGTTAAGGATAAAGCCAATGTTGAAGATATTGTTGCTTATTTGAACGACAAAAATATACCGGCAGATGAAATTACTCTTAACCAACTTGCTAAACAAATTTTAAAATCACCGCCATTACAAGGCTATTTAACAATTTCAAATGCTTTACAATGGCGGTTGCAATATCAAAGAATTGTAACTCTCACTGAAAAAGTTGACGGAATAAGTAAAGTTGTTGATAAGATTACGGAAAAATGAAAATATTTGAGGCAAATATTTCAATCTTAGTATCAGAGTTTTTTAAGAAAAACCTGTTTAATGTTGTTTCGATTGAAAATGCCAACGAATTATTAAAGCAAACAACAGGGATAAAAGAATTTTTTTCAGATGAAACAGAATTAATTGAACTTAAAGAAAAATTATCTGCTTTAATATCGTGTGTAAAAGAACCTGACAGAGCCGAATATGGAGATTTTCAAACAAATAGTGAACTTGCTAATAAAGTAGCAAGCCGTCTTAAAGAACAAAATGTCAATCCCGAAATTATAATTGAGCCGACTTGTGGCAAAGGAAATTTTATAGTTGCTTCATTAAACAATTTTAGCCATTTAAAACAAGTAATAGGAATAGAGATATACAAACCCTATGTATGGGAGTCAAAATTTAATATTCTTGATTTCTTTTTAACAAATCCTAGTTTCAATAAACCAAAAATTGAGATATTTCATTATAACGTTTTTGATTTTGACTTTAAAAAACTTTCAAAACAGATAGCAAACAGCAATTTACTAATTATTGGAAATCCTCCCTGGGTAACTAATTCACAATTAGGTAGCTTAAATTCGAACAATCTTCCAAAAAAGGCAAATTTCAAAAATCAGAATGGTCTTGATGCTATTACAGGAAAAGGCAATTTTGATATTGCCGAATATATTACTTTATCGCTATTAGAAGCCTTTCAGTCAATTAACGGACATTTAGCCCTCTTAGTAAAAAATACGGTTATTAAAAATGTGGTATTTGACCAAAAAACGAAGCAATATTTTATTGGCTCTATTCAAAAGCATTGTATTGACAGCAAAAAGGAATTTAATGTATCGGTAGAAGCATCTTTGTTCTTTTGTAAACTAAATGCAAACCCCGAATATAAATGCAAGGAATTTAATTTTTATAATAAAAAAAAATATTTGAATTTTGGCTGGGTTAATTCAAAATTTGTTTCAAATAATGAAAACTATATACATACGCAGTCTATTGACGGGATATGTCCATTTGAATGGCGACAAGGGATTAAACACGACTGTTCTTCTGTAATGGAACTGGAAAAAACCAATGAGCATTTTGTAAACAAATTAAATGAAAATGTAGTCATAGAATCAGATTTAGTTTATGGCTTGCTTAAAAGTTCAGACTTAAAAAATACCGTAATTAACTACACCAGGAAATACACTATTGTTACACAAAGCAAAGTTGGTCAAGAAACAAATTACATAAAACATAAATATCCCGAAACGTTTCAGTATCTATTTAGGCATTCGTCTATCTTTCAGTTAAGGAAATCAAGTATCTACAAGGGGAAGCCTCAATTTTCAATATTTGGGGTTGGTGATTATTCGTTTATGCCGTACAAGGTTGCTATATCAGGACTTTATAAAACATTTCATTTCACGCTGGTTTTACCTCAGAATGATAAACCTGTAATGCTTGATGATACTTGTTATTTTATTGGTTTTGAAAAAATAGAATATGCAGTTTATGCAATAATTCTTTTAAATTCTCCACAGTCGGAAGAATTCTTACAGTCAATTACATTTCCTGATGCAAAAAGGGTTTTTACGAAAGATGTATTGATGCGTATTGATTTACATAGACTTGCATTGATTTGTACAATGAAATACATTAAAAACCAATTAAATTGTATGAATGACAAATATAAATTGAATCTTGATTTAGGACTTTGGGATAATTTCATCGAAAAAATGACACCGATTAAAGAAAAACAATTGAAATTATTTGGACAATAAAAAAAGTACGTAGGCAGTCCCTGTATTAAAAATTCTTTGAAATACTTCTTAAAAAAGCAATTTATAGAATGCCCATAGAATTAAACAGGATTACCCTTGAAATGCCGAAGACGGTTCCCTGCCCGACTCCGTCATTCAGGCGGGAGTCCAACTGTGTTTTAAGCCTGCCCGCTGCAACAATACTTGTTAAATTTTATGTTACAACAAAAACATGCTTTGGCAGGCGGGCAAAATTCAGCTTTCCCCTTTTTGCTGATGATAATAATTTAATTTCAAATTCTACCTTACATGTTAACTTTTTTACCTATTTTTGAATTTCGCTTAAAACACTTCTATGTTGTAGCCAATTTAATAGAAATATCATGATACTTTTAAAAATTATTTGTAAAATAAATATTGTAATTGTAATCAGTTTATCATCGATAAATGCATTTGCACAAACTAATACAATAAAAATTTTAACAGATTTAGGCACAAACTATGATTATTCTTACTCAATAGCCTTTCAAGATGATGGGAAAGTCATTGTAGCTGGAGATGCATGGGGAACACCGTGCTTAATTCGTTTTGACACAACGGGGGGTTTAGACAATACTTTTGGCATCGGTGGAAAAGTTTTTACTTCATGGAATTGTAGTTCCAATCCTGCTGATAATGATATAAGAATACAACAAGATGGAAAAATTATCCTTGGAACTCGTTATTACAATGGTTCTGATGACGATTTTATATTAGCAAGGTTTAATAGCGACGGTTCGCCTGATTTATCATTTGGAGATAATGGACAGGTAATTTCTTCAATAGGTAGCTATAATGATTGGTGTAATGCTATTGCTATTCAACCTGATGGAAAAATTCTTGCTGCAGGGGGAACAAATAATGCCCCGGCAAGCAATTATAATTACAATTTTGCTCTTATAAGGTATAATGCGGATGGGTCAATAGATAGTACGTTTGGCAACAATGGTATAACAATTACAAATATTGGCTTAAGTAATAATATTGCCTACTCTATGGTAATTCAACAGAATAATAAAATCATTCTTGTTGGCGAAGCAAATGATAGCATATTTTCAGATTTTGCTTTGGCAAGGTATAAAACGGATGGTTCTTTAGACAGTGATTTTGGCAATGGAGGAATCGTTAGAACTCCTGTTAGCACAACCTATGATTTTGCAAAATCAATAGATTTACAGCCAGATGGAAAGATATTAGTAGCTGGTTCTGCCCAATCAAGTTTATCAAATTATAATTTTGCCCTTGTAAGATATGAGCTTGATGGTTCTTTGGATAATACATTTGGTGTAAACGGGATTGTTCTTACAGATATTGGAAGTGATTTTGGTGAAGCTGTTACAATACAGCCTGATGAAAAAATTATTTTAGCAGGTAGTTTTACAAATGGAACTATTTATGATTTTGCAACTTTGCGTTATAATAATGATGGAGCGCTGGATTATACATTTGGAACAAATGGATTGATAAGTACTTCATTTGGGAATGGAGATTCAGAAGGAAAGGCGGTAACTCTTGGTAATGATGGGGAAATAATAGTTACTGGTTCCTACAATCCTGGTTCTCCAAATTATTTTGACTTTGCTATGGTGAGATTATTTTCAAGCATATCTATTGGATTTATTGATATTGATGAAAATCTTGCTAATCTTTTACTGTATCCTAATCCGACACAAAGTGATTTTGAAATCAATTATTCACTTCGTAGTTCACAAGAAGTTACTATATTATTGAGAGATATTCAAGGCAAAATAATACAGCGCTTTACAGACAATCAATTAATGCAATCCGGAAATCATACAGAAACTTTTTATTTGAACAATAGTATCTCATCTGGACAATATTTTCTTGAAATAAGAACTAGTAATTATAAAAAATCAATTAAAATAATTAAAAAATAAAAACTGGTTACAACATTCTGTCAAAAGCTGTAGAGGTATGAATGCAGTGATAAATGCGGAAGAAACCTGTTTACTGTCCGCATGGCAGGCGTCATTCAGGTGGCATGAACTTTATCCGGGCTCAATTACGGAACCCGGGAACCTGCATGATGATGATGTAAAGAGAAATGCACAATCCATACGGAGAGGCAGAATACCGAAGCATCACGCAGGGGCGGACTAATCCGTAGTAGTGATGATTCCGATAGCTATCGGAACTGTAATGGGAGTGGAGCGAAGGGATTAGCTAATATGATTTACTTTTTGCCAACCCGAAAGGGGATGAGTTTATTATTGTAATTCATGTTAGAGGAGCCGCATGACGGGAGACTGTCATCCCGAAAGCTTTCGGGAGTTCTGTGAGCCCAGAAAACTTTCGGGGTGGGGTGAAATTCCCCTTGCCTGCTAGACCTCAAACGTTGGCAAACATTTTAAAACTCAAATAATGAAATCGAAACAAATTCCATTTATAATCTTAACATTTTTAATATTTTCTCACTTTTCTTACTCACAAGAGAGAGAGTCAACCGAACTTAAAACAGGATGGAAATTTTTTAAAGGTCATAACGAACTGGCTTATCAGAAAATATTTGATGATTCTGGTTGGCAAAATGTTAATATTCCACATGATTGGGCAATTGAAGGGCCTTTTATCAAAAGCGGAGATGGTAACACCGGGAAACTACCATGGAAAGGAGAAGGTTGGTACAGAAAGAAAATTAACATCCCCGATAATATAAACGGTAAGAGATTGTATTTACTATTTGATGGAATTATGGCCTTCCCTAAAATTTATATTAATGGTCAGCTTGCAGGCCAGTGGGATTATGGCTACAATTCCTTCTATTTAGACATAACCGATTTTGTCAACTTTAATGATGAGAACATTTTTGCTATTCATGTTGATACCAGGAAACACGATAGCAGATGGTATCCGGGAGCAGGGATCTATCGAAAAATCCGGATGATTGCGGTAAATCCAATTCATGTTGATATTTGGGGCACATACGTTACCACACCTGTTTTAAAACCACATTACGCTGATGTAAGAGTAGCCACAACAATAAATAATTATTCTCAAACCGATTATGAAATTAAAGTAAAACACATCATTTTATCAGCTGGTAAAAATAAAATAGTTGAAAAAGAAATTACTGGAAGAATTGCTGCTAACAGAAACAAAATAATTGATGCAACCATAACGATTCCCAATCCAAAACGATGGGACCTTGAATATCCACACTTATATACTCTAATCACAAAGATTTACCGGGACAATAAACTACTTGACACATACACTTCCACTTTTGGAATTAGAGACATTCGCTTTACAGCAAATAATGGATTTTATCTGAATGACAAACGGGTTCAATTAAAGGGTGTTAATTTACACCATGACCATGGTCCTTTGGGAGCAGCTTTTAATGAAAGGGCAATGGAGAGGCAATTAGAAATTATGAAAAGTATGGGCTGCAATGCTATAAGAACAAGCCATAATACTGCTGCCCCTGAATTGTTGGATTTATGTGATAATATGGGCTTATTGGTTTTTAATGAAGTGTTTGATAAATATGATGCTAAAGCAGATATAGTTGACAGCACAAATTTTGAAAATTTCACCCATAGAAATATCAGAAATTTCATAGTTAGAGATAGAAATCACCCCTCAGTATTTTTGTGGAGTGTAGGTAATGAAATAGGTGATGTGCAATGGAATATTGATAATGGTTTCTATAAACTTCAAACCATGCTCAACTATGTAGAAAAATATGACAATACCCGACCAACAACACTGGTTTGCGATAGTTATAAAAGTGCGGAATTACGCCATTTTGATTATTATGATGTACATAGTTGGAACTATGGTCGCAGGTATAGTTTAGCTCGTCAATTAGAACCTAATAAACCTGTAATCATTAGCGAATCGGCATCTACATTGAGCACACGGGGTTTTTATGAATTTCCATTGCCAGGACAAAAAACCGATTTTACCAATTCCTTACAAGTGAGTTCATACGACTTAAATGCTCCCGAATGGGCTGAACTTGCCGATGATGACTTTATGTGGCAGCAAGAAGAACCATACGTTGCGGGCGAATTTGTTTGGACTGGTTTTGATTACATAGGCGAACCAACACCATATAACAATCAGTGGGCGCAAGAACATGGAATGACGGACAATGAAGCTTCGAGAAGTTCCTATTTTGGTGTGGTTGACTTATGTGGTATTCCAAAAGATCGGTATTACCTGTATAAAAGTTATTGGAAGCCGGAAGAAACCACAATACATATCCTTCCGCATTGGAATTGGGAAGATAGGGTTGGAAAAAATATACCTGTTTTTATTTACACCAATGGAGATTGTGCAGAACTGTTTGTGAATGGAAAATCACTTGGTAAAAAATGCAAAAATCCCAAATCAGAAAAATCAATTGAACGATTTAGATTAATGTGGAATGAGGTCACATATCAGCCGGGTGAAATAAAGGCAGTTGCTTACAAAGAGGGAGAAATAATCGGAGAAAGTATTGTGAAAACTGCGGGTAAACCTTATAAATTGAGACTAAATCCTGACCGAAAGGTTATTAAAGCGGATGGAAATGATTTATCTTATATTCTCATAGAAGCAGTTGATAAAGAAGGAAATATATGCCCATTAGCAAATAATAAAGTTGATATAAAAATGAGCGGAGCTGGTAAGATAGCTGGAATTGGCAATGGAAATCCTCAATCTATGACCTCTTTTAAATCGAATTCTGTAAATCTATTTTATGGAAAAGCAATGCTAATAGTGAGTTCTGAATTCACCAAAGGGAATTTAGTAGTTGAAGCTGCTTCAAATGGTCTGGAAGATGCAATGGTAACCATCAAAATGGAATAAAAAACGTTTGCCAACAAAAGTGCCTGTTGCACAACCCCATAATAATTTAGTTCATCGAACGAAAATAAAGCTTTATAAGAATGCCTGTTTTTTGAGTACAATTATTGGTTCGGAAAATTTTGTGAGCTTAGATGGGCTTAAAAGCTTTCCATTATGACCATAAAATTAAAAATAGAATCTTTGGCCCTTGCTCATCGGGATTTGTGCGGCAGGTAAGTGGGAAGGATAATCTGCCGCTCTTTCGAATTTAAGCGCAGGCATAGTGCGAATACTAATCCAAAAATAGCTAATAAAGGATTCCTGCGCGCCTTTGTATTAGTTTATTGGTGGCAGGCGGGTGTAATCCCCCTCTGCAACATTAATTTCAGATTTCCCCAATATTCTATCTTTTTTACCTATTTTTGAATTTCGCTTAAAACACTACTATGTTATGTGCCATATAGCAAAAAATGAACATGAAAAGTAAAATTAAATCAATATTATCTAATTACAAGATTATTGTATTGATTTTTATGCTGTTTGCATTAGCAGCAAGTCTTCAATCTTTATTGTCAGGAACCAAAACCCTTCACGATAGCGGAATAGAATATAATCGATATAACAATTATACAATTTTTGAAAAGTCATTTCACCACCTAAAAGATGGCAAAGATTTGTATGTACTTTATCCTGAAGAACATTGGGACTTATACAAATATAGCCCGTCATTTGCAGCATTTTTTGCGATTTTTGCGATTTTCCCAGATTGGATAGGACTAAACCTTTGGAATTTTCTAAATGCCTTTATTCTATTGATTTCTGTATACTATTTGCCGAAGGTTAATATTTATCAAAAAGGGTTTATTCTTATTCTATTTTTAATCGAATTAATGACCTCAATGCAAAATGCACAGTCTAATGCGTTAATTGCCGGATTAATAATTTTAGCCTTTGGTCTACTAGAAAAAGACAAGTATTTATTTGCTACATTTTGCATAACATTTTCAGTGTTTATAAAATTATTTGGAATAGTTGGTTTTGCTTTATTTCTATTTTACCCGAAAAAATGGAGATTAGTTCTACATTCTGCCTTATGGTCAATTTTGCTTTTAGCAATACCTTTAATTTTTATTGATTTTGGACAATATAAACTTTTATTCTCAAGCTTCTGGAATATGCTATCTAACGACCATTCGATTTCCTATGGTTATTCAGTTATGGGCTGGTTGAATTCATGGTTTGGATTTGAAATTAATAAATTTTTCATTGTTGTAATAGGAGTTTTAGTTTTTTTAATTCCATTATCTAGAATTAAGGAATATAAGAATTACACATTTAGGTTTTTGACTTTATCTTCATTATTAATATGGGTTGTCATATTTAATCACAAAGCTGAATCGCCTACTTTTATTATTGCAATGGCAGGAGTATCATTATGGTTTGTAACAAGTGAAAAAAGTAAAATCAATATCATTCTATTTGTGAGTGCATTTATACTAACATCTTTGTCACCAACAGATATTTTCCCACGCTTTTTACGCAACGAAATAGTAAATCCATATGCGCTTAAATCTTTTCCAATCATCCTAATTTGGTTAAAGATTATTTACGATATGATTGTATTGAAAAAGAACAGAATAACAATCGAATACGGCACACAACATAAAGGACGGGATCAATTGAGGTACGAACATTAATCTTGTCTCCCGAAAAGTTTCGGGATTGAACGGAACCTTGCCCTGTATGCACTTTCAATAATTTGATTTGAGAATTTTCGAGAAGTTGCTTTTAGGAGAAGCTTTTGTGCGGCAGGTAAGTGGGAAGCATAATCCCGATGAAAATAATTATAGGATTCCTGCCCGCCACGGAATGTCATAATAGAGGCTGGCAGGTGTAATCCGCTTCCGCATTGTTTGTTGTTTTTTTATCGAGCTTTTTCGGATTTGAGAAAGGAAATGTGGGAAAGCTAATCCGAAAATTAATAATTGACGGAATTGTAATCCAGGACAGAATGCCGAAAATTAACCGACTGCCCTGTCTTGAATATAGAATCGGATTGCAAATCCATGTATTATTTAACTTTCGGATTAACTAACGCACTATGCCGACGCTCAAATCCGAAAGAGCTATGGCACATTAGACATGGCAAGTCGGGAAATAATTGTGCGCCGGAGACCCATCCCTCAAGTCCATCTTCGACTTGCTGTGTTTTGCCATCATTAGACACGCCAAGTCGAAGTAAGCCAGTGTGGTAGGGACTTGTCTTGTCGAAAAAATAAAACTTGCCCTGTCGAAAAAAAATCATCAAAATACAGCTCATTTTAAAGCGATATGCCCAACTGAAAATTTCCCTGCAATCTTTCCAAACCCGAAAATTTATTTTTGTCAGGTCAGCTTATTTTTCGTAATTTTGACCGAAATAATAAAAATCAATGGTGGTTTTTGCACAAACTGCCGTTGTGGGTAATCCCCCTACGGAGAAAAATCCGTTGAATTTTTTAGCTAACGAATGGAGAAATTAAGTTTTAAAATAAATAAAATTGAAAAACATTAATTAACTGAATATAAAACAATTAACTTTGACGTTAGTTGGAATAATAAAAACTTATAGATATGAAAAATAGAATATTATTAATTTTAATTATGCTAATGGTAGCAATTTCTGTAATTGGGCAAAATATAAATTGTTACAAATATATTTTTGTGCCAGATCTCATATATGAAACAGGAACTGATATATATGGTATATCAGCTTATACAAGAGAACAGTTAACAAATATAGGTTTTAAAATCATCCAAGATAATAATTCACCAGATGAAGTATTAGAAAATAAATGTTCGCTATTGAATTGTGTTTTAAAAACTTCAAAAGGACATGGAGCATATGGAATAACAACTGGTACAGTTGAAATTTCACTAGTCAATTGTGAAAATAAAACTGTTTTTAAAGGGGTTGGAACAACTTGGTATGGAAGCCAATGGAACGTTGTTTATCAGAAATCTGTAGAAAGAGCTTTAAGTGAAATGAATTATAAATATAATCCTGATTCTTATAATCATTATAAACAACCACTATTTCCTATTGTTGAAAAAACAAATGAAACTGAAGAAACAATGAGAAAATACTTGACCCTTAACAAAACTGATCCAATTGAAGGAATATATAAATCATACCAAAGCGATCAACTTTCATATTATAAACTTGGAATTATCAAGCATGAAAATTTGTTAAAGGCTATAATAATCGAAAGTAATTTAAATCAATGGAAAACAGGAGAAGTAAAGGCTATATTTGAGCAAAGTTCAATGAAAGAACTTTATTCAGTTAAGTGGTATATGGCAAATAAAACACAGTATGAAACCTTTGGAATACTAGAAAATGAGGGATTGCTTTCAATTGAGTTCAAAGACATAAAATCAGGTGAGAAACGACAAGATAGGTTCGTTAAAATGTTTCCGCAAATAGATACTGATTTTTCCTTCAATAAGAAAGATATTAAATCTTCCGGTAGTGGTTTTTTTGTTACATCAAATGGAATAATAGCAACCAATGCTCATGTGATTAAAGATGCTTCAAATATTGAGATTTATTTGTCAAATGATTTTGGAAATTTTACGTACAAAGCGAAAGTACTACTTGCTGATAATAAAAATGATGTAGCTTTACTTCAAATAGATGATGAAAATTTTAAAGAAATTACAACAATTCCATATGTAATAAATGAAAAATCTGAAGTAGGAGAGAAAGTTTTTACAATAGGTTACCCGCTCAATGATGTAATGGGAGTTAATTACAAAGTAACTGATGGAATTATTAGTTCAAAAACAGGTATAGATGATGATGTAAGATATTATCAAATATCTGTACCGTTACAACCTGGTAATAGTGGTGGTCCACTTTTCAATAAAGAAGGCAATATTATTGGTATAACAACTGCCCGATTGAATAGTGATGTAGTAAGTGCGAAAATTGAAAATGTAAATTATGCGATAAAGATTTCTTACTTACTAAATCTATATAATATGTTGCCAGATGCAAGTAGTTTGAATACTACTCCAAAAGTTTCGAATAAAGAACTTCAAGAACAAGTAAAAATATTAAAAAACTATGTTTGTTTAATTAAAGTTAACTAATTGTGAGTAATTGTAGAATTAGGTTCCCCTGCCCTCTGTTGGTGTTCTCACCAATAGGCTAAATAATAAAATACTTACTGATTTTTTCAAAGCACCCTTAAATCGGCTTATATTTGTCTGATTTCTAATAAAACGGAGACTTTTTAGACAAACTGATGTTATGCATAAGGCGGCTTAAAAGAAAATAACAAATTATTATCAAAAAATAAATCAATAATATAGATGAATAATTTACCTGAAATAGTATATAAATATAGATGTTGGAGTAATACTTTTCATAAGAATTTGTTAACGAAAAATGAAGTTTTTCTTTCATCACCTTCCGTCTTTAACGATCCATTTGATTGTAGGATTCCAAAGAACTACCTTTTATTAGATAATGATGAAAAAATATGGGATTATTGAGAAAAACTTGGAGAAAAACTCCGTCAACATTTAGAAATAGATGATTTTAATGTTGAGGATAAAAAAAAAGAACTATTTAGAAGATTTAAGAATGACCCTCCGAAAATGAGCAACGTGAACACGAAGTTCGAATCTTTAAAAAACAAAATGATCATTATGGCATTCTATCATTAAGCGCAAAATGGGACAATATTTTAATTTGGGGACATTATGCAGAAAAACATAAAGGATTCTGTATAGGATTTAATGAAGAATAACTTCGAAATTCAGGTAAATTTGGAAAAGGTGGAAATGTCGCATATTCGGACGATTTCCCAGAGATTGACCCACGAGAAGAAGATCTGATGATTGTTTTACTGAAATTATTATCGGTTTGAATTTCCCTTATGAGGATATATCAGAAATAAAAAGTATTGCACAGAAAAAAGGCATACCAATTTATAAAGCAAAAAAAGTTCCTTTCAAATTTAAAATTGATAGAGATGAAGTATAAAAGCCCTATGCACAACATTTAGAATATGATTAATCGGGATAGGGGTAAAGTTTCACTTAGCGTAAAAAGTCTTGTCCCGATTAATTATATTCGTTGCTGAACGGAACCGGTGCAGAAAAAATGGTAGTTTCCCAGTCTTTTTAAACAGACTCTGCCAAAAGGTTGTATCTGAAAAATACGTAACATTAAACATTAAATCTACGTATATTCCCGCATAAAAATTGCGTAATTTCCCGCATTAAAATTGGGTATTTTCCCTGATTTATATTGTATTTTATTGTTTTAGATTTGCTGCGCCATTTGAAAGGAAATGAATATTATTATCTTTACAACATCTATTATTTATAAATCTTAATCCTCAACACAAAATATTATTAACCTCCTAAAATCTAAAATTATGGAATATCAAAAACTTTTCAAATTTTTAATCATCGATAACAAAATACAGGGAATGTACCAGGAAAAGCAACCTGATGGAACTATGAAATACTATTAACATTTAACATATAACTATTAACATATAACGTATAACAAAATCTTAAAAAAATGAAAGCAACAAAAAGATCATGGCCCGTACTTATTGTATCCGGTCAGTTTAATGCCGAAAATGATGAAGGATTCAGATTGAACGAGCTTTTAGAAGAACTTGAAGAAGTTCAGGAATGTAGCGTAATTCCTTCTTTTTCGTATGAGGATGCCCTTGAGATTTTTATATCGAGAGCCGATATTGGAACTGTGGTAGTTGACTGGGATTTACCCGAAGAAGATACTTCGGAAGAAATGTCTCCTGTTTATTTTATTGACAAGATCAGAAAAAGAAACCGGAAAATCCCCATTCTATTACTTACTGACAGGCTGGAAATAGAAGAAATACCTCTTGAAGTTCTGAAAAATATTAACGGCTATTTGTGGAAAACCGCAGATACAATAGAGTTTTTGTCGGGTCGCATCGAAATACACCTTATTGAGTATGTTAAAAGTATTTACCCGGAGTTTTTTGCCGCAATGGTAAAATATGCTGAAGAATACAAATATGCGTGGCATACACCCGGGCACATGGGCGGAGAAGGATTTCTGCGCAGCCCTGCCGGAGTTGCGATGTATAAATTCTTCGGGGAAAATATATTCAGGGCTGATCTTTCAGTATCAGTACCTGAACTTGGTTCACTTCTTAACCACGAAGGGGTTGTTGGCGACGCGGAAAAAAATTCGGCAAGAGTATTCGGCGCCGATCTCTCATATTATATTTTAAATGGTACCTCAAATGTAAACCAGGTGATATGGAGAAGCCAGGTATTAAAAGATAATATTGCATTTGTTGACCGTAATTGCCATAAATCGTTAAACTATGCAATGGTTATCACCGGTGCATATCCTGTTTATATGATCCCTCGAAGAAACAAGCGCGGGATTATCGGTCCTGTAAAGCTTTCGGAGTTTACTCCTGAATTTATCCGGGGAAAAATAAAGAATAATAAGCTTATTCCCGAAAGCCTTAAAAACAATAAAGTTAAAATGTCGGCGCTTACAAATTCCACTTACGACGGAGTTTGTTATAATGTTCTGAATATTAAAAAGCAACTGGAAAAATCGGTCGAAAATCTTCATTTCGATGAAGCATGGTATGCTTATGCAAAATTTCATCCGATGTATAAAAATCATTTCGGTATGGCTGATGACTTGCTCGACGAAAATCATCCCCCGATCTTTTGTTCTCAATCAACACATAAGTTGCTTACTGCATTTTCACAGGCATCAATGCTTCATATAAAACAAGGCGGAAAAGTAAAGATTATTCACGATGAATTTAATGAATCGTATATGATGCATGGTTCAACATCTCCGCAGTATAACCTGATTGCATCACTCGATGTTGCAACAAAAATGATGGATGATAACGGAGAAATAATGATGCATGATATTATTGTTGAAGCTATTCAATTAAGAAAAAAAGTTGTTAGTATTGCTAAAGAATTCCTTAGAAAAAATAAAAATGAATGGTTCTTTGGAATGTGGCAGCCAAAAAAAGTGGAAGTAAACGGTGAATTTAAGAACTTTGAGGAAGTAGAAACAGAATATCTTGTCAATAACCAGGATGTTTGGGTTATGAGTAAAAAGAATGACTGGCATGGCTTTGAAGAAATGGAAGACGATTATATTATGCTTGATCCCATTAAACTTACCTTCACCACTCCCGGAATTGATGATAACGGCATTATGGCTGATGAAGGAATCCCCGCTTCAATTATATCTAATTTCCTGATAGATAAAGGAATTGTTTGTGAAAAAACCGATTACTATTCTTTCTTGTTACTCAATTCTTTAGGGACTACAAAAGGCAAGCAGGGAACATTATTAGCAGAAATGCTTAAATTCAAGGAATTATTTGATAATAATACTCCTCTGTCTGAAGTATTCCCTGAAATGGTAAAAGCATATCCTGAAAAATATGAAAATGTCGGGCTTAAAGACCATTGTGATGAAATACATAAATATTTCAGGGATAACAATATCCTGGATATGATGCAACAGGCATTCCAGGTTATCCCTGACCAGGCAATGAAACCATCTGAAGCATATCACGAGGTTGTTAAGAAAAATGTTGAATATATTGAATTAAGCGAAATGATGAATCGTGTGCCGGCGGTAATGATGGTTCCTTACCCTCCGGGTATCCCGATCATTATGGGAGGTGAAATATTGAATGAAAAAGCTGCCCCGATTTTTAACTATCTAAAACTTCGCCAGGATTTCGAAAATGAATTTCCCGGTTATGAAAGCGATATACATGGTGTAGAAAGAAATGAAAGAGATGGTAAAAAATACTTTAAAACCATGTGTATTAAGAAGAAATAAAGTATAATTTTAGATTTAACAATGAGCTAACTCCAAAAATTAAAAAATATAAAAATGCCACAAAAACACCATCCCGAAAGCTATTGGGGTAGTGGCGAAAAATCGACTTTTCGGAGTGGACTCAATATTTAATGTTAGATTAATTAACTAATAACGTATAACTAATAACGCATAACATAAATGCGATAATGAGCGACAATGTAAAAAAAATAGGATTATTCGGTCTTATCGCGATGGTAGTTGGTTCGATGATAGGAGGGGGTGTTTTTAATATCCCTTCAAATATGGCTGATAGCTCAGCACTCGGGCCGGTTATTATCGCCTGGTTAATTACGGCTCTTGGAATGTACTTTCTTGCAAATACATTCAAAATTTTATCGGAGAAACGACCCGATCTGAGTTCCGGGATATACAGCTATGCGTCGGCAGGCTTTGGAAAATATGTAGGATTTAATTCGGCATGGGGTTACTGGTTAAGCGCAGCTATAGGAAATGTTTCTTTTGCCGTTATGGTGATGGATGCATTAGGTTTCTTCTTTCCAGTATTCCACGGAGGAAATAACTGGCAATCAATAGTAGGAGGTACAATAATAATATGGGGGATGAATGCATTGGTTATGAGAGGTGTAAACGGTGCGGCGCTTCTTAATGTCATTTCAACTGTCGCAAAATTAATCCCGCTGTTCCTTTTTATTATTATTCTGTTGTTTGCTTTTCATTGGGATAAAATGTCGTTCGACTTATGGGGAACACAAAATCCATCGCTTGGAGATATTCCAAAGCAACTTAAAGGCACCATGCTTGTTACTCTCTGGGCTTTTATTGGTATTGAGGGAGCTGTGGTAATTTCAGGCAGGGCAAAAAACAAAAAAGATGTCGGAAAAGCCACATTAATAGGTTTTATTGGCGCCCTTCTGATTTATGCTTCTATAAGTATATTCTCATTTGGCATTATGAACCAGGCAAACCTTGCCAAACTTGAAAGTCCGTCAACTGCTTATGTTTTACAGGCAATTGTCGGTAACTGGGGAGCTATCCTTATAAATATCGGGATAATAATCTCAATTCTCGGAGCATGGATAGCCTGGACTATTATCACAGCAGAAGTATCTTCTACAGCAGCCGAGGAAGGTGTTTTGCCGAAATACCTTAAACGCTTAAACAAAAAACAATCCCCGGCTCCAGCCCTGATTACCACAAGTATAATTATGCAAATCACCCTTTTTACGGTTCTGATTGCTAATAATGCTTACATGGCAATAATCAGTATGGCGGGTTCTATGATACTTATTCCTTATGCCCTCAGTGCAATGTATCTGTGGAAACTATCATCAGGAGGCAAAGGTTTTGAAAAAGACAACAAAGGTAAAATATTTGCTGTCATCACGGGTATTATTGCCACGGTTTATGGTATCTGGCTTGTTTATGCTGCAGGTCTGAAATATATCCTTATGGCATCTATCCTTTATGCTTTGGGAATCCTGGTTTATATTAGGGCACATAAAGAAAAGAAAACCGATGATATACTTTTTAAACCTTATGAAAAAATTATAGCAATTATTCTTGTAATTCTTGCTCTAATTGCTGCCGTTATGATGATTGCAGGGCATATTACTATTGAACACTGGGTAGAATGGTTTGATACACATTACAAAAATCTAAGATAGTGTCAGGGCTGTTCAATTTTCCGGGTGTACGACATTTTGGGCATATAGTCATAATTTAAAACAATGAGGAAAAAGATTAAAGAATGGATAAAACGATACTTACTTGCTGATATTTTAAGCACCGCCCTTTCTTTGTTTACTGCATGGTTGATAATGGAACTTACAGAAGACAGGGTAATGGCTGCCTTTGTCGGTTCTGCTGTTGCTTCGATTAGCTTTTACGGCATTATTGCTTATAATGATTTTCGGAAAAGTCTTAAAAAGCACAAAAACAGTAAAAAAAAATACGAGTTCAAGTCATTTTTTACAGATTTCAAAAACCTGATAGTTGAATTTGGACCTGCTGAAATTTTGGATGTGCTTGCCGTGAGGCCATTTTTTATGTACCTGATCCCAAAACTCACCGGTGAGTTTTTATTAGGTACTTTTATTGGAAAAATGATTGCTGATGTTATATTTTTTATTCCGGCAATAATAATGTATGAAGTACGTAAAAAACATTTATAAATTATGAAATATGAAATATCTATTTTATAAAATTATTCTGACAGCCACTGTTATGTTGTTTATACTTATTCCGATAACAACGGCATTTGGTCAGAATAGATCGTCATCAGATACCACGGCAACGCCCGGTGTGCCGAAGTCAGTCTCGCCTGCGCCACTGAATCTGTTCGGGCGCAATGTTCATCTCGGTATTGACGGCGCCGTTCAGTTCGATGTCATGCACGACTTTAACTCCGTAGGGTTAGACCCCAACGAAAATTTTGAGAATGAGTTTATCACCGGAAACATCCCTGTCGGAGGTCCTGCTGCAGATCGCAACAACCGCACAGGCTTCAGTCCAAACCAGAGTACTTTATCAATGTGGGCATCAACACCTACAAGACATGGTGATTTTAAAGTTTATTGCCGGTTCAACATGACAAAACTGGTTATTGGCACTCAATTCCAGGTTTACAAGGTATATGGCGAGTGGGGCTGGGTTAAAGCAGGGTTTGACTGGACACTGTGGCTCAACCCGGACGCAGTTCCTAACACGCTGGACTTCGAAGGGCCAAATCCTATCCCAACTCCGCGATTCGCCCAGATACGCGTGAAGATACCTCTCGGCACCAAGGGTTACTCCCTGTGTTTGGGTATGGAAGAAGCACTGGCGGATATGACACTTCCAGCTTACGTATCACCTTTGAATAAGGTACCTGCTTTCATTGGCAAACTGGTGTATGAACCCAAGCGGGCACACATCGAACTTGCCGGTCTTTACCGTCAACTAAACGCAAATGGTAAAGACATAAACATGAGTGTAAACGGATGGGGAATCAGCCTTAGCGGAAGCATAGATACCTGGGAAAACGACAACGTGATCTTCGGCAGTCTATACGGGGAAGGGCTTGGCGCCTACATAGATGACACACAGGGTTTCGGGTTAGACGCCGTGCCAAATCCCAATGATTCGACCAGCCTGAAGGTGATCCCTGCCCTTGGTATCTGGTTTGCTTATGATCACTGGTGGGCTAAAGCATGGCGATCAACGGCTACTGTTGGCTATGTTGAGCTGGATAATGCCTTCGATAAAACACCTAACCCGGCAGGAACATTTCACAAATCGCTCTATGTGTCGGCAAACCTCATCTGGAGTCCGTGGACTGCCTTTGATCTTGGCATTGAGTATATGTATGGCGAGCGTGTGGTTACGGCAAACACAGCCATCAATTGTAATCGCCTGGGACATAATAACCGTGTGCAAATGACATTTCGCTGGAACTTCACTGCAAAGAAGTGAGGTTCTGAACATGGAAAAGGGTTTGAAGGGTCGAAGAGTATCAGAGTCAGGATCCTGGCATGAACAGATGCGAAGTTTCGGGAAAAACCAAAATCCAAATAATATTAATTTTGAATTTTAATCGTTATAACTAAAAAGTTAATAAATTTGAAATATGAGAATAAAACTATTCATCCTATTCCTTTTAATTTTTTCGCTGTACGCCTGCGAAAGGCAGACAACATGGGAAATTCGGTCTGAACAAATTAATACAGTTGTTGTAGATGCCATTATTACCGATGAGTTCAAACATCAAAAGATAAGGCTTACCAAACCGTTTACCGACCCAAACCAGAAACCTCTCCCAGTATACGGCGCCCAGGTAAGGGTAAGCTATAGTGATAAAATTGTTTATTTCACTGAAAACCCTGATAATCCCGGAACATATCTTAGCGATGTGGAATTTGCGGGTTCCATCAATATAACATATCATCTTGAAATTGATTATGCCTCTGAAACATATACTGCTGATACCCGGATGATTCCTGTCAACACTTCAACCCCGCTTTCTTATGCTCCCGCCGGTAATTCGGGCAACCTGTATGAAATCACCTATGTTGCACCGCAATATAATGCCGAAGAACAAGCTATGTATGAAGTTATTATTGACTGGACACATCTTGTTAATACCACTCAGAGTGACACTTTAACCATTGCCAAACTTTTCTATTACACTTTTAACACTATTGACGTCAGTTATATAATATTTCCGCAGGATAAAGAAGAAATCTTTTTCCCTAAAGGAAGTATTATAACGGAAACAAAATATTCGCTTACCGATAAATTTGCAGCATACCTTCGCGCGCTCCTTGCAGAAACCGAATGGCAGGGAAGCCTTTTCGAAGAGGCACGGGGTAATTTACCAACGAATATCAGCAATGGAGGTTTGGGTTATTTCAGCGCTTGCTCGGTTATTTCCAAGGTGATGGTTGTGCAATAGACACTTAGAGACGGGAAAAAACCAGATACCGATTATTATTCTAAAAAATGAAATATTAAACAAATCCGTGTAATTCGTGGTGAAAAAGAATGCACCACAGATATCACAGATGTACACAGATTAACCACAGATAAAAATAATCTGTGTTAATCTGAGTAATCTGTGGTGAAAAAAAACTCAAACTCCAATAAGGGTATCATCAAGTTGTGGTGTATAAAGAGAAAATTCAAATTACTTAACAACTTAAAATTTATTAATTATGAAGAAATTAAATGCAATTTTAGCGTTAGCTGTTTTAATAACGGCACTGACATTCCAATCGTGTCAAAAAAATGAACTTGACCCTATTGATGAACAAAATCAGAGCATTCTTCCTGAGAGGTTTAAAGTGGACATCCCTAACTCAATCAGCGGCACATCTTATTACAAAGACTCTAATGTTGATACCTTGCAAGGGAATGACATTTACGAGCACATGCGGAATTTTATCTGGATAGGAGAACACGCGGCTGACGTTGTAGGCGATATAATTAATGCAATAAGCCAACACAATTTGAGTCAACCAATGTCATTTTCATATACAAGCCAGGAAGACAACCGAGTGAAGCATGTTGTAATAATCGAAAATGCAACCTTCGAAGGGCAGTTATGGGAATATAAAATGACAATTACTGACGAAGGGACGTCTGGTATTGACAATGAAAACACGGCTATGCAAATTTTCTGGAACAAAAATCCTATCAAAGGAATTGCACTCATGAATCCTTATAACATTGACCGAACCACTCCTGAAAAATTTATTGAAACCATGTATAGAATTGATTACAGCGAAGCCGGAGAGCTTGGGTATTCACATCACATGCTCGTAACAATAACCGAGCTTCCTTTGGAAGACCCGCTTGATGATCCTTACTCAATGAAAACCATGAAAATGTTTGTCGGGAAAAATGGTGATGCAATCAGCGTATATGGCAATTCGGATCATCCAAACGCAATATTTTTCAATGGAGATGTTGGATTTGACTGGGCTTTTGCGGCTGCAGGTGAACAAACAACCGATATTGGAGTTGCTGAAGTTGGATTGCCTTCAAATACACTTAATGCTGATGACCGTTATACACTTCTTGTAGAAAACTCAATCAAAAACGTATTTACCGAGCAGATTTATGAAGTATGGCCATGGATCGACAGCACAAGTGTTCAGGCATATCTTTACAACACCGAAGCTCCCGGGTTTTTCGACCACAATGGTTTCATACAGGGTGGCACTGCGCCAAGCCCGCAATACAACGCACTGCTGAATATCATAGCCGGTTTAACACCTTACAATCCTGCAATCATTAATGAATTGGTGATAGAGTTTGATTAATTTGTGATGTTCACTGCGAAAAAAGCTGTCAAAAAATCTGACAGCTTTTTTTTTGCATAAGAATAAAATTTTTTAGAAATTTGCATATTAATATAATTGTAATGTTGGGGTTATTTGATAGATGAAAGTAAAAAAATTATTGCGGATGCTTCAAAATGACGGATGGTATATTGCCAGAACACGGGGTAGTCATAGGCAATTGAAACATCTAACAAAAAAAGGAACAGTTACTGTTTCGGGAAAACCAAATGTGGATATTCCACAGGGAACATTTAAGAGTATATTAAAGCAAGCAAAATTAGAACTATGAAATATGCAATTATAATAGAAAAAGGGGAGAATTCTTATGGGGCTTATGTTCCGGACCTTCCCGGGTGTATAGCTGCAGCAGAAACACGAATAGAAGTTGTTAAACTGATAAAAGAAGCAATCGAATTTCACCTTGAAGGATTAAAGATTGATGAAGGACGAATTCCTAAACCACACTTTGAAGCCGATTACGTTGAAGTAATAACAGCATAACAAATTCATGTAGCAGTATCTCGCCTAATCCTTTCCATTTTTTTGGGATTTTCACCGATGGCGTTATACATCTAACGGGGTAAAATTGGACATTTTTTTTCAGTCTCCAGTCTCCAGTCCTCAGTCTTCAATCAGTTTTCAATTAACGAACAACCATCTGCTGATTGACGACTGTGGACTGCCGACTTTAAAGGGTTCATATCGGTTTGAATATGGGGCGTTTGGCATTTTAACGCTGATATTTTTCAGTTTACTAATATGTTTATCTATTGCTATCATCTTCATTATTAGCACCATCTGCCAAATGCACTATATTTATTGTTATGGCACCTTTTTCATATCAATTCCCTTTATTTTAGGCAATATTTTATTCAATTCAGAATATCTTTCCTCTTTATTTAAGCTATCTTTTACTTCGCTTAATTGACTAACAAGTAGGTCTGGAATATTATATTTTGCCCCTATACTTTTTCTTCTCTCTGTTTCTGTATAATTTTTATATTCGTCCCAGTCAATTTTTGGTGTATTTACTAAATTAATCTGTTCTTTTAAAATTTCATAAAGTTCTTTTGTCTCGTTGGAAGTAATATCAAAATATCCGATTTGTTTTAAAATGTCTTTTGGCAAAGCGTAATGCCAATTTTCTATTGAATTCCGTCTATGATAGTACCAACTACCTTTCTTAAAATTATGAATTACAATTTTTTGAAGAATAATAGTGTCCATTGAAATTCTACTGTTCTTGGCAAATGTTGTTTTAATACTCTTCACTTGTTCAACCGAACTTTCTGTATGCCATTTTTTAAGTATATCAATTGTTTTAGTGTCAAAGTCAATTCCGTATTTTAATTTAGATTGAGAAATTTCTATATCAAGGTATTGGTAGTCCTTTTCAAATCTTTGAAAGTAAGCACTATTAAGTATTTCTTGGTCAATTGTTGTTGTTTTTGAAAGTGTAAATGCTGTAATTATACTTAATACAAATGAAAGAGCAATCCATTTCCCTGCTCGGTAAACAAGTCTAACTGAAAACCAACTTTGTGTGAACACAACGATTGGTATAAGGACGAACAAAATCCAATATTCTCCAAATAAATTCAATTGGTTGTCATAGCCTGGCATTCCATACAATATAATTGGAAGAATTGAACCAAAGCGAGCAATTACCATTAAAATTACCCAAAAAATTAGTAGGGCGTTTGTCCTTGATAATTGTTTATAAATTCTATCTTTCTTTCGTTTATGAGTGTGATTACTCATCCAAATCCAAATTGTTATCGAAAGTCCTGATACTGTTGCAAGAGACGAAAAAAAGTAATTAAAAAACACTAATTCTCTTTCTTCCAATATCAATAAGTCAGCAGACATACTTGTCAAAAATCTAAAAACTTCTCTTGAATGATTAAATGCCAATGAAATCGAAATAGCCGAAAAAAGTCCTGCTACAATTCCTATCCAAAACCTTTGTTGACCTATGTTCTGAATTGATATGTATTCTTTACTAAATCTTATTTTTGTCATTTAGGATGGTCATTTTTTAATGTGCCATAACTATTTATAAAATGCGACAATTTATCCCGTTTTTAGTATAATATGAGCTTATTTCGCTTCGGGTACTATCTTTAGCTTCAATTCTTCTCCTGACCGTAAAACAACAATTTCAGTTTCTACATCCGGTTTCAGTTCATTCATAATATTTATAAAATCATAGATGTTTTTAACTTCCTTACCATTCAAACCAATAACAACATCACCACCCTTGACACCCGCTTTTTCTGCAGGACCTCCGCCACGTACTCCCTGCACCGCCATTCCGGTATCATCACCGCCGGCATAAACAGGTATTGTGCCTAATGAAACCTTTCTGCCTCCCTTTGTGCTTTTCGGTCGCCTGATCTTTACTTCCCGGTAAGTAAGCGCCTGATCCGGCTTCATAAGTTCCTTTATAATTAGTGAAGCAAGTTTAACGACCCTTTGCATATCATCGAAATTGATAAATTCCACGTCATCCCTGTAAGTGTGGTAGTCAAGATGAATACCTGAAAAAAAACTGGCAACCGGAATCCCTTTCAGATAAAAGGAAGTTACATCAGTCGGAAGGTAAGGATCATTAAATAGAGTAATATCGAACTCTGTAATAATGTTCTTATTTTCAAATATTTTCTTCCATTCAGTTGCTGACCCTAATCCCTGGATTTCAAGTTTATTGTCACTAACCCGCCCAACCATATCAAAGTTGATGTATGCTTTTACTTTGTCGGCAGGAACAGGCAATTCGGAGGTAAAAGCAGCCGAACCCAGCAATCCAAGCTCTTCTCCCGACCAAAGACAAAATACTAGGTTATAAGTGATGGTATCAGGGTTTTCTTTTTTCAGATTAGAAAAATATTCAGCTAACTCAATAACTGTTACGGCTCCTGACCCGTTGTCATCAGCTCCGTTATGTATGTCATGTTTATGTTCTTCATCCGAGCGGGAATTGGTTTCGCCAAAACCAAGATGATCGTAATGTGCGCCAATAAAAATATAATCGGCATTTTTATTATTTAAACAAACAACGCCTAAAATATTGTTATCCTGCATAACAACTCTATCTATCTTCGACTTTAACCGAACCTTTGTTTCCACTTCAAACAAATGTTCATTTCCTTTTGGGTCTCCCCCTTTCAGGTTTTCAATGGCATTTTCAACCGTCTCATTTTTGACAGATAAAATACTGTTAGCAACATCTTCGGTAATATTCATTGAAATAATCCCTGAGTTGCCTATCATTTCTTTCGTTCTTTCGTTATCAATCCTGTCGGTTACAATCAGGATGGCTTTAGCGCCCATCTGTCTTGCCAGCATTTGCTTATAACCACTGGCAATGTTCCGCTCAAAAAGGTCTTCTTTTTCTTTATCCAACTCTTCGGGAATACCATCCAGCACCATCACGATTTTTCCATTAACATCTAATGAAGAATAAGAGTTGTATTGGTAATTATTTTTCCCTTCTACCTTCAAACCATATCCTGCAAAAACCATATTGCTTTCCACTTCTCCGTTTTCGCTGGATGATAACGGGATATAATCCTTATTAAGTTCAAGGTTTTTTCCATCCAATACAAATTGATTATTTTCAGGATCAACCCTATAATCCGACACAAAGTCAAACTGCCGGAAATAATCCTCTGCCTCAGCCAATGGTTCCAATCCCAGATCAGTAAAAATGGCAGTAATATAATCCGCAGCCAGTTTTATTCCTTTGCTTCCGGTCATCCTTCCTTCCAACTCATCCGAAGCGATATAGGTAAGTTTCTCTTCCAATTCCCCGGCTTTTATCTCAGGGAGAAAACGGATATTCAGTTGGGTGTTCTTGAGAAATTTCTTTTCAAGATTCTCTGCATCCTGCGCCATTATTAAACCGAATGGCAGTAATAGAACAATTGCAATAATTTTTTTCATTTAATATTATTTTTTATTTCGATTATAATAGTATGACCAATTTAGAACAGCAGGTGCAAAAGTAGAAAAACTGGCTAATCTATTACTTCAAAATTTTTTAAGTGAATTATTCAAAAATGATTATTATTTTTTATATTTGTATGTTTTTTAACCAAAAATGTCAGTCATTTTGAAAAAATTAATTTATTAACTAATTATCAGGAGGTAAACTAAAATGAAAAAAAATGTATTTGTTGTTTTAATTTTGTTAATGGCTTGCAATATAACCATTTATGCAGGTAACTGGACAGTGGTTCAATTGCCTGAAGTAAGTAAAAAATGGAGCTTACGAAGCATCTCTTTCCCTTCATCCGATCAAGGATGGGCTGTAGGTATGGATTATGAGAATAAGAACAAATTAAAGGGTGTGATCCTGAAATACCAGGATGGGAAGTGGAAGAATGTAACTCCCCCGGAAGTAAGCTCAAGCTGGAAACTTACTGCCGTATGCTTTGTTTCTGTTGATGAAGGTTGGGCTGCAGGATTTGATATTGCTAATGAAAAGGGAGTGATCCTGCACTACAAAAGAGGCAACTGGAGCATGGATGAAGTACCTGCCACTTATATGGATAAAAAAGGCTGGTCATTATACAGCCTGAGCTTTTTGAGCGCTTCCGAAGGGTGGGCTGTTGGAGGAAATAATAATGGAAAAGGAGGAATAATTTTGTATTATAAAGAAGGAAAATGGACTGCTGAAGAAGATGAAGACTTGCTGAAAGGCCATATTTTCAGGGGTGTGGATGCCGTTTCCTCTGATGATATCTGGATAGGTGGACAAAGAGAAGGGCATTATTGGGGCATTGACAAATTTACCAGACCATGGGGAACCTTCGAGATACATTCGGATAAATCCGGCTTCAGCCAGGTGAAACAACCTTCACTTCTGCGTAACGTGATCCGTAACGATTATTATTTTTTCAACGCTAATAACGGATGGTGTGTAGGTATCTTCCCTACTAAAGAACCTAACTATACTGGCAGGCTGCTTAACTGGGATGGCGAAAACTGGAAAAATATCAAATTGGATTATGGGTCAAAATGGTGGTACCTTGAAGCCATTGATTTTTCATCAGAAAAATATGGGTGGATTGTTGGCGTTGATCTTTCAAAAGATAAAGGTATCCTGGTGGAATACAATAATGATAAATGGACATTTGTATCAAAGGACGATTTACTTGAGGTAAGTAAAGACTGGGGGCTTTATGATATTTCCAATGCAGGTGAAAATGAATTCTGGGCAGCGGGAACAGATCGCAATGGAAACAAAGGTATTATTCTTCATTATTCAGAATAAAGTTAATTCTCCTGACCTAACAGTTATACCGTTAAAATCAAAATAAAATTGCAAAATATTTTATATTTTTGCAACGGGCGTTGTTTCCTTGATCCCGTGTTCAGTAATATCATTACTTTGGGACGAGAGCAGCGCCTTTCTTTTTTTCCAGT
>JADHVR010000093.1 GCA_016783885.1 Bacteroidales bacterium
ATCCCGGATTTTTATAATGAAGTGAAATTTCTTTTTAAAGGAAAATATGCCTTGACCTTCCGGGCGTACGATAACGGTGTTGCATGGCGATTTGAAACTTCTCACAAAAACGATATTAAAGTAAACAGCGAACAGCTTGGATTAAACTTCCCTGAAAATAGCCACATTTTTTTTCCTGAAGAAAATCTATTCTTTTCGCATAATGAAAGGTATTACTTGTATGAACCTATAAATCAAATTTCATCTGACAGGTTTTGCAGTCTGCCTGCGTTAGTACAATCTGCCGATGGCACCAAAGTTCTGATAACTGAAACAGACCTGGAAGATTATGCGGGAATGTGGTTAAAAGGAACCGGAGCAAATGGTTTAAAAGCTATTTTCCCAGGCGTTGCTTTAGATGAAGAGCAAACCAGCGACAGGGATGTAAGCGTTTCCAAATACGCTGATTATATTGCCATAACTCAGGGGACACGCACATTCCCCTGGCGGATTCTTGCCATTGCTGAAAATGACGGCGATTTGATAACAAACCAGTTGAGTTATCTGCTTGCAAAACATTGTGCTATCGAAGAAACTTCATGGATAACACCGGGTATAGTTGCATGGGACTGGTGGAATGCTAATAATATTTATGACGTTGATTTCAAGGCAGGAATTAATACGGAAACTTATAAATACTATATCGATTTTGCTTCAAAATATGGGATTGAATACATAATTTTGGATGAGGGATGGTATGAGTTGGGCGACTTGCTTGCTTTAAATCCTGATATTGACATGGAAGAAATAATTTCTTATGCTGAAGAGAAAAATGTTGGCGTGATTCTTTGGGTGGCTTGGAAGACGCTCTGGGACCAGTGGGATGAGTCCTTTGAGCAATTTGAAAATTGGGGCGTGAAAGGAATTAAGGTTGACTTTATGCAGCGGGATGACCAATGGATGGTAAACTATTATTATAAAGTTGCTGAGGAAGCTGCCAAAAGAAAAATGATTGTTGATTTTCACGGAGCATATAAACCCTCCGGATTAAGAAGAAAGTTTCCGAATGTGCTTACACGGGAAGGAGTAAAAGGTTTGGAACAATCGAAGTGGAGCGAGAAAAACACACCGGAACATAATGTTACCTTGCCCTTTATCCGTATGGTTGCCGGACCGATGGATTACACTCCCGGCGCTATGCTCAATGCACAGGAAAAAAATTTCCGAGCCGTTTTCACCCGACCTATGAGTATGGGAACTCGTTGCCATCAGTTGGCAATGTATGTTGTTTATGAGAGTCCTTTACAGATGTTAGCCGACAGCCCCTCAAACTATTACAAAGAACCTGAGTGTATGGAATTTTTAGCGGCTGTTCCAACAGTTTGGGATACAACCATTGTTCTGTCAGCTAAAGTTACCGACCATATTGCTTTGGCAAGAAAAAGGGATGGGGAATGGTTTGTCGGAGTTATGACTAATTGGGACCCAAAAGATTTGGAACTTGATTTTTCGTTTTTGGAAGATGGTGAATATTTTATAGATATTTATCAGGATGGAATAAATGCCGACAGGTGCGCCGAAGATTATCAAAAATCTTCACGAACAATCTCTTCAGGAGATACTCTGAATATACATCTGGCGCCTGGTGGTGGATGGGTAGCGAGGATTTACAGATAATAAAAAAAATTATTATTTATTTAAGCCTAACGGCATTTCTTTCGGTATAAGTTATTATTATTTTGTATTTTCGTACAGTGGTAGTTTAAATAATATTTAATGAAAAATTATCTGCGTAAAGGTTTTTATTTCAGTATTCCTGTTTTACTGTGCTTTCTTTTTATTTTTATAATCGACCCTTATGAGTTTATTGATATTTCTCATGTAATAAATGATGAAAATAAAATAAAGATACTTAACCGTCATGATGAATCTTCGCCAAGGGGAAATATGTTGTGGAAAATAATCCATTTTGGAAGAAAGCCAGTAAAAAATATTATAATCGGCGATTCACAGGGTAAACATATAAAGGAATCCTTAATTAAAGAAATAAGTGGGAAAGATTTTTTTAATTTTTGTGTACCCGGAGCCAGCTATGAAACAATGGCTAAAATATTTTGGTTTGCTGCTGAAAATACAAAACTTGAAAGTGTTTATTTCCAAGTAGGATTTATGAATTATAATGCCATTCGTTCGTATTGCCTTTATCGTTTTGCCCAGGATTATATTGATAAACCTTATTTGTATTTTACTACAAAAGAGATTTTTTTTGACTCGTTCTTTAACTTGTTATATCAAACGACTAAAAACCCAAAAATAGTTGAAAACTCGTATATATATGAGGAAATTGAAATTCTGGATAAAATTGCTTCTAAACGTTTGGAACTTTTCTTTAGTGATTATATCTACCCGGAAGATACTTATGATGAATTAAAACGAATTGCAGATTATTGTAAAAAAAATAATATTGAACTTAAATTTATAATCCTTCCAATTTACGAAGGCACCCATGAGTATTTATTTAGCCACGATCTTACAGATATGGAAAAAAAGTTTAAAGATGATATCAAATCTCTCGGTTATACTTACGATTTTGATGTTCCTGGTGAAACGACCAGGGTCAGGAAGAATTTTATCGATTATTTCCATCCGAGGGATAATATTATAGATGAATTAACAAAAGAAATCTGGGGACAAAATAAATAATATTCAGGTCATTTGTTAATTAGATAATCTTACGGACTTCTTTCAGTCGTTGGTTATTAGTTAAGGTTATAATATTCAATTTGCACTTTTCATTTATCTTTGAACCTGAAACTACTATTTCGTTTTCTTTCCTGCAGCATTAAAAGTCAATTTCGTATCGAATATCACTTTTTGAGGAATTTTATGTTGCGCCAGGTGCTGGGCACAATGATTTTTTATAAGGTCTTCAGTGAAGTTATCTTTTTCTGCACCATTAATAAAAATAGTAGCTTTAATGGCTTCTCCTAAAATTTCATCGGTTACGGCTTCAATAGTACAATCGACAACGCCGGGATATGTAACAATAACTTCTTCAATCTCTTTCGGGCTGATCCTTATTCCGCGAACTTTAATAATTTCTTTTTTCCTGCTTTGGATATAAATATAACCGTCTTCATCCACAGTTGCCATATCACCGGTGTGTAGCCATCCATCCCGTAAAACCTGTTTTGTAGATTCTATGTCTTTATAATAACCCGACATTATATTATCACCTTTCGCAATAATTTCACCCGTTTCGCCCGGTTTTACAGGAATTACTTTTTCATCAACAACCTTCAGGATAACTCCGGGAATTCCTTTGCCCATTGACCCGATTTTATCTCTTAATATGAAAGGAGGCAGATAAGAGAGCCGCGCCGTGGCTTCTGTTTGACCATACATTACATAAAAATCAATTTCGGGAAATGCCTCGATAAATTCTTTGATAAAAGTTGTATGAAGTTTGCCCCCGGCTTGAGTTACATATTTTAATGACGGAAATTCAGTATTTTTAAAATCTTTTGATTTTCTTAACAGGATTTGAAAGTGACTTGGAACTCCTGCAAATCCGGTACATTTATATTTATTCAAATCGTTAATAACAGAACCGAGAAAAATGAATGAATTGTTTAAAACCACAGAGCCACCAACTTTTAAATGAGTATGCAAAAGAGAAAGACCATAGCAGTAATAAAAGGGCATTACAACTTCAATGGTATCGAATGAGGTAAGTTTTAAATATCTAATTATGGAATCTGTGTTGGCAATGATGTTTTTGTGTGTTATCATCGCTCCTTTTTGCTCGCCCATCGAGCCGGATGTGAAAATAATTTCAGCCAGCCTTGTATCGTCAAATGAATTCGTTTCACCGTCATCCGTAATCTTTTTGCCCGATTCAATCCATTCGTTACATTGTTCGTCTTCGATAATTTTTAGCTGATATTCCGAATATTTCTGTTTGAATTTTTTGCTGATAAAAACAATACCGGATTCTGTCCTGTTTAATATATTTTCAAAATTATCTTTTTCAATATTGGGATTGAGAGGCACGCAGATATTCCCTGATTTTATTATGGCAAGGTAAGCTGTGATAAAAAAAACAGAATTTTCACTCAGAATTAAAATATTTTTATTCTCGCCAAAATTATTAACAATCTCTTTGGAAAGATTAACGCAATTTTCATATAGTTGTTTATACGAAATCTGCTCACATGGGCCTAATACAACATCTTTTGATAATTCTTTTGTATCCCTGAAAAAATAATTAAATACATTCATATTATTAAATCATAATAATTAGTTGGCATACCCTGTAGGACAGGTTTATTCATTTCTTGTTTAAAATGAAATTCATGGATCATTCACCACAGTTTAAAGCAATAATATGAATGCGTAAACGTATTAACTTGATAAATGTTTGGTTTTTTACAGAATATTTTTAAGTACTGAATGTTTAAAGTTAAAGTAAAATTTTCTTATCAACCTTGCCATGTGGATTCTTTGGCAATTCATCTAAAAATTTCACGTATTTAGGAATTGAAAAAGGTTCCAAATGTTGAAAACAATAGTTTAAAATATCCTTTTCTTTTAGCTTAGAATTAGTCGTTTTTACGATAAATGCTTTAATTGCCTGTCCAAAAATTTCATCAGGGATACCAATAACAGCACATTCGTTTACTTCTTCAATCTGGTACAGTATATTCTCTATCTCTTTTGCACTGATGCGCTCTCCTCTGGATTTTATCATATCATCTTTTCTCTCCAGAAAATACAGGAATCCATCATCATCCATTTTAAAATAATCACCTGTAAATAAAAGCTTCTCATCAAACCCTAATCCTGGTCTGAATACTTTTGAAGTTAGTTTAGGTGAGTTCCAATATCCTTTCATTACATTTGCCCCTCTTACTACCAACTCGCCAACTTCTCCGGGTTTTACTTCTTCTTCATTTTTATTCACAATAAATACTTCACAGTTTGGCATTGCCTTTCCTACTGATGAAGGTCTTTTATCTATTTCTTCAGGAGGTAAATATGAAATTCGTTTACATTCAGTTAGACCAAACATAGAATAAATACTAACGTGTGGCAGAATTTTTCTTAATTTTTGTATATGATCAACCGGCAAGGCTGCTCCTGTATTACTAATATAACGCAATGCAGAAAGATCATATTTTTTTAAATCAACAGATTTCAAAATCATCGCAATAATCGTCGGGACTATAGGAAATCCTGTTACCTTTTCATTGATAAGTCGCTGAATGATATTGGTAAAAAAAATAAATGATTTTTCCAATACAACAGACCCTCCAAACATAAACGCCATAATGATCTGATACAGACCATAATCAAAAGAAAGGGGGAGGGTATTAAGTATAATATCATTTTCTGTATTTTCCAGATATTCTATAATACTTCGTGCAGCAGAAATCATATTTTGATGAGTAGTCATTACACCCTTTGGTTCACCTGTTGATCCTGAAGTATAAATTAATGCTGCCAGATCAATATCAATACACCCCGCTCTTACTGCCATTAATTTTTTTCTTATATTTTCTTGTGAGATTTTATTTTTAAACAATTCATGCCAACGGATTGAATGTAATATTAAATTTTGAGGCATATTATTGTAAGCTCCTACCCAAATAATCTTAAAATTGTTATCTAATTTAAGATTACTTATAGCATTAGAAACCACCTTGTTTTTAGATGTGTGGGTGATTAAAATTCGTGCTCCTGAATCTTTTAATATATAAGATAATTTTTGAGCCTGGACAGAGCCATTAATGATAACAAATACTCCTGCAGCCTTTAATATTCCATAAAGGGATAAAACAATCTCTGTAGAATTGTCAAGAAAAATTACTATACGATCCTGTCTTTGAATTCCCAGATCAAGAAGCGATATACCTAAAAAATCAGTACTCCTGTCGATTGAAGAATATGTCCATCGTTCATTACCAAAAATCAAAGCTTCTTTGTTGGGAAATAATTCAGAAGTGTTTTTAAGGTAATCCTGAACAAATGTTAAAAATTTCATCCTTTTAATATTTTTGTAATTAAAAGTTGTTTTACGGATGCCCGCCTGTCCGCCCCTGCCCGCCCGGTCAGGCGGGCGTTTCAGTATAAATAAATTACCCCGGTTAAAAATACTTAATCGGAGCCATTCTTAAATATTCTGTTGTACTTTGTTTTCTTTTAAAATTTGAAAAGATTTTTTCCACTTCATCAACTGACTTTCCAACCACATCCGCTACTTCTTTCAAATTATATTTATTCTCATAAGCATACCATAACAAATCCATTTGTTTAAAGGGAAGCTGAAAGAAGAATTCCTCCTGTGTTTGTTCGGCAGGATAAGTATCTGTTGTAGGTGTTCGATCAATAATTTCCTGAGGAATATTCAAATAATCTGCAAGCTGATACACCTGGGTTTTATATAAGTGTGCAATTGGCATCACATCAGCTCCTCCGTCGCCATATTTAACAAAAAAACCCTGATTTTCCTCATGTTTGTTTGGAGTTCCCACTACAGCATAATGCAGTCTTTCTGCATGATAATATAAAATAGACATCCTGCTTCTTTGTTTAAAGTCCGAAGCTGCCATAATTGTTCTGAATTCATTTGCCGGGAGTCTTTCAGTTTTCTCGTTTCCCGCTTGATCAATAATAGTGATATAGAATAATGGAGGAAGGTTGCTATATAAACCCGATTCTTTAATTCCAATTTTCATTTTATGTATAGAAGGATCATATTCAGGGAAAACCCTTTTGACGGCTTCATCCCTTCTTTCATAACATCTGAATCCTTCTAAAGCAGATGATATATTTTCAACTATTGTTTCTACTCCAAAAACTTTAGCTAATTTATCAGCTAGTTCCAGACTATCAGGACTCGAATCCTTTTCAGGCATCATTATGCCAAAAACTTTTTCCGGACCTAATGCCTTAACGACAAGAGCAAGGCAAACCGAAGAGTCAATACCGCCGCTAATGCCAATAACTGCTCCTTTTCTTTTACACTTTAAATAAATATCTTCCTTCAGTTTTTGTGCTAACTGATTTACAGCTGTCTCAATATCTTCAATTTTAATAATATCTTTTGAGAAGGGTTTTTTGTTTTTTGAGTTCATAATTATTGTTTTACATTTATGGCTTATTGTGCAAATTTAGGATTATTTTTTAAATAAAAAAAGTTACAAATTTATTATTCTTTCAACTTTGTTTCGTTTTAAATAACTTCTAAGAATTTGCTGTACATCCCGGTGGTCGGGAAAAGGTTTAATACACTGTTTTAAATCATCAATAGCCAAATTACTATTCAACTCAAAATTAATAAATCCATGGCCCAGATATTTCCCTTTCTCGACACATATAACAGATTTCTCTCCATCTGACCTTCCTTTGTCAACAACCATGAAGTTTTGTTGTTCGAAACGATATGGCTCAATGGCTTGTTTTACCCGTGAATTATAAATTTCAGGAGCTTCTTCTCCAATGCAGGCGCCATTACATTGTTTTATATTATAATGAAAACAAGCACCTTTTGTGTCGAATAAACCGCAAAGTTTTTGACAAAGATTAAATGCTTCAACCAGGGTAAAAAGATGGCTTTTTGCGGACAACTGTGAAGTGAATGATGTTAAAGGAAGTTCGTCCCTGTTGTTTTTGTCAATCTTTAACCTCAAGTAACCGTTCTCATCTTTATAATAATATAATCCATATTGAAAGCCGGTTCTTCGTTGTGCTTTATTATAAAGAGGTGTATGCCTTTTAATTTCATTTGATTCTAATAATAGAGCTATTAATTCATTCCCGGTAAATTCATAGCCAATATCTGCAATTTGATTTCGCATTTCAACAGCCCTTTTTGTTCCGTTGTTCGACAGGTGCGACATCACCCTTTCTTTTATATTTTTACTTTTACCGATGTATATTATTTCTCCGCTATCATTGTAGAAATAATAAACTCCAGGTTCACCGGGAAGATTGTCTATTATTTTCCTGTCAAGGCTTGTATTAAGTCCTTTTAAAGTAAGCTCCTGAAGATTTTTTTCTACTTTTAATAAAATTTCAAAAAGTTTTACGGTTGCCGCTGCATCGCCAAAAGCTCTGTGCCGGTGAGGATTTTCTATTCCTAATTCTTTACATAATTTACTGAGTGAATAAGATCTTCTGCCAGGCAGTAACTTACGGCTCAGTTTAGCCGTACATATTTTTTTTCTCTTAAAATCATATCCCAATTCCCTGAACTCTTTTCTGACAAAGTTGTAATCGAAATGAACATTATGCCCTACAAAGATTGTGTCTTGGGTCATTTCAACAATATGCTTAGCCACTTCATAAAACTTTGGTGCATCATTCACCATTTTGTTGTTGATTCCGGTTAATTGAGTTATTCTGTATGGGATTTCAATTTCAGGGTTTAAAAGAGTTGTAAATTCATCAACAACCTTTTCACCATCATGCACTAAAATTGCAATTTCGGTGATCTTCTCATTTCGAGGACTGAGGCCAGTGGTTTCTATGTCGATGATGGAGTACACTTATTAGTTCAAAGTTTATTACGGAAATAATTTAAAAATTTATAGCTGCAATTTCATCTGTATTGCCTTAACTTCCATCCTTAATGCTTTTACTTCCTCAACCAAATCATCTTTTTCAATATTTCGTTCGGGCATTTCGGAACTGATGTAATTCACAAATTTCCATATCTCTTTCACCTCTTTGATCTCAATTTCATAAGGTTCATAATAATTGTTCAGTGAATATAAAATTAATTTGCCATCTTGTTCAATTTTGTTTTCAATAATTTTAAAAACGATACCATCATCCAATGTTAGAATAATGAATGGCTTTCCATCTTTTATATATTGCCAATTCTCAACATACTCACCGGTTACCCACGATTTATCAGGAATGGGCAACATAGAATCACCACTGATCTGGAAGGTTCTGTATTTTCTTTCTTTTAAAAGAAATGGTAATTTGAATGTGGGTAAAATTTTTATGTACTCCGGATCAGCAAACCCGCTTTTATATCCTGCTTTGGCTTTTTCGGATACCAATTCAATATTTTCATCATTTTTACTGTCAACGGTTGTGGCGAGTATCCTGATATTACTGCCCCTGATATAGACATCATAACCACGTTCGAGCTGTATTAACTGGCTTTCTGGAATTTCGGGCAGGTTAACTTTAATGAGAGTGTCAATTGCAATTCTAAAATATTCTGAAAATGCAAATAAAACTTCTACACTTGGCTTAGCTACTTCATTTTCATAACCGCTGAGTGTGGAGCGTTTCATATTGAGTGCAAAAGCCACATCGTCCTGAGTGCGTGCTTTTCTTTTTCTGAGAAATTTAATGTTGCTGCTGAAATACATGATTTTATTTATAAATATTATTTTGTTCCATTTTTCGCTTTTCTCCCTCTTTTGCCGGAAAAGGGATCACTAATTCATCCTGCCTTTTTTCAATGTTTTCAATATTATTTTCCATTTTCTTTTTCAGTGTTCTATAGTTTATTATTAGCTCATGAATCGATTTTTTTCCATATTGACCTGTATTGATTTTTTTCAATTGCAAAATAATTTCATTACATAAAGTTCCGGCAATATTTAGAAAACGAATAAAATCATTTTCATTATTTCCTTCAGAACAACTTTCAATAATTATGTCCTTAATTTTTACCGAAGACCACCTTAGCCTGTTTCCCTGTTTTAGAAATATGTGCTTTGGCAAGGTCATATTCAACCTGTATATTTTAATAGAAAGGTTGAAAGCTAATTGATATATTTCAAGGTTTTTATAAGTATTCATTTTATTATATTTTTTAATTAACTAAAAAAATCTTTGTTATTAATTTAATAATGATTATATTGTAAGCGTTAATATGATTAAATTCTAATCAAAGGTATAACTAATTTTTTAAATGTCAAGTTTTTTTTGATTTTTTTTTAAAAAAGATTGTAAAGTGATGTTATGATTACTACAAACCGCTGCATAGTACATCTTGATCTGGATGTTTTCTTTGTATCTGTTGAACGGCTGATGAATCGTGATTTGATAGGTAAACCAATCATCATCGGCAGTGCATCCGACAGGGGGGTTGTAGCATCGTGCAGTTATGAAGCAAGGCAATTCGGTGTTCATTCTGCTATGCCTATGAAGATGGCCCGGACATTATGCAACCATGCAACAGTTATCAGGGGCGACATGGATCAGTACAGCAAGTATTCAAAAATAGTAACAGAGATAATTGCAGAAAAAGCGCCTGTTTACGAAAAAGCATCTATTGATGAACATTATCTCGATATTACAGGCATGGACAGGTTTTTCGGCAACCTGAGATGGTCGCAAGAATTACGGCAAAGGATAATCAATGAAACCGGGTTGCCAATTTCCTTTGGAGTTTCAATAAACAAAACAGTTTCTAAAATTGCCACAGGCGAAGCAAAACCAAATGGACTATTACAGATTCCTCAAATGGGCGTACAACCCTTTTTAAATCCTTTGTCTATCCGAAAAATTCCAATGATTGGAAATAAGACTTATCATTTACTCCGTTCAATGGGTATATCAACCATTATAACGTTGCGGCAAATACCACCCGATATGATCGAACGCGTGATGGGTAAAAACGGTATCGTTATCTGGAAAAAAGCCAATGGAATTGATCCGGCACCTGTTCAACAATATTCCGAACGAAAATCCATCAGCACCGAGCATACATTTGAAACGGATACGATTGATGTGATCATGCTTAAGAATTTATTAATAAGCATGGTTGAAAAGATTGCTTTCCAGCTCAGGAAAAAACAAAAGCTAACTTCCTGCATAACGGTAAAGATAAGGTATTCTAATTTCGATACACATACTTTACAAAAGCATATTTCTTATACGGCATTTGATCATATTCTTATAAATACGGCATTAGGACTGTTTAAAAAACTATATAAACGCAGGATGTTGCTTAGGTTGATTGGAGTAAAGTTCAGCCACTTAGTACAAGGCTCGCAGCAGTTGAATATGTTTGAGGATACACCTGAAATGACCAGCCTGTACCAGGCAATGGACAAGGTAAGATTGCGGTTTGGGAGTAAAGCTGTGAGGAGAGCGGTATTTTAAAACCTTCCAGGGTCTGCATCCCGATAGGTATCGGGATGGAAGAGTCATATAGAAAAAGTAAAGGGTAAAAAATGGGTCTGGTCAAAATGATAAAACAAAAGAAATGTATATCAATTGCCATTCAAATTATAGCCTCCGTTACGGCACATTGCCCGTTGAGGAACTGGTGAAGCTGGCAAAGCAACACAGGGTTCCGGTTTTGGCTTTAACGGACATCAATAACTCCACAGGGATGATCGACTTTGTAAAGCTATGCAGGCAAAACAGCATTAAACCCATCGGAGGAATTGAGTTCAGAAATGGAAATGAATATTTATATACCGGAATCGCTAAAAATAACGAAGGCTTCAGAGAACTTAACGAGTTTGTTACATATCATAATCTGCAGAAAAAAAATTACCCTATTCACGCCAATGGATTTAAAAATGCTTACCTTATCTATCCTTTCGGTAAAAAATCATTGAAAGACCTGAAAGAAAATGAGTTTATAGGTATTAAACCTTATGAAGTCCTAAAATTGTTTACATCCGATTATCTCGAAGACCAATTCAAATTGGTAATACAGCAGCCTGTAACATTTGCCGATAAAAAAGGATATCATCTGCATAAAAACCTGCGTGTAGTTGATAACAACATATTGATAAGTCGGCTTACACCTGAAATGCTGGCTGATGAATCGGAAAAAATGCTGCCGGTTGATGATTTACTTATGTATTATAGAGATTATCCTCAAATTATAAAAAACACTGAAAAGTTGATCGAGGAATGTGAGATTGATTTCGATTATAAATCTTTTAAAAATAAAAGGACATTCACGGGAAATGTTAGCGATGACAAAACACTACTCAAAAAACTGGCTTATGATGGATTGGAATATCGTTATGGAATGAAAAATAAAGTTGCAAGAGAAAGGGTGGAAAAGGAATTAGATATCATCTTTAAACTGGGATTTTCAGCTTATTTCCTGATCACCTGGGACATCATCCGCTATTCCATGTCGCGTGGATTTTACCATGTGGGGCGTGGAAGCGGCGCTAATAGTGTTGTAGCATATTGCTTGAAAATAACCGATGTTGATCCTATTGACCTCGATCTGTATTTTGAGCGTTTCATTAATCCCAAACGTACCAGCCCCCCGGATTTCGATATTGATTATTCATGGCGCGAAAGGGAAGAAGTACAGGATTATATTTTTAAACGTTATGGGCATGAGCACACGGCTTTATTAGGTGCTACTTCCACATTTAAAGGGAAATCTATTTTCAGGGAATTGGGAAAAGTGTATGGGCTGCCAAAAGGTGAAATTGATGATCTGGTTAATAATCCTGAAAAGGAGGTTAATAAAAACCAGATTACAAAAAGGATATACGAAATATCTAAAGGACTGATTGATTTTCCGAATATTCGCAGTATCCATGCCGGTGGAATTTTAATATCGGAAAAGCCTATAACATACTATACAGCACTTGACATGCCTCCAAAAGGTTTCCCAACAACACAATGGGATATGTATGTAGCTGAGGAAATCGGTTTTGAGAAACTTGATATTTTGAGTCAACGCGGGATTGGGCATATTCGGGATGCAAAGGAAATTATTTTGGAAAACAGAGGGATTAACATTGATGTTCATCAGGTTGATAAATTTAAAAAAGATAAAAAGGTCATGCAACAACTTAAAAGAGGAGATACTATCGGCTGCTTTTACATTGAGAGTCCTGCTATGCGTGGATTATTAAATAAGTTAAGATGTGATAATTATTTGACCCTTGTGGCTGCCAGTTCAATCATTCGTCCCGGAGTTGCAAAATCCGGGATGATGAGGGAGTATATTTACCGTTTTCATAATCCTGATAAGTTTGAATATCTCCATCCTGTTATGAAAGAGCAATTGGAAGAAACTTACGGTGTGATGGTGTACCAGGAAGATGTGTTGAAAGTTTGCCATCATTTCGCAGGCCTCGACCTTGCTGATGCCGATGTGCTTCGGAGAGCTATGAGCGGGAAATTCAGGGGCAGGAAGGAATTGAACCGGATAATTGATAAGTTCTTCGAAAACTGCAAAGCAAAAGGTTACCCTGATAAGATAACAAAGGAAGTATGGCGGCAGATAGATTCATTTGCAGGATATTCTTTCTCAAAAGCTCATTCGGCTTCGTATGCCGTCGAAAGTTTTCAAAGTCTGTTTCTGAAAGCATATTTTCCTTTGGAGTTTATTACGGCTGTGATCAATAACTTCGGTGGGTTTTATCACACATGGGTGTATTTCAACGAAGCAAAACGGCAGGGTGCCGTAATAAACCTGCCAAGTGTAAACCACAGCAATTATCTCACTCGTATCATCGGGAAAGACATTTATATCGGCTTTATTCATATTGCCAACTTAGAAAATAAAATTGGGCAGAAGATACAACTCGAACGGCAGCAAAATGGGGAATACAAAGAACTGGAAGATTTTATTAATAGGGTTAGTATTGGTGTAGAGCAGTTGATTATTCTGATCCGATCTGATGCATTCAGGTTTACAGGAAAGCAAAAAGCAGAACTTTTGTGGGAAGCACATTTATATTTAAACAAAGGCAAACCACGACCACCTGATTCGTTGTTTTATACTTCGCCCAAAAAATATAAGCTCCCTCAACTTGAACAAAGTAAATTAGAGGATGCGTATGATGAAATTGAGTTTATCGGCTTCCCGGTTACTATGACGTATTTTGATTTGCTTAAGACATCTTTCCGCGGAGAGATACTTGCTAAAGACATGATAAAATATATTGGGAAGAAAGTCAGGATGGTTGGGCATCTGGTTACTATAAAATATGTAAGAACCGTAAAAAAAGAGTGGATGCACTTCGGAACGTTCCTTGATTGCACAGGTGAATTCTTCGATACGGTTCATTTCCCGAATTCTCTAAAATACTATCCTTTTAAAGGGAAAGGGGTTTATCTGATTCTCGGCAAAATAACCGAGGAGTTCGATTTCCCGAGTTTGACGGTAGAGAAGCTGGCTAAGCTACCGTTAAAGTGAACCGTCCTGAAAAAAGTTGACACATTTTGCTGCAAAAGTAAGCCATTGTTAATAACTATATTTTATTACCATTAATTTTTTTATCATTTTTGTTTTGTCGCAATGAAGCGGAAGCAGGCTCTGCTGGGGAGCAA
>JADHVR010000094.1 GCA_016783885.1 Bacteroidales bacterium
GTGAAGTAAAATCCTAAAATTAATAAAACATCACCCTGTTATCAATAATATCCGCTTTTTCTTCTAAAGCCTGAAGGAAAGAATTATTATTGACTTTTGCCCTGAAATTCATCAGCATCTGTCTTTCATACATTTTCCTATCCTGGTTTGGCTCCGGGTCAATTATTTCGTCAACAATTACAAAGAAAGCTGCGTTGTTACCCTTAACAGTTTTCGACATTTCTCCGGTTTTTATAGTAAAAATTTTAGCCAGGAGATCAGGTTCATTACCATAACCCGCGATATTTCTCATATTAAAATTAACGTTGTCAACAGTATCAACTTTTGAATCGAGTTTCTGAGCAATTTGTATTAAATCATTTGTCTCATTAGCGATGTTGTTCATTTTCTCGATCATTAAATCACCTTTTAATTCTGTAATGATCAATGGTTCTATCATATCCTTAATTTCATCAAGCTTAGGGATTCCTTCTTCTCTTACTTTTGTTACCACTGCCACTACATATTTTTCTTCCATAGTAAATACATGCGAAACCGATCCAACCTCTATTCCCTCGATGAACGACCATTGAATGATAGGCCTTGGATAATCGAGTCCGGCAATGCGGTCTCCCATTGGTTGTAAATATGTTGCCGAACGTTTGTTTAAGCCCATATTTGTTGTTAGAGTATCGAATGCCTCAAGAGATGTAGATTTCCCCTGGAATTCACTGGCTTTGGTAAATACATCCTGATGGGTTTGCTGGCTTGGATTAACGTTAATGTCGATAATAGCAACCCTGACTTTTTTTACGGGCTTTTGTTTGCCGGTAATCTTTATCACATGATAACCAAACATGGTTTCTGCCATTGTTATATCTCCAACTTGTCCCTTCAGTACGGCATTATTAAATTGATAAACCATTGAACCATCGGCAAACCAATCCAAATTTCCTGAATTTTCAGCAGCAGACGGGTCATTTGAAAATTCGATTGCCAGTATTTCAATTTTATCAGGAGAAGCATTTATTACATTAAGCAAACTATCAGCAAAAGCTTCAGCCTCCTCTTTTGTACGTGTAACATTTTCTCCGCTCATATAAGCACCTGCATAAGAGATTAAAATATGGCTTGCCTTCATTGAATCGGGTCTGAATTGAATATCCATTAATTTCGCCATGTGCCAGGCGTTATCCTCAAGGTAAGGATCTACAAAGGTGCCAACAGGGGAGTTGAACATAACCGAATCTATCCTTACGGGTAATTCGCCTTCTTTAAAGAATGTGCTGTCATATCTGTTATCCGATTCCGCATTTACAAATAAAGGAATGTTTCCGGCTTTTTTAAAATCTTCAAAAATTAGGTAAGTTTCTTCCCTTATAGCTTTTCTGTCTTTTGCCGAAGGTTTAACATCAAATATTATATAATCAATATCTCTTGAGGCTTGTTGTTTGTAGTTTTGTTTATAATCTTCATAATATTTCCTGAAGTCTTTATCGGTAACTGTTACAAGGCTGTCGTTTATAGTATTGTACCTGGCTCCTACGAGTCTTATTTTAGCGATTGCCTTTTTCTCGTTAAAATCTTTATAAAGGAAAGTATCAGGTATGAACCAGCCTTTTGATATCAGGTTTTTTAATTTTGTCTTTTCCCTGTCTTCTTTAATTGCTTCAACAAATATTTCCCACTGGTTGCGCGAAGTAGCGTCCATTTGGTTTAATTGTTTAATATAGTTACGAACCAATTCGGGATCATATTGTTGTGTTTGCGGGTCTTTAAAATACTGGAGAATATAAGAATGAGGCTCCTCTCCCTGTATCTGATCAAACAGTTCGTCAGTCGAAACAACTAAACCAAGTTCTTCGTATTCCTTGTCGAGAACTATATTTTGAATTATCTGATCCCATGTTTGCTGCCTCAATCTGAACATTTCTTCGGAAGTAAGGTTTTCCTTCTTCTGATTTCTTTTTTGATTTTCAAGATTTTGTTCAAATTTGTTATTAAACTCTGAATAGGTAATATCTTCGCCATAAATTTCGGCAATATTAACTGTTCTCCTTCCTGATCCCGGTTTCAGAAAATCACCTAAAACAAATGCAGCAAGAGCAACACCAACAATTATTACTAATAATCCCGATTGTTTTCTAATTGTACCAATAAGCGCCATAATTTCATTTTTTTAAAACAGGGTGCAAATGTACAATAAGAAAATTAAATGGTGAAAGTTTTTTATTTGAAAATAATTACACAGCTCCATTAAATCATTCTATAATTCAATCCCGAAGGATCGGATCGATTCAACAATCAGATGAACCTGTTCAATCCTGGTTTCGCTTGCCTGGGTAATAACAAACCTGAAAGGGTCTTGCCTGATTTCATCATTTACCTTTGGAATGCTTTCATGGATTTCAATAATTAATCCGCCTAAGGTTTCATAATCATCCGATTCAGGAAGACCAATGTGGTATTTTTCATTTATATAATCAATTTCGAGGCGGGCTGAAAATATGAATTCATCATCACTTATTTTTCGTTCTACTTGTTCTTCCATATCATATTCATCTTCAATTTCACCGAATATTTCTTCAATAATATCTTCCATAGTTACCACACCTGAAGTTCCGCCAAATTCATCCACAACAATGGCTATACTTTTATGTTCTTTAATAAACATACTTAAAACATTATTTGCAAGCATCGTTTCGGGCACAATAGGTATGGAATGTGTAACGGATTTTATATTTTCAGGATTTTTAAACAAATCGGATGAATGTACAAATCCGATGATGTTATCAATTGTATCTTTATAAATCAGTATTTTCGAATGACCGGATTCGATAAAATTGTTCTTCATCTCTTCAATACTGTTATTTTCTTCGAGGGCGGTTATCTCTGTGCGGGGAACCATACATTCCCTTAATTTTACATTTCTGAAATCGATCGCATTCTGCAGCATCTGGATTTCTTGTTTTACTTCGTTTTTTTCTTTTCTGTCAGGAGAAAATTCTTTAAGGTAATTATCCAGATCAACAGGGCTGAAAGTGTATCCATGAGTTGAAAATTCAAGCCTAAGCAATTTTTTCAGGATAAATTCCGAAATTCCTATCAATAAATGTATAAAGGGATAAAAAATCCAGTAAAACAATTTAACAGGTAAAACAAAAAAGTTTAATATGGCATTTGGGTTTATCCTGAATAAAGCTTTCGGAATGAATTCGGCGGCTATTAAAATCAGCAGTGTTGAAATTATAGTCTGGATGATAACTATAAAAAATTCGGAGGCGTATTTAAGAGTTAAAATATTGATTATAACAGGCTCAAGTATTTTTGCCATGGCAATACCATAGATCACTAATGCAATATTGTTGCCTAATAATAACGCTCCAAGTATTTTTGAAGGATTTTTAATGAATCCGGCAAGTATTTTTGCTGAGAACAAACCTTTGTTTTTATCGAGTTCAATCTTTAATTTGTTTGAACTGATAAATGCTATTTCCATTCCTGAAAAAAAGGCAGAAAAAACAAGTGTTATTATTACTATTAGCCAAAGATCCATGTAGGTTTCATCTTGTTGTTTGTATGTTTCAGTTATGTAAAATAATTATATAGTTACTTGCAATACATTTATTGCTCATCGGGATTTATGCTAAATTCACCTGTCGGATTTTTTATAGTATAGCTGTCAAAATTCTGGTCGGAATAAAGCCCGTCTCCATAAATCACTTCGTCAGGTGTTGTTATTTTAACAAACACATCTGAATAAATAGTTCTTTTTCTACGATCCCAAACCAGGTGCTCTGTTTCTAAGCGTTCATTTTTTAAAGTATTTATAACGACAACGTTGTTTTTTGCCTCCATTATTTTTTTCTTTTCATAACTGATCCCGTATTTGGCAGTAATTTGTGATTTTTTTTTCTGCAGCGAATCATAGAAAATAATTTTAAAACCATCCGGAAATTCCAGGTATGAGTCATCTTCCTCGTATCTTTTCATTAATGAACTTTCAAGACAAGCTTGTATTCTGCCGGAATCACTATAAATCACCTCAATGTCGTAGGCTAATTCAAGAGGTAATGAATCGACCTGTGTATAAGAGTTTAAGGTTTTAATGTCGTTTTCACAAGCAAAAAGCGTTATTATAAGAAAAATTATAATAATGCCTTTTAATCTAATCTTTTTATGCCTGGAATATCCTGATGAATCCACTTGAGTTAATCCGATGTTCTGACTTTAGTATTTTCATTTATCCAACATTCGACAAAATAAGTATCACCTTCATTAAAATCGTAAAAGAAAATAGTTTCTTTTACCGGGAAATATTGTGAGTATGTGTTGATCTTTGACCTGGCAATATCAGCAACAGAAGGGTCAATATTTTTTGCTTTTATGTATTTATCAACGGCTGGCCAATATGCAACTTTGCTGGTCAGTGCATTATCTCCGCAACTCTTAGCAGTTGCAACATACATATCACCAATTAAAATATATGGTTTTCCGTCGTTAGGTCTTAATTTTATCGCATTATAACATTGATTTCTTGCAGCAACATATTTTTTAAGCTGAAAATATACATTTGCCAATAAGTAATGAGCATCTGCTTTATCATTATCATCTTCATAAAGTTCAATAGATTGGATTAAATAATCTGCCGCTTTATTATATTGTTCTTTCATAATATACATTTTTCCCATCAACTCGGCAGACTGTGCAGTAGGTTGGGCATTGTGAAGGTTTTCGGTTGCATGGAAGAACAGGTCAGAATCCGTACATTTCTTTTTGTCAAGGATTTTGGTGATCTTTTTAAGTAAATCAACGTCATTGGGAGTTTCGTTGAATTTAATTGTATAAATGCTGATAAGGTCTTCGCATGTTGCATAAGGCTCAAACGAAAGTTCGATATTGCCCTTGATATTTTCCCAGTTTGTTACCTTTTTCTGATTATTCTCTGCCTGGTATTTTTTAATGTTATAATCAATTATCTCAGTTGTTTGGTCATAAATATCAACAAGGATAGTCTTTTCAGCTTTTTCGGAATTAACCATTTTTTCGGCAGCCCTGAAATAATAGATCAGTGTTGGCCCTTGTGATTTTTTTCCTTCAAGATCAACAGATTTTTTCAATACATTATATGCTTCTTCATAAGCAGATGGGCGTAATTTATACAAATCAACACCTTTTTTGCCCAGCACAAATCCTTCTTTGTCAAAATATTTAATCCTTTTGTCGTACAACATCATTAAAGTATCAATAAGCTTGTCTCTTTTCCCTTTATCGGTTTCGGTTTTGATTAATTCATCCAAAATCTTTTCACCGTGCAAATAAATGTTTATTGTGCTTCTGGGACAATTTATAAAAACCCATCTCCAGGGATCCACTGCATCAACCCAGGCATCATTTTTATAATTGCTTTGTTTCCATTGCTTAAAAAATTCGTAATACAGTGAGTTATTCATTACGCATGTAACGCTGTCTGAACCATATTTTGAACTTTCCTGCGCTTGAGAAACACTACAAAACAATGAACCAACAATAAGGCTAAATAATAAAATCGATTTCTTTTTCATGATTTAAATAATATATCGAATTAAACACTTTAAGTTTATTTATATCTTCTTTTAATGAACCACCATTCGTATATTGAAACACCAAAATAAATTTTAAAATAATTCTCTTGTATTAAACTGTTAACAGTTGTACCCCTTTTCCCGATTTCAAAGCCAAAATTCAACATTGATTTTGTACCTCGAAAAGAAACACTTCTTAAAGGTAAACCTACTCCAAATGTTATACCAAACCCGTCGATATGCTCATCCCTCAAGTCGAGATATGATTGAGAATATCGTGCGCCAATACGGTAATCTATTCTTTTTAAGTATGAAGTAATACTATATTTATCCGGTGTATATTGGAAACCAATGGCATAGGTATTGCTATTACATAATGAGTCGTTAATATCAAAACTTTTAAAATCTTTCCAGTTTTCGTGTTTATAGTCAGCGCCGATGAGCCATTTATCCTCTTTAGCGAGCGAGAACCCTAATCCAAAACCTACCGGTATCAGAACAGTTCCTTTTTCTTCCGGGGTATATGCTACTGTATCTCTGAATATTTCAACATCATTTATTTTTCTAAGATATGTTTGGGCAAGGTAATTTCTTTCTGCATTAAGATTTATTCTTGGATGAAATACTCCTCCTACAATTAGTTTAAGGTCTTTTTTGAGTTCAGTATGGATTTGTATTCCTACATCAAAATCAAAATCTCTTACAGTAATGGAATTATTTATTTTAGTGTTTATCAAATATAAGGAATCGGGGAAAGCAACAGTTTGCATCCTGTCAATAGTACCGAAAAGATATGACGCATTAATACCAAATGAAAGGAACTTTGCCGGTTTAAATGCATTTCCCCAAAAAAACCGGCTAATGCCTCCTGTTCCTTCATATTCATATTGAATATTTCCTATATTATCTTTGTATTCGTAATCAACAACATTATATCCTACATTACTAAAAGGCAACAGTCCGAAACTGCTTCTCCACCATTTTGTAACCGGAAAACCAAACAAAAAATTACTAATCGACCCTGTTATGATTTCTTCATTTATTGTATTTGTTTTTAATTTGGTATAAAGCCCGACGATGCCACCGTCAAAAACGAATGATGTGCTGTCGAATGCGGTGTATGATGCCGGATTATAAACATTAACAGTATAACAATCACGTGTTCCAATGCCGATACTCCCCATTGACTTGCTGCGAACATTATTACCGTGGCTTAAATAACCTAAACCAAAAGTTGAGTAAGGTGAGCTTAATCCCGGCTGGGCTTCGGCTTGTATAGCAATTAAAATTATTATAGATGAAAGATATAATCGTATAAAACTATTTTTCCACATTGTAGTCTAATATAATGTTCAATCCCTTTAATACTAAATTTGAAACTGCAAAGATGTCATTTTTTAGTTTCCTATCAAAATAATTAACATCACCACCTGTAAAAATTATTTTTATTGATGGAAATTCGTGTTTGTATCTGTCAATAATTCCATTAATTTCGGCAACGATACCGTTTAAAACGCCCGATTGTATTGATCTTTGCGTTGTATTACCTGTTAATGCAGCATTATCGGTTTTACTAACTAACGGCAGTTTGCCGGTAAAATTATTTAGCGCCTTAAATCGCATGTCGATACCGGGAGTAATTCCTCCTCCAATGTATTCACTTTTTGAGTTAATAAAATCATAAGTAATGCAGGTGCCGGCATCAATTACGAGTAAATCGGTTGACGGAAACAAACCGGAGGCAGCAACCACGGCTGCAATTCTGTCGTTTCCGAGTGTTTCAGGCGTTTTATATTTAATCGTAACGGGCAAAGGAGTTTTAAAATTTAGCTCAATAAAATTAAATCTATTGCTCAGTATGGTTTTTATATCATCGGCATAATTTACTACTGATGAAAAAATTGCATATTCGATTGGCTTGTATTCCGAATTTTTATATTCAAATTCATCGATAAGCATGTTTAACTGTTCGGATGATAAATTATTGCATAAACGAAGATCAATCATAGATTCATCCCTGAACAAAGCTGTTTTTATGAGTGTATTACCGTAATCGATTACGAGTTTCATATCAAGAGTTAGCTTAATGATTGATAAAAAAGCTGTTTCGTGTTGTGCAAAAATACGACAATAATTGATTCACAAGGTTAATAGTCAGCGTTTTGATTTGATTAAAGTTTTTTTTAAAAAATTTTCTAATTTAGAAAAATGTTAATTAATTTTGCATCCCCATAATTGACAGGGATTTTTGGTTGACAAAAGAATTAAGGCAGAATGATATTATTTGATTAATTCAATAAAAAATAGTCAATCGAAAATAATCAATAAAAAAGGTACCATAGCTCAGTTGGTAGAGCACAGGACTGAAAATCCTGGTGTCCCTGGTTCAATTCCAGGTGGTACCACTCAGAATCAATAAGTTATGAAAACAAATATTACAAAGTTTTCATAATTAATTGTTTAACAAATTCTGAATCTAATAATTGAAGTTTCTTTTTTCAATGTTTTTGGCAAAATGTTTACTAATTGTTTACCAATTTTTAAGCTATGTCAAAAACATATCCTTCAGTAAAAATAGTTCAAAAAGACTATACCCGTATAGACGGAACCAGGAATCTTTTTCTCAGATTAACAATTAACAGAAAAATCAGATATTTCCCGATTAATATTTATGTCAATCCGGATCATTTTAAATCCGGGACCGTATCCCGATCCGATCCGGATTATAAAAATAAAAACACTCTGATTGATCACTATTTTATCAAAGCAAAGAAGATATTATTTGATTATCGTATCGAGGATAAGTTTATAACCTTTGATAAATTTCAAAGGGATTTTGATAATAGCAGCTATGGAAGTAAATCATTTTTGGATTTTTATGAAGGTCAAATCGAAATATTAAAGGATAAATTAGAGCTAAACACTATTAAAGCATACAAAAGCCAGTTAATCAAACTAAAAGAATTTAGAAAGGAGATATTATTTAATGATATTGATTTAAACTTTATTTCTACCTATGAAGGATTTATAATAAAGCACAAAAAGAATAATAAGAACACTGTAATTAAATCTTTAACCTATATCAAAAGTATTCTTAACAAGGCAGTTGCACAGGGAATTATTAAAGAAAATCCAATGAAAAATTACACACTTGGCAGCATTACAGGTGATCGACAATTTTTGAGTATGGATGAATTAAATATCCTGGAAAAATTATTATACACTAATCATTTAAAACCAAACAAAGCCAACGTATTAAGATATTTTTTGTTTTGTTGTTATACCGGATTAAGATACCAGGACATTAAAAAACTTCGATTCCGGGACATTATTAATAATGAATATATATCCCTTCAAATGATAAAAACAAAGGAATATGTGAATATCCCTTTAATAAGTAAGGCAAAGGATTTAATACATAGAAAGGGATTTGATAATCAAAATGTATTTAAGGTGCTTACTGGTCAGCCGACAAACAGGTATTTAAAAGAAATTATGAAAACTGCCGGGATACAAAAAAAGATTAGTTTTCATTGTGCCAGGCATACCTTCGCAACGGTCTCAAAATCACTGGGAATACCATACGATGTTATAAGTAAAATCTTGGGCCATACTGATATTAAAACAACAAAAATTTATACCAAATATGAATTGAATTATTTGTCTAAAGAGATGTGTAAATGGAATAATCCGACAACTTTCCATCCAGAATAGGATAAGTAATTACAGGTATTTAAAAAAGTAGCAACGTATTCTTATAAACTTATTTTTAAATAACTGATTTTCTTTACTTTATAATTTGATAAATAAATATAATTCCAATTATCTCACAGAGTATCCCGCACCGCCCTGAATCGGATTAGTAATTACCGGTTTTAAAAAGTTGTGTTATATGCCTAATAAAAAAGCCCGAAGGTGTATTATACCTACGGGCAAATGAAAAAACTGGAAGGGGTTAAGCGCAAATCAAAGCAAATCTTTAACCTGTTCCGCTTCATAAATATACTTTTGCCGATTGTCAAGATTATCATATTCCTCTTTAGAAAGTTTGCTAATCTCCTCTGAATTGAGTGAAAAAGATTTAATTGAATTATTATTAAATTTTGTACTTTTCCGATGGTTGTCCTTTACATAGTCGATAATTGCACCGGCCACGTTCTCCCCTGTAACGGTCTCCACACCCTTAAGACCAGGGTTGCCATTAACCTCAATGACATAAGGTTTATCATCATTAAGAGCATCTCTCATAATGTCAACACCCGATACACCTAAGCCAACCGCTAAGGCTGCATCAACAGCCATATTTTTTTCTTCTTTAGTAAGCTCTACCTTTTCACCTAAACCGCTAAGGGAATAATTGGATCTGAAATCCGTATCTAAGGCATAACGTTTATAAGCAAATATTTTTACGTTTTTCGTTTCCGGGCCAATGACAATTACCCGGATGTCGTTTTTCGGGTTTCCGCTTTCAATGTATTGTTGTAAAATTACATCTGCTCCCAATGTTTGAAAAGACCTCAAACTTGTAGATGCTGCTAACTCAGTTTCAAGTAACATCACACCAATACCCATAGATCCCCTCTGTAATTTTGCCACGCAAGGCAAACCGCCAACCAGGTCAATTAATTCTTTGTAGTCTGTTGGTTGATGTGCGAGAATTTGTTTCGGGTTCCTTATCTTTGCCTTAGATAAGACTTGCGCAGTTAACATTTTATTTGAACAAATTTTTAAACCTCTTTCGTATCCGGTTGAGAATATACCAATGTTTTCAGAAAGTTGCTTAACAATTGTACAACCATGCTCAAAGCCAGCCCCTGAGATTCTTGGGATTACAGCATCAAAAGACTTTGATTTGATCCTTTCTGATTTTTCTTCACCACGTTTGTAAATGCGATCATGCCCACTGGTGGTGGAACTTATAAAGGCATAAAGGTCTGCCGGGTTGATGAGTTCGTAGTCATCACCCCGTTTTTGAATTTCTTCGATTAGTCTGACTGTCGGCAATGCGGACAAAATTAAATGTTTCATAGTTTTAATGTTTTAATGAATTTTTATTTTCTTAAAATTAATTTACCTCGTAAAAGTAAACCGGCAAGAAATAAAACCAAAGGACAAAAATTTTTCATACTGAAAACCAGATTAAAAGGAATATTTGTATAATTAATAAAGCAAAAGTTGTCATTATGTCATATTTTTAATAATAAAGGGATGATACTTTATACCGTTCTTATAAAGATCGTTTGTTAGAGGGGCTTATTTGAAGCGGTGTGTTGTTTTAGTAAAGATATTCAGCTTTTGACTGAAACAAAACGCTTATTCTCGTTTTATTTATTAAAAAATCATTAAAATCTTTATAAGGATGTGGGTACAGGATTACTGAAAAATCTTTGACGTTTTTATGATTTTTTTGATAAAAACTAACCGCTTCGATTCCTGAAGGATCATTGTCCAGGAATAAATTTAATTTTTTGTATTCACTGATCAGCTTTAAAGTTTTTCGTTTTAGTGCTATACTGTTGAGAATAAGAGAATCAAATTTTAATTTATGGGTTTTGCTCAATTCCAGTGCTGAAAGAAAATCGAAAAAACCTTCAAAGATGTTTAATTGTTCGTTTTTTTTACCCGGTATGGTTGTATAATGCTTAGATGTACACCCTTTGAAATACTTATTCCTTAATTCCCATCCTGACTGGTCGTTCTTAAAGCCTAAAGCCCAGTAAATTTTATAATCATTGATTTGGTTATTCCAGATTTTATAAATGATTTCTTTCAAATACCGGCTTGCTATTGAAAAACTGATTTTTCTTTCATTTATGTACCCGATAAGAGCCGGGTCAATTATGGGTTTTATTTTGATAATTTCAATTTTCTTATCCTGGATTACTTTTGCGGGTTCCTTTTGCTTGTAAAAAGAAAAAGGTTCAAAACTTTTCGATGCAAGGTATTCAAGTGTCCCCTTCAGGTCGGTTTGCTTTATTTCCATAACCAGGTCAAGGATATTGCCACCGGTGCCAGTTCCGTGATCGTACCAGATATTTTTTACCGTATTAACCTCAAGACTTGCGTTTGTTTCATTCCGGTAGGGAGCTTTATAAATTAAGGAGGTTCCGGCACGCCTGGATTTATCCGGATGAATGTTTACAGACCTTAAAAAGTCCTCGATTTTAATCTGTTTGGCCTGTGAGCAATTCATTTCCTTTTCTTTTTATAAGCAAAATAATATTTGATTATAACTATTAATTAGAATCATACTGTGTTATTAAACCAGGTTAACATAACATGACACACTTAAAAGACTGATATTGTACATATTAGCATAATTCTCATTAAACCATGTTAAGTTAAGTTATTATATATATATACGGTTTTAACATGACACACTTTATTTATTGATTATCAGTCTCATACGTTTAAACCATGTTAAGTTAAGTTATTATATATATATACGGTTTTAACATGACACACTTTATTTATTGATTATCAGTCTCATACGTTTTTCATCTCCTAAGTTCTTAACATACCCTTGTTCAACATAAAAATGAACATATTCCCTGGATGCTAAATTACCTATTTTAATACCATGTATTTTAAGGTTCTCTTTATTTGCTTCACTTAATTTATTAAATGAAAATTCAGAATATTTTGAACCATTATAAATATCTTTCAGATTGTTTATTAATGTTTGTGGATCATGATCGAGAGGGCTATTTTTCTTCTTATTAGAATTGTCCAGAGATTCTTCTTCAAAATCATCTTTTAAATAAGGCAAATCATTATCATCAATTGAAAAAGCAAAGGGTTCAAAGTCTTTATCCCTGAGAAATCCACTTCTGATAATACTAATATCTTTGTTATTGGCTGGTTTTTCTACAGTTATTGCGCTTTCAGATTTATTATCTAATTCACTTCCCAGGTGGCCACGTGAAAAGTTATCACCTTTGTTTTGATGCAGCACTGTGTGTATATGAATATTTAATTTTTCAGTCCATTTCATTAACTTACTTATTACTTGTGTGGCTTCTTGTGGGCTATTTATGTCATATGCAAGGTCTCTGATTCCATCAATTATAACTAATCCGATATTTTCGGTTGTTTTAAGTAAATATTCAATTATTTGAATCCTTTGTCCAGGATAATATGGTCTTAATGAAATAAATTCAAGGTTTATAGGATGAGTATCTTTATTAAGCCCGGCAAGATTAACTATTCTATCTATGACCTTTTTACAATGGTATTTGCTTTGTTCTGTATCAATGAAAATAATTTTCTCTTTTCCTTCCGGCAGGTTAACTGAATAGTTTAAAACAGCACTTTTTGATAAACCGGCAGAAACAATTGATGTAACGTTAAATGTTTTCCTACTTTTAGGTTTACCTGTAGATAAACTAAAATTCCCCAAAGTCCCAATAATTGAATCATTCACACGTATAACAATAGGTGGTTCCTTAAATGAATCATTTAAGGTTAATTTGACGTTGGATAAAACATTCTTTAATTCAGCATCGTTGAACTTTTTATCTAATTGGAATTTCATATTGCACAGGATTAAAAACAAAAAACCCCTATGTAGTGGGGCTTTTGATAAGCTTCATTGTGGTTTTTATTCAAACCTGGTTTAATTTCTTCTAACCTTTGTAACGGAATTTTTTCTAATTTTGTCATCGCTAAAAATATTTAATTAATAATTTTATTTAAAGGCCCTGATTCTCCATCAGGGCCTTACCATTTTCATGGATTTATAATTGAAGTTCCCCAGATCAATGCTTTGGCAAAACTATTGACCCAAGTAGTCGTTGATTGCTGATTCAGTTATTAATCCGTCTTTAGTACTTCTGATCACTCCCCTTTTTACCAACTTGCTTATTGTTTCATGTGCCCTGCCTAATCGTTTTGCAACCTGGTTAATGGTATATAGTTTATCCGGCCTGTTATCTTCTTTTTCCTTTTCGATTTCAATCATAGCCGCTTTGAGAATTTCTTTTATATTCTCTTTTTGTGTTACTATTATTGCTGTTTCTGACATTGTTAATAATATTTAATTAAAATATATCAAATAATTAGAATTATTAAGTAATTTTATGAAGCAAATTTAATATAACTTTAATTGAAATTAAAATAAACTTACATTAGTTATTAACAATTAACAGAAAAATCAGATATTTCCCGATTAATATTTATGTCAATCCGGATCATTTTAAATCCGACAACTTTCCATCCTGAATCGGATTAGTAATTACAGGTATTTAAAAAAGCAGCAACGTATTCTAAAAAACTTATTTTTAAATAACTGATTTTCTTTACTTTATAATTTGATAAACAAATATAATTCCCATTATCTCACAGAGTATCCCGCACCGCCCTGAATCGGATTAGTAATTACCGGTTTTAAAAAGTTGTGTTATATGCCTAATTAAAAAAAACGTTTTTTATTTTTGAGTTATGTGCAATGAATATCTACCCACTTTCTAAGCAAAACAGATAATTCCGATAATGCTTCAAAATGTTTTTTCGGTATCGGGTCTCTACCCTTTGCTCTGATTAAATATTTATATTAATCAGTTAGTTTTAATTTTAATATTTGACAAATTTTGTCAATTAATTCAGAACCGGCAGATGCCTTGCCCCTCTCCAGGTCGGAAATGGTGGCTGTCCGGCAACCTACTTTCTCAGCAAGCTGCCCCTGGCTTAAACCGGCTTTGATGCGGGCTTGTT
>JADHVR010000028.1 GCA_016783885.1 Bacteroidales bacterium
CAAGATTGCCAAATGAACCTTCTTCGATACCGTAGTTCACATTTAATGCGCCGCTACCATCAGATAAGTCAGGGTCATCCGGTACAGGTGTTCCATCCGCGGGAACAGGCAAACTGCTGTTTATACCTGCAAAGATGATATAAGCATCAGGTAGTTGTGTTCCGATTGCATCCGTCCAGCTCAGGTTGATAGTTGTTACTGTAACATCTGCATTAAAATTGGTTGGGTAGTTGGAAGGTTCGGGAATTAACGTAATAGTTGCATTTGCAGTCGGAGCGACACCGTCATTTTTAAAGTCGATATAAGAACCGCTGTTTGTATATGGATAAATAGAGAAGTAATAAGTTGTGTTCGGGTCAAGATTATCAAACGAACCTTCTTCGAGACCGTAAGCTACATTCAAAGCGCCGCTTCCATCAGATAAGTCAGGGTCATCCGGTACAGGTGTTCCATCCACCGGAACAGGCAAACTGCTGTCAATACCTGCAAAGATAATATAAGCATCGGGTAGTTGTGTTCCGATTGCATCCGTCCAGCTCAGGTTGATAGTTGTTACTGTAGCATCTGCATTAAAATTGGTTGGGTAGTTGGAAGGTTCGGGAATTAACGTAATAGTTGCATTTGCTGTCGGAGCCGTACCATCATTCTTGTAATCAATATCAGAACCGCTGTTAGTGTATGAATAAATAGAAAAATAATAAGTCGTGTTCGGATCGAGATTACCAAACGAACCTTCTTCGAGACCGTAAGCTACATTCAAAGCGCCGCTTCCATCAGATAAGTCAGGGTCATCCGGTACAGGTGTTCCATCCACCGGAACAGGCAAACTGCTGTCAATACCGGCAAAGATGATGTATTTATCAGGCAGTTGTGTTCCGACGGCATCTGTCCAACTTAAATTAATAGTCGTGCCAGAAGCATCGGCAGCAAAGTTTGTCGGGTAGTTGGATGGTTCGGGTAAAATAATAATGTCTTCTTCTCCGGTTATTGAAATATCATCTACTTCCCATGTAGCCGCCTCAGAAGATGTGGAAGTATATTGAAATGCCACATACACAGCACTGCCATTAAACCCTGAGATGTCAATTTCACCGGAGAAAGTCCATTCCCATGAACCGGGTGTCATTATATAAGATAATGTAGTCCATGTAGCCGAATATGGGTCGCCACCGCCATTGTAATCAGTTGAAATTTTACATTCCATATCAGGACCGTCATAATTCTTAGCATTATAAAACACAAGGGTTTCATTGTCATAATTATCGAAGTCCATTGCAGGTGAAATGAGCCAGTCGTCATTTTCTACCGGGCCACCTGCATAACCGTTCATCCTTGCACAGGGAGTATTATTCAGCCCATAATTGTTGTCACGGTCCCATACCTGTTCACCTACTACACTGATTGTTGTCCAGTTACCCCAACTCACATCAAAATTTTCAAATTCAATGATCGTTAAATCAGAGGTTATTGCATTTGCAGCAGGGGCAGTGCCATCTGTTTTAAAGTCAATATTTGATCCGCTGTTGGTATAAGGATAAATTGTGAAATAATACGTTGTGTTTCCTTCAAGATTTGCGAAAGTAGCTTCTTCAACTCCGTACGAAATATTAAGAGCGCCGTTTCCGTCAGATAAATCCGTGTCATCCGGTACAGGTGTTCCATCTATTGGAACCGGCAATGAAGGATCGATACCTGCCATAATGATGTATGCCGATGGTAATTGTGTACCCGTTGCATCTGTCCAGCTAAGGTCAATTGAAAGATTAGAGGCTGTTGCTGTAAAATTAGTGGGGTAATTGGAGGGTTCGGGATCAACTATAATATCTCCGCTAAATACAAAGTCATCATAATATACAGAGCCTCCACTAATATCATCCTGCTTATATACCCTTACCTCAAAACGGAATCCGTCGGCTGAAGCAGGGGCGGTCAGCACAACATTGAACTCCTGCCAGTTGGGGTTATCTTCTGAATATGTGGAGGGACGTAAAATTTCAACATGATCGGGAAGGGTGCTTACTCCTGATAACCAGTATGACCAAATCCGGGTTCTTGCCTCCGGGTCATTATCTAAATACCAGTAATTGATTGTATAATCCTGACCTCCCTGTATGCCTGAAATGTCCTGCTGTAAATCTTTAGTTGTCTGATCCGATGTATGCTTCGCAGAATAATTTCCTCCATGGATAATTATAGCTTCCTGGGAAATGTTCTCTGCTTTGGTCCAGCCATCAGGAGCGCCGCCTGTCCATGATTCCATATCTCCGTTTACAACAATGTTTTGAGATTTAACTGCTACAAAGCTAAAAATAGCAAATGTTACTGATAATAGTATTACTTTTTTCATAATGCGATATTTTTTATTTTAAATTTTTTGTAAAATTACAAGATAATTGAAGTTTGACAATATTTATTTATAAACAAATAAACCTGTGAATAATTAGGTATAGAAATAACTTTTTTATAATTGGAACAATTGCTCTATGCCCCCTACTCCCTACTCCCTACTCCACGCCCCTTTAATCCCTGTCAACACAATTCAAATCCTCGAAAGCCATTTTCAATCTTTCAACCATACTTTTTTCACCTTCGCGCAGCCATTTTCTCGGATCGTAATATTTCTTATTCGGCTTATCTTCTCCTTCCGGGTTGCCGATTTGACCTTGTAAATAATCGTGATATTTTTCGGCATATCTTCTTACACCATTCCACATTGCCCATTGTGTGTCGGTGTCAATGTTCATTTTGATAACTCCATAAGATATAGCTTCTCTGATCTCTTCACGGCTTGAACCTGATCCTCCATGAAATACAAAACTTACCGGTTTCTCACCTGTGTTAAATTTTTTCTGAATGTAATCCTGCGAGTTTTTCAGAATAACCGGTTGCAGATTGACATTGCCCGGTTTATAAACACCATGAACATTACCAAATGCAGCAGCAATGGTGAACCTGTCGCTTATTTTCATTAGTTCTTCGTAAGCATAAGCAACTTCTTCAGGTTGAGTATAAAGTTTTGAACTGTCAATACCAATATTATCTACCCCGTCTTCTTCACCGCCGGTAACACCGAGTTCGATTTCAAGGGTCATCTCTATCTTGCTCATTCTTTCGAGATATTTTTTACAAGTAGCAATATTATCTTCAATTGGTTCCACCGAAAGGTCTAACATGTGAGAACTGTATAAAGGTTTCCCGTATTTTTTATAGTACGCTTCGCCCACATCCAGCAGTCCGTCGATCCAGGGCAGCAGTTTTCTGGCTGCATGGTCGGTATGGATAATAACAGGCACACCATATAATTCCGCCATTTTATGAATATGTTGTGCGCCGGAAACAGCGCCGGTAATGGCTGCTGTTTCATTTTCATTCGACAGTCCTTTTCCTGCATAAAAAGAAGCTCCCCCGTTAGAGAACTGGATGATAACAGGTGAATTAACCTGTTTTGCAGCTTCAAGGGCAGCATTTATAGAATCACTCCCTACTACATTAACAGCAGGTAAGGCAAACTGATTTTCTTTGGCAATTGATAAAACTTTTTGCAAGTCATCTCCGGCAATAAAACCCGGTTTTACATGATTAAGAATTTTTTCAGACATATTTTTAGAATTTTAAATTGTTTATTTTTTAGGGAACGCAAATTTACTGAAATTGATTTAAGTTATATAAATTAATGTTAAATTGTTGATAAAAGTGGAAAAATAATTAAACCGTATCAGGTTGTCAGAATATAAATATTAATTTTGCCTGGATTTAGATTGCGAAGCGACTCTTCCATCCCAATAAATATCGGGATGCAGACTCTGGAAGGTCTTTGGCTTCGAAAATCGAAAATCTCAAATCAAAAATCAAAAATAACACTGGTCCCGTAGTTCAACAGGATAGAATGTCAGATTCCGGTTCTGACGATGGGGGTTCGAGTCCTCCCGGGATCACAGGATAAATAACTAACCACTTGTAAGTAAATATTTTGCAAATGGTTGTTTTTTTTAGGGGACTGTTTTGAGGAGGTTTTGCTTTCAAAGTTACTTTGTAAATTTTCAGATAAAGTTACTTGAAATTTTTGAGAATGTCAAATTGGATCGCTATTATTTTAAGTAAATTCTACCTATAGGAAACTCAATAGAAATTAATTAAAAATTTAGACTCCTGGAATTTCCAATTTCTTTGCCATTTCATTATATAATGACCCCTTAACAAATCCACAACTTTTATTTGTAATGGATGATGTTACTTCTTCAAAAGTTAGATATTGTTTTTGCTGTGCAACACTTGAATTACCAAATCTATGCGCAGCTGCTCTTCTATATTGCAACTCTGCAACATATTTTTCTAGCAAACGGATTAAATTTATTTCATTGTTGCTAAAAGCATCAAAGCAATTGAGAAAAACATCAAAATCAATCATGACGAGTTCTCTAATCATAAAAAAATCAAATTTCTGGGCTCTTATTACATCACTAAAGCAATTTTTCAAATAATCATTTATTCCAGAAATACCCCATGATTTATGGGTATAGACAATTACTGGGTAAATTATGATCCTAGACTTATCAATACCCTCCTTTTCAAAATCATCAAATTTTTTGAAATCATCTTGAAATTTTACAATCTGATCTATTAGCTGCAAAACAGCTTTCTTTTTTATCGTACCCTTATGTTCAACCTGTATCATTTTTCTGTCGATATCCGTCTTAATATCTATAAATTCAGAATTGTAGTTTAACAGTACGTCTTTAAATTCAAAGAAAATAACCTTATTTTCTAACCTATAATAGTAATCGAAATTTTGATTTATACTATCCTCCTTGAAATGTACTCCACCTGATTTTGAAAATATCTTGTATAGTATATTTTCAAATACCTTCTTTTGCGCGAATTCAAGCCCAACTTCAGATTTGAACCAATTAAAACTATGATTTTTGTCAATACCTGAATTATGATAAAAATCAAATAAAAATGATTGGAATAACTTATCTACAGCAAAATTCCAACTGGTTAAAGTAAAGTATCCATCTTCAAACCTAATAAAGGGCTTTTCCCTTAAACCGACAAAATTTTTATGTTTATCCTGTGCTTCATACTCCTGAACATCTAAAGTTGTGGGTTCAATTACAAATTCATTTAATGAAGTATTCCTTTCCAAAAGGTCAGGTGCGAAACGAGAATGAAATTCTCCTTTACCCATTTTATAACTATGCACAAATAGGCCAATAAGGTCTTTCAAATATGTTTTAAAATCTCCAGAATCTGATTTTTTTAAATAATCTCTAAGGTATTCTTTGAAAATGGAATCTCTACCGAGGTATTCTAAAAATTCAACAGCTAAATAGATTTGGCTTGAAAAATCTTTAATATATGTAAATTCAAATTCCCCTATTAATTTGGGCCATACAATTTTATGAAAAGCATTAATATTGTTAGAAGAAGGAATATTTTCAGCTTTTTTAATTATCTCAACAAATTCATTATTATAATTTTCATTAAATACTAATAAACTCTTTAAGATGTTTAGTTCCTCTTCGGCTGGAATTTGATCATATACTCCGTTTCTAAAGTTTAAAATCTCATATTCCGTTAAACGAAGAAGAACAATTTCAGGAAAAATTATTGGTTGATTTTTTGGGTGATCTTTGATAAAACTATCGAGGTTTTCGTTAATTGCACTGCGGTTTTCTTCTGGTAATCTTCCAATAAGGGCATAAAAAATTTCCAAGTGTACCTTTAAATCCCGTGATTTTACAAATAGTCTTGAATTAATGAATGATACAGCGTTCAGTGTAAAAACCGACGGTACATTTTTTAATAGTTCACTTAATTCAGGGACTTTTTCACCCTTAAAAATATCAGAAAATACCGGTATTAATCCTACCTCCATTTTGTTTTAATAAAAAAATATCACTATATCAAATCCTCAACTTTCGTTGCTGGTTTGAACTCAACTCCTTCAAACTGTTTAAAGTGCCTTGTTCCGCATTTTATCTTCATTCTTTCTTCCGGACTCAATTTACTGAGGCCTGTCGTTAATTTGGTTTCTGCTACAAAATATACCTTCTTTTCATTCTTGAAAACCAATGCCACGTTGTAAATATATGTTCATTTTTTGAACTAATTAGTACAATATGTCCGGTTTTTTGAAATTTTCTGGACACATGGTCATTTTATGTTCAATTTTTTACAACAAGTTTTTTGGATAGATCACAAAGCAAAGTTTGTCCATGATTCGGTTTCAGAAAAGGATATAAATAATTCTATTTGACCACCTTCTCCTTTATCTACCTGCACAAATAAATAATTACCATCAACTGCAATATCTATTTTGTTATTTTCTATATTAAGACAGAAACTCATAAGATATGAAAAAACAGACTTAGTAATTCGTGATTAGTTTAAGTCTTTTTCCAACTCCTCAAAAACTGCCTTCATATATTTATTAAAAGTAAAAGTTAAAAAAAAGTGAAAATTTCAGGTAACAATAAGGTGAAAAAATGAGTATTATAACAAGTACTTAATAAAATCATTTCAATAATAAGTGCATGAATTTTTTAGTGTATTAATTTTTATGGAGGATTAGTTATGGAAACCCAGATCGATAAAAAAACAAATATTTTTTTGGTTGACGACAATGATATTTTCGCTGACATTGTAAGTTCACGTTTGGAAAGCAATTCTGTTTATAATGTAGAGTCATTTCCAACGGGTGAGGATATGCTGGTAAAGCTTACCAAACATACGCCTGATATTATAATTCTGGATTATGAGTTAGACAGTGTTAACGGTAATTCAATGAATGGCAGTGAGATTCTGAGTCTTATTACAAAAAAAAGACCTAATGTGCCTGTAATAATGCTTACGGCAAAAAGAGGTATTCAAAAAGCCTTACACCTGATGCATAGCGGAGTTAGGGATTATATTGTAAGAGACAACAACTTATTTGATAACTTGAATAAATCTCTGGAAAGTTTTACGGAGATGTCAGAACTGAAAAACGAAATAGTTGGATTAAAGGAAAAAACAAAGAATTATTTCCATCATATCTATATATAAGTGGTTCAAAGTGAGTCTTTTTTCAGGCTCACAAAAAAGCCCGCTGTTATTAAGCGGGCTTTTTGATTTGTTTTATAATTGTTAATTCGGCACCTGTGAACTTGTACCTTCATTCGGTAACCAGAGATCATTTTTATCCTGGTTATTTGATTGAGTGTTTAAATTAAGGTCACCTCCAAGATAGCCGGACGCTCCTGCATCGGTTGACCATCCATTACCTTTATCATCAGCATTAATGGTTCCATCAGCGTTCACATCGCCGGCAACCATACCCCATACATTAGTTTCAAGTTCAATATATCCTGCAGCGCCTCCATATACCTGTCCCGAGCCTGTTGAGAAATCATAAGTTTCAACAGTGCCATCAACCGGATTTAATCCTGTTGCATTCATAATGCCAAGATGGTTTCTGTGCCAGATAACGATAAATAAGTTATTACTGATTGTAAGGTTAACATTTAAAGGTGTTGAACCGTTCAGGCTGACTACTTTTCCATCTGCCATAAGATATGCCGGATATTGTGCGATCATAGTTCCGCTACCGGCTCCGGCGGCACTGCTTGCATCTCTTAATTCAATCAGAACCCAATCAACTGCATAGTAAGGTATATATGTTATAGTATCGATTCCTGAATATTGCCATACAGGATTGTTGTTTCCGTAATAAGGTAAAGCCGGATCGAAAGGCTGGTAGAAAGGCAATAATCCATCACTTCTAAGATCATTTCCCATGCTGTCGTTTACGGTGTTGTACGGACCTTCGAGAAAGACTTTTAAATCGAGCTTAAAGCCTCCGGTCATTATCTGATCATATCCGTTTGAGCCGGGAGAACCTCTGTCGCCGGTATCACCTGTATAAGTTGATTCTCTGAAAGTAGCATAAGTCCATTTTGTTCCGTCATTATTATCTTCTGAAGGGAAACCTGTAAATGTCATTGATGTTCCTGTTGGATCAGGCCAAACAGGACCGCCGTCATATTCAACCCTGTCAACTTCCGTAACTCCGTCAGGAAGAAGCAAAACTACTTCGTCATCACTATTACCTAACGTAAATCCGGTATATTCATAATCACAGGTATATCCTCCATTCGTTGCAGGGTCTGCATCTCTGCCTAACACAGCGAATCCATAAGAGGGAACGATCAATGTTCCTGAAATAATATGACTGTCCGTACCATCATCTTTGATTGTCCATCCATCCATATCCACAGCACTTCCTGTATTATTAAACACTTCAAACCATTCACCATAAGTATCACTAACCGCAGCAGGATTTTGCATTATCTCCGTGATAATAATATCAGGAACAGAAAATTCAATAACATTAAAAGGATCGCTTGTCCCGGATGCTAAACCGAAAAGATTATCATCATTCGCAGTAATGGTAACATTTGTTCCTGTAGGTGCCATTTGAACACCTGTAACTGTTACCTCACCGGTTCCGGCAGCTATGATGCCTGTTGTTGTTGTTCCGCCAACAAATCCAACAGTTCCCAAATCACCGCCATTAGTAGTAAAAGTAAAATTAACATTTGATGTAACAAAAGCAGGGTCTCCTGCAGCATCCTGTGCTTGTACAATAACTTCAAAATCTACATTCTCATAAGGATGAACGCCCCCGTTTACACTAATTACTGCTAATTGAGTTGCAGGGTTTGAACTGCCTTCTATATCAAGTTGATTACGAGGATTTATTCTGTAATACGGACCGCTATAATTCCAGTCAATTACACCTGTTATAGACGGATAAGTAGCTCCGACAGAAAGCGTAATATTGTTTAAGTGATAATCAACATTATCACCAATGTTAAAAACATAGGTGGCTTTTGAGTCAGACCAGCTACCCCAATATGAATAGGTTCCGGCTGAATCAACAGTGAAATTTTCGATCTTTACCAATTGTCCTTCCCAGGGTTCTGCCGGGTCAGTATCAGCGCCTATCGTATATTCAATATCCGATCCATTGATTACAGATGGCCCGTAAGGAGTGTTGCCGGTTGTAATCTTAGTAATTAAACCCGGATTCACTAATTCAGAAAGGTTGTTATAGGGACTTCTTTCAGCATAAAATAAAATTTCATCACCAACTGCAACTTCACCATAAAAACTATAATTATAGATTAAAATTCCATTATACTGCCCGGCAGCATCACTTACCCAAACACTGTTATTATCATCATTAGCAGAAACAATTCCGTGGAAAGTAGCTGTGTAACCATCGCTCATAGTCCCTGTCGGGTTATTTGTATTAGTATAATAGATGGGCATAATTCCGGCATAAAAATCAAAATCGGTTCCGTTACCATCATCAGCAATATTATCTAAAGTAATATCACCTACCATAGGAGGATTTGCACCTGACAAATGAACAATTTTAGCATCACTGCCATCAATAGTGGCTGAAGAAAAAACTGTGTACGCAGTTCCAGTAAGGTAGTAATCGCCAGGATCAACGGTTGTAATATTTTTGTCATAAACTACATCCATAGCATCAGAGCTAATAGAATATGCATTTACAATAACAGGTGGTAAACCACTTAAATCTTCAAAAACAGCATCATCAACATAAACTGTAGCGGTACCGGGCCATCCGGAAACATCGTATACTCGTATTTCCGCTGAAGCTTCTACAGCTAATGCAGGAGCCTGAACACTTCCTGATGATAAAAGTTGCCATTCAGCCATATCTACTGAATACGGGTCAGCAACCGCTGGATAAACTTGCGAGCCTGTCGCATCCCACCATCTTAAGTATATCCTTGCTCTTCCACCTGGATCATTGTCATAAACCCAAAAGGAAAACTCATAACTATTGCCTGCAGTTATAGGTATGTCAATTTGCTGCAAATAACGAGTGCTGGTTGTAGTCCAGGTAATCTTAGCAGAATAAGTTCCGCCATGAATTGTAGTTGCTTCTTGTTCTGCTGTCATACTTGTCCCGGATAATGACCAATCATCCGGAGGACCTCCTGCGCCATTAACAGTCCAGTCTTCAAAACCCGGATTAGTCAGCATATTCTGTGCCTGGGCTGTCCGGTTGTTGGCAATAACAAAAACCACTGCCGTTAGTAAAAGTAAAATCGTTTTTTTCATGATAATTAATTTTTTATTTGTTAATAATTCATTCAGATTATAGATATAGAAATTATTATTCGGAAGAAGATTATTTTAATCCTTTCGTACTGAATAACTTTAGAATATTTATAAAGCATCGGTTAATATACTTTCATTTGATTCAAAAAAACCCAAAAAGGGAAGCAAATGTAAAAAATTTTACTGTTATTATTAAAAAATATTTATGAACAATTTTTGTTTAATAGTTTATTAAATTATATTAATAGTTCGGTAATTTTTTGTTCGCGCAAAGGCGCAAAGATCGCAATGCTTTGATATGTAATGATTTAAATAAATTATGCATTAACTTACAAATGTGTAGCGATCAATGAATTAGAATTTATTACCGAACTATTGTTATATAAATTGAAAATAAATTTTAATTTTGTAACACGAATAATTTTAAAGTAACACAATGCAAGTAAAACGTTTCGGAGTATCATTAGAGAAAGAACTGCTAACAGAATTAGACAGGCTTGTTAGTAAACATAAGTTTCCTAACCGTTCGCAGGCAATCAGGTTTCTTATAAAAAAATATTCAGTTGAAGATGAATGGGTAGAAAACAGAGAGGTTGCCGGTGCAATAGTTTTGGTTTACGATCATCATAAACGCGAACTGCAAACGCAGTCAACCGATATACAGCACGACTATCATCATCTGATCTTATCGGTGCAGCACGTGCACCTCGACCATAGTAACTGCCTTGAAACAATTGCAGTTAAAGGCAATGCCAGGGAACTGAAGGACCTGGCAAACAAGCTTATTGCCATTAAAGGTGTAAAACATGGCGAGTTAGTTATGACTGCTAAGAAATAGGAATTGAAGAATTAAAAATTTGATATATGTCAAACGAACTCATAATATTAACCGGAACAGCAGCTTCCATTGGTTTCTTTCATACTTTGTTAGGGCCCGATCATTATCTGCCTTTTATTTTTATGGCAAAAGCCCGGAAATGGTCAATGTTTAAAACTACTTGGGTTACAATTGCCTGTGGTATCGGGCATGTGGGAAGCTCAATTGTTCTGGGATCAATCGGGATCATTTTTGGAATAGCCGTAGGGAACCTTGAAATATTTGAAGGTGTTCGCGGTGATATAGCAGCATGGGCGTTTGTTTTGTTCGGTCTGATTTATTTTATCTGGGGATTAAGAAGAGCTATTATAAATAAACCACATAAGCACAGGCATATTCATAAGAACGGGTCCATTCACGTACATGAACATACCCACATTAATGATCACGATCATGTTCATAAAACAAATATAACTCCGTGGATATTGTTTACCATTTTTGTTCTTGGTCCATGTGAGCCATTAATTCCTTTCCTGATGTATCCTGCAGTGGAAAGCAGTACAGCAGGATTAGTTTTAATAAGCCTGGTTTTTGGTCTGGTAACTATTGCAACCATGCTGGGAGTTGTATTACTGGCAACTTATGGGTTTAATTTTGTCAGGTTTGGAAAACTGGAAAGGTATTCACATGCTTTGGCCGGGGCTATTATTTTATTAAGTGGGATTGGGATTTTGTTTTTGGGATTATAAACTCGTAAGCCCCCAAATCAGGTTTGTCCTCCAGGATTCGGGAATTGCCATTCAGATCAATCGTAATATCTAATTCAGATGAATCGATGACTTCCATACTTCCCGTATCAATAGCGGGAGAAAGTGTATCCAATTGGTAATCATTGACTAAATAATCTACAAATTTCGGGTCTGTATTTTTCAAACAATCAAAATAAAAATTTGGGTCGGAAATATCTGATTGTGTCTTTAAAATACAATGGTCAAATTTATAATTGAACTCAGCCTGATTATCCTTTGCAAGAAGAATTTCTTCCTCAACATTACCATAAATAATGCAATTTCCGAAATAAGCATTTTCAAGATCGCCAAGTAATGTAACAAGGTTTCCATTGGCATCCTGTACAATAAGGTGATTACTTAAAATAAAGGACGGGTCCAGCCTAACGGAATGGCTCCAGTAATTAGCAAAAGTGCATTGCCTAAAATCGTAATATCCTCCTGTTGAAATGAATAAAGTATTTTCGGCACAATTAGCAAAAACACTATTGGCTGAAATCACCCGGTAAGCAATAGTGAACAATCCCCAGCGGCTCATATTTTTGATGATTGTATTATTTAAAATTAAAAAATTAGACATTGTTTCATCCGGAATAAGTGTTTCTGCCTGTATCCCGATAAATCCATTTTTAATAACAGCATAGTTAAACTCATTATTCACACTGCCTTCATTTATCCAAATTCTGTCCCATTGTCCGGGCAAATCACGGAATTCATATTCGAGCCTGTCGCCCTGAAAAGTTACGACACTGTCTTTTTCTCCGTTTACATGGATGGAGCCGCCCCTGTAAATCCACAATCCCGAATTTTGATGAAAATGGATGTCAACACCAGGTCCGATATTCAAAACTCCTGCCGAATCAACTACAGCCCAGTTATAAATTACATAAGGTTTGTCGTCTTCCCAGGTAACTGTTTCATTTTCACCTGCAACAATGATGTATGGATAACTTAATCCTTCAATATACTTGTTACCCACAAAATAATGAGCATCCTGTCCCCATGCCACAAGATCAACATCCTGAAGGTTACCGTTGGTTTCAAATATGATTGAATCCGAAATTATTAGCGGAGAATTATGGCTCGTAGGATCAACTGTTACTTTTACGAAAATATACAAGCTGTCATCTTTAGCCAGTTCAATATCTGTTATTGAAACAACAGGTGTTCCGTCAATATTGATCTTGTATTGGGAATTAATTCCATTAGCCAGGAAAATACCGTTAATTTTTACTTTACTGTCATTCCGGTTATAAACTTTCAGGTAACGTGTTGTTGAGCCTACTGTTGTAAATACCGTATCAAAAGTGATAGTATCAGTTGAAAATTCTAATTTATATGATGGGTTTGTGCTGACATCATCTTCTTTTTTACATGAGGAGAAGAAGAGGTAAATCAGTAAAAATGAAATAAAAGTATAAGGAATTAACTTTGATAGTTTAATCTTCATCTTTGTAGAGAATTAAGAGTATTATACTAAAAACGGGATAAATTATTGCATTTTTTTGTCCCGTAGGGACTTAATATTTATAGAAAAAATAATCACAATAGAGTACAAGTCCCGTTAGGGACGATATATTATTGAATGTCTTTTAAAATATACCGCTCATCATAATCAATATTAAATCTGTTTAACAATTCAAGATATTCCTCTCTGAATGTCTTCTTTTTATATTACGTCCCTATGGGACTTTGTTATGGGTGTATTTCATTTTCTATAAATATTAAGTCCCTAACGGGACAATCCCGAATCCCGAAACTTCGGGACGGGAAAAAGAAACAAATCAAAATGTACAAAACCTGTCCGTATGGATTTACCCCATTTGATTTATAGAACACCAATACACACTATTTTATTGTTGAACTGTTTTGTAAACTCTGATATACTGCGTTTCAGAGTAAACCTCTTTTCTTCGGGTTTAACGGTATAAGCCGTCAGGATCTACCTGTTGCCTCAATATCCTGAGTTCTTCCGGTGTCGGAGGCTTGTTGGCTGTGATCTCATCTGCCATCAAAAGTTCAAAACCGGTATTTTCAATCACGTTTTCCATGCTGACTCCGGGATTTAGACTGAGCAGTTTCATACGCTTTGTATGATCATCATAACCCATCACACATAGATTGGTTACCACACGGTATGGTCCCGTGTTAGCCGGAAGACCAGCCTCCTCCCTTGCACCAGGACCTGACAAATATCCGGGTGTTGTAATAAAATCAATTTTTTCTATAAAGCGTCTCTTGTCATGACGCATGATAGCGATAGTACGCCAACAGCATGAGCCAACATCGTTGGCGCCTCCGCTGCCGGGCAGTCTTACTTTTGGGTTTTTATGATCACCGATGACAGTGGAGTTTAGGTTCCCATAACAATCGATCTGTGCTCCGCCCAGGAAACCAAATTCCACAAAGCCCCTTTGTGCGGTTTCCATAATATCGCAGATACCTGAGGCTGCGATCGCTTTGTTGTATGTTCGCATATCTCCCACGGCAAGGGGAAGTTTTTCCAGTATGGCACCTGTTCCTCCGAATTCAAATATCGGAATAAGGTTCGGAGCGTGCATATTTTGTGCAAGGCTGGCAGCAAGCATAGGTATTCCTGTTCCGATAAATGCTGTCGTCCCGTCTTCCATCACCCTGGAAGCCAGGCATATTAATAATTCTGAAGGTGAATATTGATTTGTCATAGTAATACTTCCTTTAATGAGATTTCTTTTAAACGTTGTGTGCCGATTTTTTCTATAAGAGATTTATGGTCGGGAATGTCAAGCACCCATTCCTTCATATACTCATCTGTCGCATCCGGGGACTGTTGCTTTTCAATAAACATCTTGTAGTGTGTTTCATCACGTTCATAAAGCCCGTTCATTTCTCCTGGCCAGGAGCCGTAAGGAGCATGAACCACAGCATCAACAAGGTAATAAGGTATAATGGTTCTGTCGGGGTGTTCCCTGATCTCCTCTGTTTTAACGATCTGTTCCGTACTGATTATAAGATGTTTGCAAGCCCGTGCCATTTCAAATGCAAAACCACTAATACCGTCGATCTGGCAATTGCCATGAATGTCGGCACGGTTTACATGTATAAATCCTACATCAAGCACTAAGGCAGGCAACAATGCAACTTTCTTCCCTGTAAAGGGACACTCAATTACTTTCGCAGAGGATTTCCGGAGTGTATCTGTGCCTAACATGCATCGCGTAGGGACAAAAGGAACTCCCATGCTTGCCGCTTTAAACCTCCAGGTGAGGCAGGCGTTCGACCATTCAACGATATTCGTAACAGAGCCGGATTCGACCCTGCGCCTGAGAAGTTGAGAAACACCATATACCTCAAGCCCGATATAAGTGAAATCAATCTCCCTGACCATATCCCTGGCAAATAAAAGATCAAGTTCATAAACTCCCTGTCCGGCAACCCGGAAATCTTTTTTCCCTGACCTGACCAAAGCTCTTGTCAGGCTGACCGGACAACGTACTGTGCCATAAAGTTCAAATCCAAGGTAATCTCCATCTTTGACAAATCTATCAATAGCTTCTTCCTCAGTCATTGTTTTGTTAATAAGAGATTTGGATTTATGCCTGTTGTGCTCGCGAAAACTATCCAGGTCAACCGGTTGGATCAATGGAGCTTCGCCTTCAAAAACAATTGGGATACACTTTGAATTTTTATTCATAGGTGATAATTTAATTAAAGCATAATATTGAACTTTTCAAAACTACTTAATATTTTAATATGGTAATATAATTTAAAAAAAATTTCACCACAGATTACTCAGATTTTCACAGATTCGTTTCTATGTTTTTCTGTGCCAATCTGTGGTGTTATTTTTATTACCCGGGCTTTTTCGGATTTAGATGCAGGAATTAGAACAGCTAATCCGAAAGAGCAGACAGATTCGTTTTTTATTTTATTTGTGTTAATCTGTGTTTATCTGTGGTGTTATTTTTATTACCCGGGCTTTTTCGGATTTAGATGCAGGAATTAGAACAGCTAATCCGAAAGAGCAGACAGATTCGTTTTTTATTTTATTTGTGTTAATCTGTGTTTATCTGTGGTGCTATTTTTTTAGCCTACTCTAGCACTGAACCCGAAACTCTAAACTTCCTTATAACACCTTACCCAGTCAATCTCCATTGAAGCTGGCAAACTGCTGCCGTCAACCTTTCCGGTAATTGATGAACTGAAAACAAGATACATTTCCTCCTGCGGAATTCCCTGAGTTTGTTCATTTACAACCACATCATTTATTTTCCAGGTAAGTTTGTTTTTTTGCCATTCAAGGGTGTAAATAAAATAATCCTGAGAAACGTCAAGCCCTGAAAACTCTGCTTTCACTGTATCCGGCCCTTTTTTATCAGTAATATTTCCTGTATGGTGTGCCATGTCGATTTTCGATTTTTTCTTTTTCAGTTTTAGAATATCGACGTGAGGAAGGTTTTTTTCGGAAGTCATCCAAAAATTATAGTTTACCGGCTTGGCATAGTTTACTTTTATTTTTGCCTCGATCTTTCCGTATTTCTGACGATGATGTTTTGCAGTGCTCACTAAACCGGTTGTATAATCAAAATCATGTGGTATAAAACCAAAGGGTTGCTTCCACACTTTTCCGTTTGTTTTTTCTTTCCTGGTAACGATTTTCAGGATGTTGTTTGAAATCTCGATGTTTTTGCCGTCAGTAGGGAATGCCGTGTCGGTTTCGAGCGCATAAGCATCATTTATCAGTTTGTCGCCCCAGAAATAGCGTGTCATCCATTTTTCTTTATTTAATTTGTCAGAGTCAAAATTATCTTCAAAAGCTATTTCCCACTTTTTCAACTCATCAAATTTATCGGAATCCTTGAGTTCAAGATACCATTTATATTTTTTAGAGTTTTTAAATTCTTCGTATTGCTTTTTCTTATCGTTCTCCGTCTTCTCTTTTTTTTCTAAAGATATTAACAATTCTTTATGCTCATCAGATGCAAGGTATTTCTCCAATTCAAGATAATCAGCCAATTCTTTTGATTTTTCAAAAGTCCGGAAATCTTTGAACTTTTGTGAATTTTGGAACTTATAGAAATCTTTAAATTGTTTTGATTTTTTCTTTTGCCCGTAGTCTTTAAGTTTGGCATTTATTTCGTTCAACTCCTTTTCTGCCTTAATTTTCTTTTCTTTAAACTCGTCGGAATTGATGTAATCCTGGAGCTTATAAAAATCTTTCAATCCTTCCGACTTTTCAAACTCAAGATAACTTTTATATTTGGCTGATTCCCCGAACTTATAGTAGAACTTAATATTCCTGGATTTCTTCAGGTTTTTATATTCCTGCTGCTTTCTGCCTTCTTCCGTGTTTTTAAATTCCTTTGGATCAGCAGCATTTTCCTTTTGCTTGAATTCGTCTGAATTAATGAACTTTTCAAGCTCTTCAAACTCCTTTAATTCTTTTGATCCGACAATACTATTGAATTCTTTCAGCTTTGCCGAGTCTTTGAATTTGAAATATGTTTTAAAGGATTTGGACTTCTTCTGACCATTGTACTCCTTTTCTTTTTGGTCTTCTACTGCTTTTTGCTCTTCCAAAGACTTTTTATTGCTTGCGAACTCATTGGAAGTTACAAGATTTTCAAGCTCTTCGTAATCTTTTAATTCTTTTGATTCGACAAAATCATTATAATTCTTCATCTTTTGCGATTCTTTAAACCTGAAATAGTCTTTGAACTTTTTGGATTTCTTCTGGCTTTCGTACCTGTTTTTCTTTTCCTGTTCTCCTTTTTTTCCTGTCTCGATGGAACTCATCAGGTTTGAATGTTCTTTTGAACTCAGGTATTTTTCAAGTACATAGAAATCTTTTAACTCCTGCGAATTTTCAAAAGCAATAAAATCCTCATGTTCTTTTGCCAGGTTTGCCCTGTCCTGTTCAATTTTTGATGTTTTAGGAATTGAACTGAATTTTGAAAAAATGAAATACTTGTTTCCAAATGTTATGTTACCCATCTTAAATATTTTTTTCTTAAAATTATGACAATATTACAAAACAAATAGTTTGCTGAAAAATTTTATTTTGTATTTAATATAAAAAATTATGAATTATGTTTAAAACGAACTTTAAGATTAATTATTGAGCGCTTACAATATCATAAAATAGTTGAATTTATAACAATTGATTCAGGATTTAATATACTTTAAGGTTTTTCCCTCCGTTAATATATTCGATTTTGTTTCTTTTGTATTATATAATTAATTTTGGAAACCAATTATAGTACACAAACCATGAAAACACTTGTGATTGTTTTAATCACATCTTTAATAATGCTGTTGCCTCATAAGGTTGTTAAAGCTGAAGGTGATGATGTAAAAACCAAATATACCATCAGCGGACATATAAGTGACAAGGAAACCGGCGAAGACCTGATTGGCGCTACGGTTTTTATTAAAGAATTAAAAACCGGCACCAGCTCCAATGTATATGGTTTTTATTCAATAAGTCTTGAGCCGGGAACTTACACTCTGATATTTTCATATATCGGCTATGAATCGCATAAAAATTTTTTTGACCTTAACAGCGACATCACTTATAATGTTGATATTGCCGTTAAAAAGCAGGAGCTTGACGAAGTGGTAATAACAGGAACTGCACTGAACGAGAATATTACACGAGCCGAGATGAGCACCATTAAAATGGATGTAAAAACCATCAGGCAGATACCGGCATTGATGGGTGAGGTGGACATAATCAAAGCCATTCAGCTATTGCCGGGGGTTCAGACCATTGCCGAAGGCAGTTCGGGGTTTAGTGTCAGAGGTGGAAGCATGGATCAAAACCTTATCCAGTTGGATGAATCAACCGTTTACAACGCCTCTCATCTTATGGGTTTCTTTTCGGTGTTCAATAACGATGCAATAAAGGATGTAAAACTTTATAAAGGCGATATTCCCGCATCTTCTGGCGGTCGCCTGTCATCATTACTTGATGTAAGGATGAAGGACGGAAACTTAAAGAAAATATCAGGGACAGGCGGAATAGGCACCATTGCAAGCAGACTGACCCTTGAAGGCCCAATTGTAAAAGATAAAGTTTCTTTTATTGTTTCAGGAAGAAGAACCTACGCCGATATTTTCCTCAAATTATTCGGAAATGCTGATGTGAGGGATAACAGAATCTATTTCTATGATCTTAATGCTAAAGTGAATTATAAAATAAATGAAAACAACAGGGTTTTTGTTTCGGCATATTACGGCAAAGATATTTTTAAGAATCCTGATTTCAAGATTGGATGGGGCAATCAAACATTTACTACCCGGTGGAATCATCTTTTCTCGAAAAAATTATTTTCTAACTTTACGTTTGTTTACAGCAAATTCGACTATGAGTTGGGTGTACCCGAAGGACAAGCCAATTCTTTCAGTTGGATATCTAATTTGAAGGATTATGGCTGTAAGGCTGATTTTAGTTATTATTTGAATACAAACAACACAATAAAATTTGGAACGAGCGTAATTTATCACAATTTTATACCGGGCACAGCAAAAGGTCTTGGAGAGGAAGCTTTTGCTACCGAATATAAAGTTCAGGACAATAATGCAATTGAATCAGGTATCTATGTGAGTAATGAACAAAAAATAGGATCGAGGTTAACATTGAAATATGGTTTAAGGTTTTCATACTTCCAGAATGTAGGTGAGGCTACTATATACAATTTTGATGAAAACTACGAGGTAATTGATTCAACGGTTTATAACAAAGGTGTGTTTTTTTGTCCCTATTACGGGTTTGAACCAAGGGTGGGAGCTACATTCGTTTTAAACGAGGTTTCATCTGTAAAAGCAAGTTATGCCATGACAAGGCAGTACATTCATTTAGCCCAGAACTCCACAGCAGGAACACCGCTCGATATTTGGTTTCCTTCCTCACCTAATGTGAAGCCACAGATAGCCGACCAGGTTGCTCTTGGATATTTCAGGAATTTTAAGGGAAGTAAAATCGAAGCCTCTGTGGAAGCCTATTATAAATACATCAATAATGCTATTGATTTTAAGGATCATGCAGAATTGTTGCTTAACCAGCATTTTGAAGGAGAGCTAAGGTTCGGAACAGCATGGGCTTACGGACTGGAATTCATGGTTAACTATCACATAAAAAAGGTTTCAGGATGGGTTAGCTATACTTTATCGAAAACCGAAAGAAAGATAAACGGAATAAATGATGGGAATAAGTATCCGGCAACTTATGACAAACCAAATGATGTTTCTATTGTATTTAATTATGATGTAAGCAAAAGGTTATCAATCGGGGCAACATGGGTTTATTCCACAGGCTCTGCCGTTACTTTCCCTGCCGGCAAATTTCTTTACGGAAATAAGTATGTGCCAATTTTTAGTGAAAGGAACGGTTACAGAATGCCCGATTATCACAGGCTCGACCTGTCAGTTACCTTGCGAAGTAAAGATAAGCCCGGCAGAAAATGGTCGTATGATTGGAATTTTTCGGCTTATAATGCATATAACAGGAAAAATCCCTGGGTCATAAATTTTAAGCAGGATCCCGACAATCCAGATGTAACTTATGCCGAAATGATTTACCTGTTCGGCATTGTACCTGCTATTACATTTAATTTTAAATTCTAAAAAAAATGACAAAAAACTTATTAATTCTTCTACTTAGTACAATGCTTATGGCAGGCTGTACCGAAAGAATTGACATTGATTTGGGAACTACTTATACACGGCTTGCTGTTGAGGGTCATATTACAACCGATACAACCACTCACTGGGTCAGATTGTCCAAATCGACCGATTATTATAGCAACACTCCTCCACCGCCTGTTAGTAATGCCGTAGTTACGGTTAACGACGGGTTTGAAACATTTACACTTAACGAAAACGATACTCTGCCCGGATATTATGAAACACTACCTGATTATTATGGAATACCCGGCAGAACGTATTCATTGGAGATAGAATTGCAGGAGGAGATACATGGATATAAGTCTTACTCTGCTTCTTGCGAACTCAAACCGGTTGCACCGATTGATTCCATAAAGGTGGAATATATTGAGAAATGGGAAGCCTGGGATGTAAAAATTTATGCATGGGAACCTCCGAGCGTTGATTTTTATACATTTAATATTATTAAAAATGGCGTTCTGATTACCGATACGATAGATGAAATAGGAATATCGGACGATCGTTTCTTTAATAGTAATTATACCAATGGGGCGACTGTATATTATCTGATGGAGGAAAATCCTGACGAAGTTGTTAATCCAGGCGATACCATCACTCTAATAATGGGAGGTGTAACAAAAGAGTATTACAACTTTATTGTTGAACTGATGGATGAAACTTTTGAATACAGGAATCCTTTGTTCAGCGGACCTCCGGCAAATGTCAGCACCAATATTTCGAATGGGGCTGTTGGTTTTTTTACGGCTTATTCTAATACTTATTCGAGTACGGTGTACCAAGGTCCCTGACCTGAAGGGCAGGGAACTCAGTTTTCAAGGGAACAATCTTTTTTGCAATTTTTTTATTGCTAAATAATTACAATAAAACCAGCCGATTCAATTTTATTATTTTAAAATTCAGGAATAATGTGGATTAAATTCACTTCAAGGTGTAACTAAAAGCTATTATCAACTTGTCATGGTATATGTTTTCTTCCTGAAGTGAATACAGGTCAACTGAACGGAATACAAAAATCCCATGCGAAAAACCGGCTTTTAAATGAAATCTTCCGAAATCATAACATGTCATTATTGAATAATTCCCGAGTTTAAGCGAACTCTTGGTTTTGTTAACCATGTATTCAGGATTTATTGTGAATCTTTTAAAAAGCACCCTGAATCCGTTAATAAAATCAATTTGTTTCTTTGTATCTTCACTACGCAGGTCTTTTTCAGACGGTACAATTTTGCGTATTGATAAATATATATTATACATTAGGTCTTTCTTATCTGCGGGTTCGTTCAGGTAATAATCGCCAAGAGCAATTGTAAAGAACGACAAATTCTGGAAATCGCCGGGGATGGATAATCTGTTTTTATCTGACTCCGCAAATCCTTCTAATTCGGATGTGTTAAACGTATAACTCGTATATATTGAATTAGCAGAGTGCATTAGCTGTAATGTCAACAATTTATAATTGAATAATACAGATAAATCATAGCCAAACGGAAATGTTTTATTATAATAAAAATCATTCCCCATGATGTTATACCTTCCTGCCAGTCCTAACTGCATTTTTGAATTTCCGGTTTCATTAAATTGAATTATTTTGATATACCGGATAGCAGGGGTAATAATAAAATTTTTACCTTTATCATTGTATAGTTTTATTAATATAGGTGCGTTGTAATATAACTCCGGTATATCATATCCTTTTGTAATAAACCCATTAATGCATGCTCCTATTTCAGAATTATTCAGTAACCAATATTTTTTATTTGTTAATTTGAACCTTGATATCACCTGAAAATTATCTAATATATTCGGGATGGTATTTTCGAAATGTAATACTGAATAAGTCTTGAACCCGAATTTTGCCTTTTGTCCCTCTGAAAGTACAGACCTCAGGTTGTAATATGAATCAAGTGTTTCATGGAAATACTGGCTTTTAGCAAAAGAAAAGAAAATTATTAACAACAAGGGGGTTAGCCAGAATTTCATTTGGGTTAATGCTTGATAACAATAATTCTTTATAATTGCCAGCCAAACTAATAATCATTTTCTATTTATTCTAACAAATAATTCATTACTTTATTCCCCGAACAAATCACCATGTTGATTTTGCCGTCATTGTTCAGGCTGCCCACAATAAATGGCGTTTCGCCCGAGATATACTGATTAGTAAAAACCCGTCCGCTTTTATCAAAAATGAATACTTCCTTTGTTTTTGAATCAATAACGCCAAGATAACTTTTATTCCCGTTAAGAGTAAAAAATACAGGCTTGACTGTGACTTCGGAGTTGAAGGTATGCTGCTGTATTACTTTTTTAAATTTGTTAAAAACAGTCAGTGTATTGTTATCAAGGAATATGAAGTCTTTGGAATTATCACCGTCAAAGTCTTCGTACAGGAAAAAATGACCTGGAGAAAAATCCCCGAAGGATGTTTTACTGATCTTTCCTTTTGGAGAAATGTACGTTAGTTTCCCATTTTCATCTGTTGTAATAATAATCCCTTTGCTGTTGGTTTCGTTTTTATAGAACTTTGAATTTTTTGCTTTTACAAAATTCTTTTTAAGCCTTATCCGGGCTTCACCCCGGCGGTTGGTTATTGTAACATTGCCGTTTTTATCGGTGATCAGGATATAGTCTTTGCCTTTAGCTGTCAGGTGTTCTGCCGGATATGGCACTGTGGTTTTAGCCTGTATTTTTTTCCAGCCTTCAACCAACTCTCCTTTGATGTTGTAATTATATATCTTATTATCTTCTAACCCAAGCAGGAGGCGATATTCATTTTTTCTTTCATAATCAAAAACCGAAATACCGTTTGTTGCAGCGGCTGCAAGTCTTACAGGGTAATCAGCAACATTACTGCCGTTCAGGTCGATCAGAAACAGGTAGTTCTTCGAATTGAATAGATATTGAAACTTCCGGTTCTTATAGTAATCCACAATATAAACATCGCTAACCGGATTCTCAGGCAAAGGTATCTTCCATTTGATCAAGCCGGTATGGTCAATGAGATATATGTTTTGAAGTTCGTCGAAGACCACTACATTCAGCTTGCCGGTTTTATGATTGCGCACAAAAAATGGTTTTCCTGTGATGCGGGCATTTGTTTCAGTTTCCCAGCTCGACGGATTGACCTCACGGTAGGTTGGGTTATATTTCAGGTAAATGTTTGTGTAAAACATCCTGTTGATGTAGCTGAATTGTAAGGCAAGCCCTTCAAAAGTTTGAATCACATCCTCGTTATTTTCGATGTGTGTCTCTAATTCTTTATTTAACAAAGGCTTTATTAAATCGAGCGATTTTTTGATGTTGCAATAAAGGTAAATGTTTGATCGCTCGGAAATGTTATCCGAGAAAGCCTGGTAATTAAAATTCTCCGATAAGGTCTTTTGTTTGTAAAAGCAATTTATCAGATGTATCAGGGCTTCGGGGTTATTGGCAAAAACAACGTATTCTTTAATAGTGATAAAATAGTTATTTTTCAGATGAGAAAACCATGGACCAAATATTTCAGGAATAAAGCCGGGAATGTCTATTCTTCCGATCCGGTATTCATTGTATTCCCTGGCGAATTGCTCCTTTCCTGTACGTCTGTCGGCATTTTGAGCAATTTTAAATAAATTCTGCGCAGCTTTTTTAATATCATTTGTCCGAAAGAATACATAGCAGTTTTTTCCGGTATTTCCTGCCGGTTCGGCAAAAGCTATCCCAGCCTCATTACCTATCCATGAAAAAAACTGATTTTGAAGGTTGACTCCATATTTTCTGTTTATCTTATTTAAGCTGCTTTTTAAATCATCCGGGACCTGGATGTTTTTTAAATAATTTTTATACCCTGAAATAAATTTTTCAAAATCCTCAAACCCAAAATCAAGCAATACAGAAACATCATAAGGCAGGATAGTAATTACATCGACCGGTTGAGGTTCCTGCCTGAAACAATCGAGAAACTGTCCTGAAGAATCTGAAGTTACGGTGTATCCGTTTAGCAGCAGCTCATTGTTTTTTATAATAAGATCAATTTCCGACCATTGAGCGAATTCAGATAAGTGTTTTACTGAAGATGAGGTTGCCGGATGTGTGTATTTGCTAAGAAAAGTTTGAAAGTACCGGTAATTCAGGAAAAAATTTGCATCCACCTTTTTCCCGGCAGTAAGCATGATTTTTTGAAATCCTGCACCGCGTTCGACAGGCTTACCGGAATTAAGTTGATTTAAGGCGGCTGTTACAAATGACTCGTTGAAACTTCCCAAAAAAACACCTTTGCAAACAGCACAGTAAAATAACCTTTCCGTTCCGGCAATATTAACCGTGTTGATTTTAACTTTGTTATGAATTTTCTGAAAAACAATGCTTTTATTACCAAGGGCTTTTTTTATAAAATTTTCTATCGTATATTCCTGGCTCAAGGAAGGAAATTCAACAAGGAAAAGCAAATCGAAACGACCGGTATCAACAGGATGCACCGATACCAGGACTTTATTTTGCTCAATTATTTCGCTTATTACATTATCAGTTTTGATAAGTGAATCGAGAAGGCTTAATTGCCGGTGAATTTGATGGATAGGCTTAATGTGTATAAGCTCTTTCCACAAGTCGGTGTGGTCTGCAAGTTTATTCCATGTTGCCGGGGTGTTATTAAATTCGGCAAAAAAAACAGCGTTTTCAGGTATTGCCCCAATGGCAGGTAATACAGGATTTTTTAACTCACGATAATATTTGTAACCGAAATAGCCGGCTGCCAAAACAATACAAGCAGATAAAACAATCAGAATATATTTTTTAACTGATCCCATTTTGTTTTTAGTCTGGTTTCATAATGTTTATAATTTGTAATACGTTAACTATTTGCCATTCACATTTAATCATCCCATTGTGTGTCTAATTATAAAAAACATGAGTGTTTCATCACATAACAAAATTATATGAAAAAAAACCATTGGTTCAATAAAATTAAAAAATAAGCTAACAGGTGGTTGTTAATAGCGGAGAAGTCAGAAATCTCAGACACAGATTGGAAAAGCTCTGTTTCAGGTTACAGATTTCATGTCCCAGGTTTCACGTTCCAAGTTTCAGGTTTAATCATTGACCATGCCTGAATAAGGTTGACCATTTTTAACCTTTTTTTAATTATGTAATATATATGTTGACTTTTTCTTTTTGGCCTACTTTTTTCTTTTAATCTTGATTTATTCTGATAATATTTTCTTAAATCAAAAATTTTATTGCTTGCTACAAATCACAATAAATTCTTTCGATTCAGCATCGAGTTCATTTTCCTCAAAATCTCCAAAAATATTTACCGGATGATAAATTTTTTAGTTTCTGACATATCATTGACCCGTAAGCGACAGAAATAAATCCCATCTTTTATTTTAGAAGCACCAGAGCAATTTAAGTTCCAGGTATATTTGCAAATTCCATCATCCATATCGTCGTTAACCAGGGTTTGAACCAATAGCCCAGTTATATTAAATATTTCTATTACTACATTAGCAGGTTCATCAAGAGAGTAATTTATTTCAGCATAATTTTTTACCGGGTTTGGAGAAATCTCAAGAGAAAAATCAACAATATCCAACTTGTTCTTCAGTATGGTTGTATAAACCGGTGGGTAAGCAATATTTACGATCGCCCCTTCTATAACAGTTAATCCATAAGGAATTTCATCAGGCAAAAGATACCAGCCATTATAGCTTCCACCCCATCCAAAATTCAAATGATAATAGTCATCAGTATTATATCCGTCAATAACCACATTATGGCCCATTGTTCCCGGAGGGTCAACCACAGCAAGGTGTACAGGGCGGGCATCCATCATATTTTGCGATAAATAAGTATAAAGAGCAGTATCATTTTCATCTAATAGCAAAGCATCTTCAAAACTGAATTTCATATAAGCATCATAAGCCTGGCTTACTCCAAAAGTTCCTGATATGCTCGAAGTATAAACCTGATGTGCAGCTACTCCACAAGCAAAAGTCAAAGCTGCTTTTTCATCAGGCTTTAACGTTGTATGATTTATATAACAATTTGTCAGGGTGTCGAGATGTGCATTAAGAGTTGGGAAAGACGGGAAATCAAGATCTTCAAAATCATCATCAATCCAGTAATTTCTTCCGGCATAAGCATGGTAATAATCGTCATCATCAGTAAAATATGTATCATTTATTGTTTCGTAATAATTTACGATCATAGCCATTGCAACTGCAGGGCATCCGGCTACACTCCTTATATTAGTTACCGGGTCCATCGGGCAAAAATTATTGTAAGGCGAACTTTGCGTCCAGTTTGATTCCAGCCAACCGCCTGTTGATGTGGTTCCTTCAGGTGGCCATTGCTGAAACAGGTCCGAAGATTTTTTAATTATTTCTTCATTAAGAAGGCCTTGCCAATCATTGTTTCTTTGCTGTATAATTTTATCAGGCAAATTGTCTATATTTTTTAGCCTCAACTTAATATCAGAAATAAGCAACTTAATAAGAATGTTTTCCTGCGAACCAGTCAATTGATAATCGTTTTCAAATGAATAAGCAATAACCGGAGGCAGGTCGGTATCGCCTGTTACAACTATATATCCTGATGGATTTAACTCAAAAATATAGAACAGGGCTTTTCCCTCTTTATTGTAATAAATATTCTTATCGTTTTTAATAGATAAAATACCTGCTTTACTAAGTTCGAACAATTTTTGATGCGCCGCCTTTCGAGCGGTTTGAAAATCAACGGCATCAGCATAAGCTGAAAAACCGGTTAAAAAATTTGTGATAATAAAAATTAATCCGAATAAAAATACTTTTTGTTTCATAATATTGTACTTTTTAAATTTTAGTTATATCACAAAAATAAACATTATTACTTTTAAGTTTTAAAATATTTGTTTATGCCTTTCTCTATATTTTCGGATACACACTTCATGAAAGAAGCCCTGAAAGAGGCGCAAAAAGCCTTCGAAGCTGATGAAGTGCCGATAGGGGCGGTTATTATATGCAACAATCAAATCATTGCCAGAGCCTGTAATCTTACCGAACGGCTCACCGATGTTACTGCCCATGCCGAGATGCAGGCTTTTACGGCTGCTTCAAATTACCTCGGTTCAAAATTTTTGGATGAATGCACGCTTTATGTAACTGTAGAGCCTTGTGTAATGTGCGCCGGAGCCGCTTACTGGACAAGGATTGGGAAAATCGTTTATGGGGCAAAGGATGAAAAAAAAGGATATACAAAAATTAAAGGGACACTTTTACATCCCAAAACAGAAGTTGTTCAAGGTGTTTTGGAAAAGGAATGTTCAGATATGATGACAAGGTATTTTATACAAAAAAGAGAATAAAAGATTTTTAATAAACAGAATTAATCTGATATTGTTTATATATTTGTCCGTTTTTCTTAAAAATATCAAGATATGATAAAAAGAACTTATGCCTTATTGATTCTGATTTCGTTGAATTTTTCAACATGGGCTAATCCACAGATAATTGAGTTGATAAATAATGCTGGTAATGCAGAAGATTACCCTGGTAAAAATTCCCTTATTATTTTCGACAGTACAATGGTTGATGTACAGGAAACCGGTTTGAGTTATGTGGACATCCATAAACTCATTAAGATTTTGAGCCCGGCAGGAGCAAAAAACAATGCGGTTATCAAATTCGGTTACGACCCGCTTTCGGCTTATATAGAGATCAAACAGGTAAATATTTACCGCAAGTCTGGTGAGGTTGAAGAACTGGACATGTCGAAAGTGCTGGACTATCCTGCTCCTGCCCGTGCTATTTACTGGGGGTCGCGTGAAAAGATGATAGAAGTTGGCAGGCTTGAACCTGGTGATGCTGTTGAGGTTTTTCTTTTCAGAAAAGGATTTACGTATGCACTTTTATTGGATGGGGATGATGATAAGTATATTCCCCCCATGAGAGGGCATTTTTACGACATCGTGGAATTCTGGAGTTCCGATCCGGTAATCGAGAAGGTTTACCAGGTTAAAATTCCAAAAGATAAATTCCTTCAATACGAGTTTTATAATGGCGAGGTGAGATCATCTTTGGTTCCGACAGAAAACAAATGGGTTTATACATTCACAAAAAATGATTTCTCACAACCTAAACGAGAACCTCGCATGGTAGCCCGTTCCGATGAATTTCCGAAACTGCTTTTATCAACCAGCCCCGACTGGAAAGCCAAATCGCTTTGGTTTTATGGTGTGAATGAAGATTTTGGCAGCTTTGAATCGACTCCGGATATTGATGCTAAAGTAAAAGAGATACTCGAAGGTGCGAAAGATGAAATGGATTCAATTTCCAGGTTGACGCACTGGACAGCCGACAATATCAGGTATTCGGGAATATCAATGGGCGAGGGAGAAGGTTATACATTACACAATGGCGAAATGAACTTTACCGACCGTTGTGGTGTTTGTAAAGATAAAGCCGGTATGCTGATTACTTTTCTTCGGGCAGCAGGCTTTGAATCTTATCCTGCCATGACTATGGCAGGCTCACGCATTGATTATATTCCTGCCGATCAGTTCAATCATAGTGTTACATTAGTAAAACTCTCAGACGGAAAGTATCATTTACTCGATCCGACATGGGTTCCTTTCCTGCGTGAGTTATGGTCGAGCGCCGAACAGCAGCAGAACTACCTGCCAGGCATACCCGAAGGTGCAGACCTGAAGATTACACCGGTATCGCCCCCGGAAAACCATTATTTAAAAATTATCGGTAATTCAGTTCTTAAATCTGACGGCACATTAGAAGGCGAATTTATCCTTGAAGCTGAAGGACAAACGGATGCGGCTATCAGAAGAATGTTTACAAGCAATTACAAATCGAACTGGAATGCAACACTAAAAAGAGAATTAATCAGGGTACATCCCCGTGCCGAAATTTTTGAAATGAATTATGGTGAACCATATAATTATATGTCAGGACCTATCAACATAAACATCAAATTTCGAATCCCTGATTATGCTATTATAACGGATGAGGAAATAATTTTTACACCTTTGGTTGTTTCCAATATTTTCAAAAGGGCAATGACTCACCTTTATTTCAGCACTGACCTGGATGAGCGCCAATATAATTTTCGCGACAGGTGTTCACGACAGGTTCAATTAGAAGAAACCGTTAAATTACCAAAAAACGTAACTTCGGTTTACATCCCCGATACACCCATGTCGAGCGGACCAGCCGCATCTTTCAAAGGGGGATATAAGGTTGAAGGTGATAAACTAATGGTATTCGAAAACCTGAAATTCAAAAAGAGAATATATGAACCGGATGATTGGGGGTCGTTCAGGGAAGCAGTGATGATGCAGAAAAAAATTACAGAAGAACCGGTGATTTTGGAAATTATTGATTGACTATTGATTATTTATACAAAATTACAAACAGACATGTCAGGTTGAGAATGGACAGGAAGGGATGGAAAACCTGACTTATCGAAAAAAAAATAACATATTATGAAATATATTATATTAATTACTATTTGCTTTTATATTAGCATTGTTAAAGCGCAGGAACCGACATCAGATGCTGTATTTGAAAAAATAATTAAAGAATACACCCTTAACGAAGATGGCAGCATGGATTTTCATTATTACAAAAAACTCAAGCTGTTAACCCATTTTTCCTTTAACAGGCTGTATGGTGAAACTTTCATTATTTACAACCCGCAATACCAGGAGCTGACCATTAATAAAAGTTTCACAACCCAGGAAAACGGAAATGTGGTTCAAACCCCTGATAATGCCTTTAACGAGGTGCTGCCACGATTCGCTGCCAATGCACCTTATTACAACCACCTGCGTGAAATGGTAGTTACCCATACCGGTTTGGAACTCAATGCTACCATCGAACTTGATTATACTATCCACACAAAACAAGGATATTATCCGGCGCTTATGGGAAATGAACAAATCACGGAATCCTCTCCTGTAGCAGAGGAAATCATTATTATTAATATCCCTGCTGCCAAAAATCTAAACTACAAAGTCTTTAATATACGAACCGCACCGGAAATAAAAGAAGAAAAGGGAATGAAAATTTACAAATTTACTTTTCACGGAATCGGCGAACGTCCGCATGAATCATTCCAGCCGGAATATGGCGCTAATTTTCCGAGACTGGTATTCAGCACTGCGACAATGGAGGAGGCTTACCAGTTTATTACTGACCAGGGTGCTTTTAATTTCAAAACAGATAAAAAAATGTCGGAGGCTATCACAAAAATCAAGGAAGATGACAAAAATGACCTGATGGTCGCTTTGAAACTTCAGGAACTTGTGGTGAACGATATTAACTATTACAATATCCCGCCACAATACACGAGCTTTCAGGCAAGGCAGGCTATTGAGACATGGAACAGCAACGGCGGGACACAGTTTGAGAAAAGCATTTTATTGGTCAGTCTTTTACGCGAGGCAGGTATCAATGCAGAACCTGTAATGGTGATGCCTTCAGTGTTTTATGATAAAAAGACAGGCTGCCTGCAACTTATCAGGGACTTCCGGGTGCAGGCAAATCCGAAGGAAAGCGAGCAACTGTATTTATCGCCGACAAGCATCTCAGACCAAAACCTCGTTTTCGGAATGGAAAACATGGCAGTTTTCGCTTTGAATCCTGATAAACCATTGCGCAGGGAAAATATTGAGAAACCTGATAATAAAATTTCACTGAAAGGAAAACTCATTTTTGATGACTCTTTAAAATGCTCCGGAAAACTAGAAGCTGTTCTTTTTCATCAGGCAAATCCATACTTTAAATTGAAAGAAGATTCAGCGTATGCAAAAAAAGTACTTTCAGGAGGTTTGTCTTCAAAAGATGTCAAAGAGTTCTCACTTGAGAATTGTGCACAGACCCGATCAATTATCAAATATGATATTGAAAATGAGAAACCTTTGAAAAACCAGGCAAATTATTATTTCTTTGAAATTCCTGCCTGCAGCAAAGGAACTCAAAGCTGGCACCTGAACTACCTGAATGCCGAAAGGGAAACGCCTCTTGAAATTCCGTTTACTATCAATGAAAGCTATGAGTTTACTATTACTTTACCCCAAGGTGTTAAGCTCATACAACAGGTTGAAAAAATTGAAAGACAGGCGGATTTCGGAAAGCTATTCATTGAAATTGTTCAAAATAATAATGAGGTGAAGATAAAACGTTCATTTGAGATCTCTGAAAAGACCATTCCTGTTTCTTCTTATAAAAAATTTAAAGAGATGATGGATTTATGGAATGAGAAGAAGTTTAGAGAGTTGGTTTTGAAGAAGTAGAAGGCAGTAAAAAATATTATAAAGACCAATTTGTTGACTTCAACAAATTGGCAGAATCAAATTAATTTTCTTTCTTATCAATTCGGGTTTTTCCCATTTCAATTACATGATGTAATTTTTTTGCAAGCAACTCTTTGGGCATCTGTTTTTGACCAGGTCAATTCTCTACACAGTGTGGGGATTTTTTGTTCATCTGTTAAACCTTTCAGTAATAATGATCTCAGGGTTTAAGGCTTTATTTCTTTGCCAGAAATTTATTTACCTTCGCCAGCAGCTTATCCCCATCGTAAGGTTTGGCAATGTAATCATCACATCCTGCCTCCTGACATTTTTCCATCTCCTCTACCATAGCAAAAGCGGTTTGAGCAATAACAGGTATGTCTTTATTCAGCTTTTTAATCTCTCTTGTTGCATCATATCCGTTCATGCCCGGTATTTTAATATCCATTAATACGAGGTCGATTTTATCGGGTGATTTACGGCATATTTCAACAGCAGAAATACCGTCAGCAGCCCCGATAATATTTACGTTATGAGGTTTAAGGTAATTTTCAATCAGTAAATAGTTAATATATTCGTCTTCCACCAGAAGGATATTCTTTCCTTCCCAATTATAATCAATCTCTTTGGCTTCGATGTCTTCGTCAAACTTCAGACCCTTTTCAACACTTTTATAAGATATGGCAAAGAAGAATGTCGAGCCTTTTCCTAATTCCGACTCTACCCATATTTTGCCTCCGAGAAGCTCGGTCAGTTTTATAGAAATCGCCAAACCTAAGCCTGTACCATCTTTGTTATTAGTGTATGACTCTTCAACCTGGAAGAATCTGTCAAAAATGATCTCCTGTTTGTCTTTAGGGATACCGATTCCGCTGTCTTTAACAAAAAACAGTAATTTATCCGATGATTCAATGCTATATCCAAACTCAATAAATCCCGAGTCGGTAAATTTAAGAGCATTTCCAATCAGGTTCGATAAAACTTGTTGCAACCGGTATGGATCGGTAATAATTGTGAAATTCTTATCAGGCGTACCTCTTTTAATCTTTAAAATTATATCCTTTTCTTTTTTGTTAATTTCTTCATAGAAAGTCGTAAATATTTCTGCCATCAGACTGTTTAACCTTAATTCTTCTTTTTTAATTCTTATTTGACCGGCTTCAATTTTTGATATATCAATAATGTCATTAATAAGATTAAGCAGGTTTTTTCCACTCATAACGATATGATCGAGATATTTATCTTTATCAATATTATCTGTAGCACCCTCTTTTAAAAGATCAGCGAAACCGATAATTGAACTCACCGGTGTCCGTATCTCATGCGACATATTTGCAAGAAAAGCTGTTTTAAGCCTATCAGCCTGTTCCGCTTTTTCCTGTGCTATTTTACGTTCTTTGGCTTCCTGTTGCAATTCAAGGGTTTTTTCATTTACCAACCGCTCCAGCTTTTCTTTTTGCACTTTGATATTTCTGATCCTAAACATAATAAATATATAAATAAGGCTTATTATAAGAAAAAAACCTAAAATCCTGAACCACCAGGTTTGCCAAAACGCGGGTTGAATTGTAAATGAAAAACTTACCGGTTTATCATTCCAGAAACCATCATTATTGCAGGCTCTGACTTTAAGGATATAATCGCCCGGAGGAATATTTGTGTATGGGGCAATCGTTGATTGAGTCAGCGGGTTCCAATCAGTATCAAAGTTTTCAAGTTTATACTGATACCAGACTTTATCAGGCGCCGTCAGGCTGACTCCAATATATCCAAATGTCAGATGGTTTTTGTTATAAGGTAAAACCATGCCGGCAGGTAAAAGAGTTTCCGGATGAATCGAATCTGAATAACTGTTGTAATCAAAATCATTGAAGAATAATTTTATATTTTCAATCGTCGTAACCGGAGGAATTGTATTCAAATGATCTTTGGCAGGATCGAACCTGACTACTCCGTTCATGGTTCCAAACCACAAAATTCCATCACGACTTTTACAAATAGCATTCTGATTACTTTCAATACCAATGAAACCGTCTGCTTTATCGTAATGTTTAAAAATTTCGGTAACCGGATCAAATTTATCTATTCCCGAATTTGTTCCAATCCATACATAATCCAAATCATCGCATATAATGGTGTATGGACTATCTGAACTAAGGCCATCTTCTAAACTGTAATTAGTAAATTGCGTGCCGTCAAATTTAAAGATACCGCTAATAGTTGCGATCCATAAATTATTTCTGCTGTCGTGTGTAATGGCACCGGCGCTCAGGCTTGTCAGCCCGTCTTTTTCGTTATAAGTTGTGAAGCTTTTACCGTCGTATTTTGTTAAACCTGCATTATCACTGCCAAACCAGAGGTTTCTTTGTCTGTCTTTATGAATTGTCCAGATAATATTACTGCAAAGCCCGTCTTCAACAGTATAAGTCTCAAATTTTTCAGGGGTTCCCTTATCAGGATATGTATATTTTGAAACACCGATTCCCAAAGTAGCAAACCACACATTTCCTTCTTTATCTTCATTAATAGTAAGTACGGAATTGGTGATCAAGCCATCGTCAGTTGTAAAAGTCCTGAATTTCTCCGATCGCGGATCATATCTCATTAAACCCCCATCAAGATAATAACCCATCCAGATATTACCCCGGGAGTCTTCGAAAAGTACATCAACCGAATTGCTCAATAAACCATTTTGGGTTGTAAAATGCCGGTATTTTTTTCCGTCGAATTTACTAACTCCTTTTTCGGTAGAAATCCAAATATTTCCTTCGTTATCCTCAATAACGGAATTAACTACATTATCAATTAATCCGGACTGTATATCAAAAATTAAAAATTTATCTCCTGAGTATTTATACATACCCGAATTCATAGATCCTATCCAGATATTACCTTCATAATCCTGCATCATTGTATTAATCTGATCATTAAACAATCCGGTTTTCGGTGTATAAAATTTAAAAACTTTATCCTTCAGTTGAAAGATTCCATAATCACCTGTACCCCAAATTGTGCCTGCTTTATCACAAATTATAATATGAAGGAAGTTTAGTTGTATATTTCCGTTAAAAGGAAAATAATCAACTTTTTTGAAAGCCGGATGTTTTTTTCTATGCACCTCAGCCAATCCGTCATAACCCAACAACCAAATCACAGAATCATTATCCTGTGTAATAGAAAGGACATCTTGAAAAGGTAAACGATTGTTTTCAGTATTAAATTCGGATATTTCCGGTTGCTGCAAATTATTGCCGAATTTAATGATTTTAATACCGTCATCAGTTCCTGCCCATAGTTCGCCGGTATCTTCTATAAAGATGTCATATATTTTTGACTTTGTTGAATCAGAATGAGTGGATAACTGAATAAAATTTTCAGCTTTTACCTCTTTATCCACTGGAAGAATAAAAATTCCATCCCCGTTTGTACCGATCCAGATATTTCCGTTCAAATCCTCCCTGATCACATTAATCCTTTCTTTGGTCAGTTGGATATGTAAAATATCTTTTCCGTGCATAAGCGATAAACCTTTGTACCTGTGACCAAACCAATATCTTCTTTTTTTATCCTGTGAAATAGCAGTAATATAATTCCCGCCCAATCCATGCCTTGTATCAAAGGTTGTAAATGTTTTTCCGTTGTATTTACAAACACCCCCCTGCGTACCTATCCAGATATTGCCATTATGATCCTGGTAAAGAGATATTACGCTCGATTGTGGAAGGCCTTCTTCTAATGAATAGTTGATAAAGATGTTGCGATGTGCCGAAGAAGAAAGTATAAGCACAGAAAAAGCTATTGTAAGATATATTTTAAAATCCTTGGACATTTGTTTAATTATTTTATTAGCACATCTAAATCTTATAAATATTTTATACTGATAATTGCCATTTAGGTTCTAAAAAAGAAATAATAAATACCATGAAACAGTATAATTTTTTCTGATAATTAACTATTATTAATTTTCTTTCTCCTTTTAAAAACATATTCATCACCAAATGATTTTTCCATTATTATTCCCGACAATGGGATAAAAAAATTTAATCTTCAATAATTTCCTCTATCGCCCTTTCCATAATATCATCAATTCCCTGTGCTTCATTTTGCGGGTCCATCCAAACAACAATATCGGGTGGTACGCCATCTTCCCAATTATGCCCATCTGCTGAAATAGTTCTGGAGCAAGAAAATCTGTATGACCAGCCATTGGGTAATTCAAAGCCTGCAGGAGCGCCCAACCCTCCACCGGTTGTATCACCAGTTTGAATAATATGAGGAAAGGCTTTCATAGCTGTGGAGAATAATGAGGTAGCGCTAAAACATCCACGATTTGTCAAAAAGGTCACTTTGTTGGTATATTGCCTGCTACCACCGGGTTCCATATAGACTTCGGCAGGATCGCCAAAATCATTATGCCCTGAACCATTTTTCAATGCTGAGGAATAAATCAGCCTTTTCTTATCTGCAAAACGGCTGCCAATTGTGTGAATATTAGTAACCGTCCCTCCGCCATTACTCCTCATGTCAAGGATGATACCTTTGGTGTTCCTGAATCGTGAAATAACATAGTCAATATGCCAGGTGCTTACCATCTGTGAAAATGAGCCGTAATAAATATAACCGATCAGATGTCCGCTCCTTTCAATAAAAGTATTAATTAACGGGCCGGTTATGTTATAGTCCCATCCGATATAATTATCCTTAAGAAGCCTGAAATTAAAGTTTTCAGGGTTGGGATATTGAAAAGAGTAACGCGAAATATTAAACGGAGACACAAGATTAACATGTCCGTCGCGTAATTCAGTAAGCATGTTACCCAACACGTAGAACAGATGTTCATCAGACATATTATCATTGATCTGCGGGCGGTAAATATTGTAAACCTCATCCCAGTCAATATTTTTATACTCAAAAAAAGAGTATTTTTCATTCGCTGTTTTCCATAGGCTTTCGAAATTCTCAAAAGGATTGTTTGCCGGATCTTTTTCTAATAAAACCTTCTCACAAGAGGCAAGTAAAAAAACAGCGGAAATAATGATTATTATCTTTTTCATTTGATATTAATTTAATTCATTTTTCTCAGCCTTAGCCTTATTTTTATTATTAAGCTTAAAAACAAAGGAGAAATACAAGCCATTCATTGCTCCCTGAACTTTGTTATAACCCGGATTGTATTGATGGAACTCCCATAAGTAGGTTAATTTTAGCATGTTTCCGTTGTGAAGTTTGTAATAAAGTTCAACCTCCGAACTGATATGAAAATAAGTAAAGAGTCCTGTTTTCAGGTTATCGGGGTTTATTAACGGTGTTTCAGGGTCGGCAAAATTTATTATTGTAACATAACCCGGACGGTAGATAGAGGTGAAAACCGGGAAATAAAGTTGCCAGCTTAACCTGAGATCACGGTCGCGACGGCGTAATTTCATGCCAAGTAATTTACAATCTTTACTTTTGTAACTGAATGGAAACTCAAACCGGGTTGACAATCCGACCCCGGTCATATATTCGTAATTATACAGTGCATTTCCATATTTGTAATTGATTCTCGAATAGTTTGAAAAATCCAAAGCAGGTCCAAGATACCAGTTGATTTTATTATTTGCTAACTGCATTACCCTGTATATATGCGCAAACCGAAAATTGAAGTAAATACCGATTTCATATCCTCTTGTCAGTCCATAATGTGTATCTTTATTGGTTTTCAGATAACCTGCTCCTACTGCCAGGTCAAAGGTTTTAATCAGTTTATCGGAATGAACGAGGTATTCCAGGTTACCTAAGCCAATTAATCCGGAATAAAGCAGAGGTGAGGTGGCTTTATCTTTTGCGCTCATCCATGCAAAGCCAATGCCGGCATTTAAGTATTTATCCCTTGCCTTTCGTTCCAGTTTTTTTTGTTGCTTGCGTTCGGATTTGGTTTCCTGTGTAAAGCTGTTGTTGATAAAAAACAGTAAGCAGGTTAAAAGTAATAGTGATGTAAATCGCATAGGTGAATAATTTTAGTTTAGGAGCAAAACTAAAGAAAAATCGAAACAAAAACTATTACTACTTTGGATATTAACTTTCGGATTAGCCTTGCCTAATTCCAACCCTAAAATCCGAAAGAGCTTCCGCTATTAAAAAAGGGCTTGATTATAACCAAGCCCCTCTCTTAAATGTTTAAAAAGCCTTATTGAATTATTGTCAACTCTTCAATTAAATTTGTTGCACCGGCAAATTTATCAATCACAAATAAAACATACAAGCCATAATCTTTACTCTTGTGTAATTGTCAGGCATTCTCTTTTACTGAGTCTAAGTACAGGGTATCCGGACAAATGTCTTGTTCATTAGGCCATACTACTGTGCCATCAATTACTTTCGCTTGATTGAAATAATGTTTGTTTATTAGCTCTTTGAATACTCCGAAATCAAGTAGCTTAGAACAATCATAAATCCCCTGTTCACCGTTAGTAAAGACAAGGTTTAATTGATAATTGTCAGTGGCGGATACTTTACTTATTCTTGGGTTCATCGTTTTACTTCAATGGTTCAATTTTGTACGGTTGCTCTCCGGATACTGCTAACTCCCAATTAGCTATAAGTTCGTCTTTATGTATTTCAATCCAGGCCTGTAGAAGCTTCATTTTGGGGGTTGGTATACTCCCTTCAAGAATATTGCCTTCAGGGATCGACACAATAACTTCGTGCTCTTGATATTTGACATGAATATGTGGAAGCTTGTGTTGTTTATTATCCATGAAATACATGTAGATTATGATTCCATAGAATGTTGATATTGAGGGCATAATTTTTCCTTTTATTAATTCGCAAATTTATGTAATAAAATCATAAAATGCAAGAAAAAATTATTTACATATAACACGCATATTTGTAACGAAAAATAGAAATTTATATTTAATATGATGAGAAATGTGTTTAACCGAAAATATTAATTCCACCTCTCAAAAAATTTATATTAAAAAAGAAACTGTCTCAAAAGTTGTTATTACAAGCTTTTAAGACAGTCTCTGAATCAATTACTCTATGTTATTTCTTATTGAATTATCGTCAACTCATCTATCAGGTTTTGTGCGCCTGCAAATTTATCTATGATGAACAAAATATACTGTGAATCAACACAAATGGTCCGTTGTAATTCCGGTTCAAAGGCTATGTCGCCGCTCATTGCTTCCCAGTTACCGTCGAATGCCAGTCCTATCAGCTCGCCGTTACCATTAATAACAGGGCTTCCTGAATTTCCGCCGGTAATGTCGTTAGTGGTCAGAAAGCCAACGATCAATTTCCCGTCTTTTCCATACCTGCCATAATCCTTTTTCTCATAAAGCTCTTTCAGTTTGGCAGGCACGATAAACTCATCATTATCCGGGTCTTCTTTTTCCATTACACCGCTTAGATGTGTAATATAATCATAATGAACAGCATCAGCAGGGTAATAATCCAGCACCGAACCATAAGAAAGTCTCAAGGTTGAATTGGCATCGGGGTAGAAAACTTTATCAGGATTCATTTCACGTAATCCGGCAATAAACAACCTGTTCCCATGATTTAGCGCTGTTTGTGCAGCCCGGTACTGACCGCCAGCAGCCATCAACGATCCCATAACATTTCCTGCAAGTATTAAAGCAGGATCTCTAACTAATTTTTTTGCGCTGGGGTTATCGAGGAAAGTATTCACTTTATCTTCACTTGTAAAAATGGATTTTTCAAAAATATAATCAGCATATTTATTAAAATCACCTTTATATTTTTTGTTTATCTCTTTAAAAAAATCAGGGTATTCATCCTCCGGTATATTATTCGCATACATCTGGTACAAACCGGCAAGTATTTTTTTATCAGTCGGCGCGTTGTAATCCTTGAAATGTTCTTTGGCAGATTCTCTCAGGCTTTCTGCCGTTTCTGTCGGAGCCTCGGGATTTTCCTTAATATCTTCCAGTTGCTGTTGATATTGAGTGAATTCCTGAGCAAAAGAAACAATACCAGGCGCCATCAAACCTAAATTTATATACATCAAAGGTTCAACCATTTTACCTAATTTATCGTATCCTTGCTCAATTTCATTTAATACGTCACCGTATTTTTCTTTTCTTGCCTCGTCAGCATTTACCCATTTTGTGAAATCTTTTTCAATCTCTTTTTTCTTATCAATCACGTACAATTTTTTAACTCCCCTTGACTGACCGATAAAATACTTCCAGCCATTTGCCAGCCCTGCATAATTGGATGCATATTTAATTTTCACTTCGCGATCAACATCCATGTCTTCTTTCAATATCTCAAGCTGTTTTCCTAAAAGATCAATTAATGCTGGTGCAAATTCTTCTACATTATACTGAACTCCATAAGAGGTCATATAGCGGTTTGTTCCTCCGGGGTATCCCCATATCATGGCGAAATCATCTTTTTCAACTCCTTTAATTGACACGGGAATGAAATGTTTTGGATTGAGCGGCACATTCTCTTCTGAGTATTTTGCCGGAGAACCGTCAGGAGCTGAGTAAACTCTGAAAATAGTGAAATCGCCTGTGTGTCTTGGCCACATCCAGTTATCGGTATCTCCTCCGAATTTACCGATTGATGATGGTGGTGCACCAACCAGCCTTACATCTTCGTAAACCTCGTAAACAAATAAGTAGTATTCATTACCTCCGAAAAAACTTTTTACAACCACATGATGTTTGCCGTCTTCAGAGGCTGCTTCTTTAAGCCTGTTCCTGGTTTCTCTTATTTTTGAACGTCTGTCTGCTTCTGTCAAAGTATCTGAGAGGAACGGAATTATACTATCAGTTACATTATCCATTCTGATAAGGAATGATGCAGTTAATTCTTCGTTTGGCAATTCTTCGCTTAAATCCATTGCCCAAAACCCGTCAGCCAGGTAATCGTGTTCGAGTGAGCTGTGCTGCTGGACAATGTCATATCCACAGTGGTGATTTGTAAACAATAAACCTTTGTCCGATACAATCCCACCTGTACAGAAATATCCATTCGGTGTACTGCTCGTTGAAAGCCCGACAATAGCATCCTTTAAACTCGAGTTATTAATACTGTAAATCTCTTCTGCGGTCAACTGCAGCCCCATCTCCTGCATATCAACATAATTCAGCCTGTCAACAAACATAGGTAACCACATCCCTTCATCAGGCGGAGAAAATGAAAATGAATTAATCGTAAAGAAAAGAAACCCAAAAAGTAAGAATGTCAGCTTTTTCATTTTAATTAAAATTTTATGGTTAATGAAATTTATTTTGTATTCTATTTTCAAAAAACGGCAATAACCCGAAAATTATGCCATTAAAATTAACGAATTGGTTTAAAGACAAATGCAATACTTGATGTTTGAGCATACAAAGTAATAATGTTCGGTTATAAACGCTTTGTGTTCAAATACGAACAAAAGGAAAATATTAAATAAGTGTATAGGTATATAAGGAAAATATACTTATTTACTATTTACCTCCTCTTTACAATCCCAGCATTTCCGGTCCTTGCTCAAACACAATGTCAATAGGAATGCCTGCTTCAGACAGACGATCCAGATCAGCCTGTAATTCAGGATTTATAACTCCCATTTCTTCAACAAGCTTTTTGGCTGCTACATAGTCACCATCTCCCTGTATTTTAAGAACAAGCTGAGTAAGTTCAGTGGCAGCTTGTTTCATCTTTTCAAAATTGATGGAATAAGTTCCGTCTTCATTTTTTGAGAAAGCACCTTTTTCTTTAAAGAAGTTAAATCTGATCATATTGGCTTTGCCATGAGAGCTGGCAATACCAAAACGAATCGAACGAAAAATACTTGCCATAAAAGTAACGTAATTATTCATCAGGTCGGTTTCGGGAAATTCACCCATTTCGTGGAGCTTAGTAACAAGATAAAGACCCAAAATATCGGCTTTGCTTTCTTCAATTGCCGAATATTGTTCTTTTAATACTTTTCTAACCGTTCCCTTGCCATCAATAGTATTTTTAATACCCATTCCGTGTGCAACTTCATGGAACATAGTATTGGCGAAGAATGCATCGAAGGAGATGTATTTCCTTTGATCTTCAGTTATAAGTATATCGGAAATCGGCACCAATATTTTGTCAAATTTGGCTTTCATAGCATTCTTTAACTGCAGCTTACGTGATCCTTTCTTCAAATGAACCTCCTCATCGTTTGGCAGGTTGATAGCAATGGTTTTTCCAGCCATGTTACAATCGCCTGCATAATAAACCACATCGTAAGCATTCAAATCAGCATTCGAGCCAGGTATTTCCTGTTTATAAACCGGATCAACAGGAAGTTCTTTCTGAAGCTGTGGAAGGTATTTGGCATACTTCGAAAGCTTAGCGCTCCAGTCTTTATCTTTTATCAGTATAAAAGCTTCGTTAGCTGCCTTATATCCGAATAATTGATCGGTATAACTTTCAATTGGTCCGATTACAAGATCAACATTATTATCTTTCATATCCATCCACGCAAGATCGCTCGGCAGGTAGTTGTCGGTTAATAAAGCCTCTGATCTGAGCTTAAGATAATGAGCAAACTCTTTGTCTCCTGCCAGTTTGGAGGCTTCTTTCAGTAATTGAGCAGCTTTGGTAACCCGGTCTTTGTAAGCCTCATGATACCAAACTGTTTTTAAACCTCCGTTTTCATTTCTTCTGACAAGAGTGTAAAGGCTGGTTTTGTCAGGATTATCAAAGGCTTCAAATTCTTCTTTTGTCATGTCGTGTGGATAAAATTCCGAGCCGGCAGATTTTTTACCATAACCTTCGATAAACGGCTTGAGGTTGTCAAGTTCATCCCACGGTCCGTAATTGATCACAGCAAATTCTTTCGTAGCCGGATCCTCAATCGTTGCAAGAAATTCTTCCTTATTACCTATATTTTGCAACCAGAAGATATCGTCCATCAGTTTGGCAGCTTCAAACAAAAATTTGAGCATTTCTTTTTCATTATCGCTCAAATGCGAAATATCAGCCGTAAGCTTTACATGTGCGTACTCATTCAGTTTCTTTTGCATTTCGGTAAGTTCAGTTGATTCCGATTTTTTTTGAGTTGCGTTGTCACAACCTGATATAACAATTATCAGGGCTGACACTAATACTAAACTTAAAATTCTGTTGATCATTTTATTATAATTTAAATGGTTTGAAAATTTTTACGGCGAAAGTAAATATATTTTTATTGGCAAATAGGAAATCAGGTAAATATTTTTTTATAAATAACTACCCAAACCTTTTAACGATACCGACTTTGTTACCAATACTCTTTTTCCATATCCATTTATACTAATGCAACCATTTAATATGACTTCTTGTCTTTGAATTATATTTAGGTGTTATACGCCTGTATCTTTTTCAGAATGCGTTCTTTATGTGATCTTGATTAAAATCCTTTATTGAAAAAATTGGTAAATACAAATAAAGTTTGTAACTTTACGCGTTTTTTTAAAATGGTTGATTTTTAATTATTTACAACTAATACGGGGGTTTTTTCAACCCAATAAGGGTTTACTTCAACTTATCAATGTATTCTGAAGAGGAATTAATCGATCGGTGCTTACAGAATAATTCACGAGCACAAGAATCTTTCTACAGGCGCTTTGCACCTAAAATGTATGGTGTATGCCTTCGTTTTGCCAAAAATCAAATGGAGGCTGACGATATTCTTCAGGAAGGATTTATTAAGGTTTATTTAAACCTTAAAGCTTTTAGAAATG